>NZ_MAEK01000003.1:0-292992 GCF_009933265.1 Enterococcus sp. JM9B | reverse complement strand
ATACATCAAAATGAACGAGGAGGATACCCCGCATGTTGCGTACGCAGTTTGAAGAAGAATTATTAAATTTGCACAATCAATTTTATGAAATGGGTATGATGGTCAGCAATGCCGTTCATAAATCGGTCAGAGCTTACATTAAACACGACAAGCATCTGGCGCAAGAAGTGATTGATCACGATGAAGAAATCAATAATATGGAAATCCGTTTAGAAAAGAAAAGCTTTGAAATGATCGCTTTGCAACAACCGGTTACGACTGATTTGCGTATGATCATTACTGTGATGAAGGCAAGTTCAGACTTGGAACGAATGGCTGACCACGCAGTATCTATCGCAAAGTCGACCATTAGAGTAAAAGGACAAACCCGGATTGCCGAGATAGAAAAAGAAATTTCCGATATGTCTGATTATGTGAAAAAAATGGTGGATAATGTGTTGGTAGCCTATGTGAAAACCAATGAACAAGATGCACGTGTGATCGCTAATATGGATCAACGGGTGAATGATTATTATTCTAAAATTTATTATCAAACCATTGAAAGCATGAAAGAAAATCCTGAAACAGTAATCAGCGGCACAGATTATCTTTATGTGGCTCAATATTTGGAACGAATCGGAGATTACGTAACAAATATCTGCGAATGGATCGTGTATCTGGCAACTGGAAAAATCACAGAATTAAATACCAACAGAGACGAAGCATTTTAAGCTTTTTCTCTGTTTAAAACCGTCAAATTGTTTGGCGGTTTTTTTGACAGCGTTGAGCAAAGAAGTGTGCCATTTTGCGATTCTGTTTTAAACTAGAGGGGGACACTTACTGCAGAAACCAAAACCACTGCTTGAGATTTAGAAAAAGTTACTACTTTAGTCCTATGACAATTTGCAGCAATGCGGGCATAATAGACATGTAAGGAAAACTTGCAGAAAATTATTTGAGGAGGCAATTTCCATGAATGAAAGAGAACGAGTATTGGATTTAGTAAAAAAAGGTGTGCTTTCGACGGAAGAAGCCTTGGATTTGCTAGAAAGTATGGCGACCGAAAAAGACGAAAAACAAATCAAACAAGCCAATGAAAAAGTAACTGCCGAAAAACAAGATGATTTAGATACCTTGTTACAAGATAATGAACCTGTTGATCATGAAGCAGAATTAAAACAAAAAACTGCGGAAGATAAGAAAAATCTAGAAGAAATTTTAGATTCGCTTGCAACAAAAGCAAATCAGGCTTCGGCTGAACTTGATGAGGTCAATGCGGAAATCCAAGGAGTAAAAGCAGAACTGAAGGATGCACAAAGTCGTTTGATGGAATTGAACACGAAAGAAGAACTGGATGCTTTCACCGAAGACGATTTGGCAGAACGCCATGAAGTAGAAGGCGAGATTAAAGTATTGGAAGCTAATCTGGAAAAATTGATGGCGGAACGGGCAGAATTGGATGCACAGCTCAAAGACATCAAAAAAGATCAATGGTCTCAAACAAAAGAAAAAATCAATTCAAAAATCGATATTCCTGATGACTGGAAAGAACAAGCTGGCGATGCTTTGAATCAAGCAGGAGAAAAAATGGCTGAAGCTGGCACACATCTAGGACGATTTTTGAAAAAAACTTTCCAAACTGTTTCAGAAACTGTCAATGACAATGTGGAATGGAAAGATATCAGTTTGAAAGTACCCGGGATTGCTTCGACAAAATTTGAACATACCTTTGAATATCCTGAAACAGCGGCAACGATCATCGATGTAAAAGTGGCGAACGGAAATGTTCAATTCAAAGCTTGGGATGAACCCGGCGTGAAAGTAGACGCAAAAATTAAATTGTATGGAAAAATGGATTCAGAAACCCCATTTGAAGCTTTTAACGAACGCAGCCAAATTCTAGTGGATGATGAACAAATCTCCTTCCAAGTACCAAATAAACGAGTAGGAGCCGACTTGACGTTCTATCTGCCTCGCAGAGTGTACGATCATGTTTCGGTGAAATTGTTGAACGGCAGCATCTTGGTCAATGAATTGGAAGCAAAAGATGTCTACACTAAATCGACAAACGGCAGCATTGATTTTCAACTGATTCATGCAACGATGTTGGAAATTGAAGGGGTGAATGGCGCTATTGATGTTCGTGACGGAGAAGTACTGGATTCAATTATTGAAACAGTCAACGGAACCGTTACAATGAAGACCACGCCGCAAACCTTAGGTGTATCCTTGGTGAACGGGGATATTCGTTTGACATTGAAGGATACCAATATCAAACGGGTAGATGCTAGCTCAGTGAACGGAAATGTTAAAATTGCATTGCCAGTTGAACTAGGTGTTGAAGGAAATGCCAAAACGAGTCTTGGCAGCATCAATTCTCGGATGACAGAATATGAAGTGATTCGTGAGAAGAAAGAACGCATGAACCAAATGCTGCAATTCCGTCGGGTAGCCGGTGACAGTTTTGCACAAATCGATCTTTCAACGACAACCGGAAATATTTTCTTGAAAAACACAGATAAATAAGAAAAAAAGAACAAGATTTTCCTATCTGAGGAGATGAAATTTCTCTTCAGATAGGGTAAAATTGAGGGGATAGAGGTGAACCAAATTGAGAAAAAAACTAACAAAATCAACTGATAATATCGTCTTGACAGGGACACTTGGAGGGATCGCCGAATACTTGGGTATCGATCCTACAATCGTACGTGTGATCTATGTATTCTTGAGCTTTGTCCTATTAGCAAGTCCTGTCATTCTTTATATTGTGTTGGCGGTCATTATCCCTTCCGGTCGCTCCGGCAGCGGTTCTTATGGACGTCAAAACCAATATTACCAAAAGAATAATTATCGAAAAGATCAAAAGCAAAAAAACCGCAAAGAAGCTGAAAAGATCGATGATAACGACTGGAGTGATTTCTAGTGACATATTTTCAACGTCTCGTTGTGAACACGTTGACCTTTATCTCACTAGCAGTCCTGCTGCCAAATGGTATGTTCCATGTTGAAAGTATCTGGACTGCAGTCATCGCTAGTTTTGTTTTATCGATTTTAAATGGTTTCGTGAAGCCAATCTTAACGATTTTGTCATTACCGTTAACTTTTCTGACGTTAGGACTCTTTGCCTTCGTCATCAATGCGGCGATGTTGAAACTGACTTCAACTTTTGTCGGCGCAGCCAATTTTGGTTTTTCCAGTTTTGGGGCAGCACTTTTGGTAGCCGTAATTATGTCGTTGGTTAATGTGATCGTGACAGATTATAATATGCGAAAATATGAAGGAGAATGACGCTGAACAATCAGTGACATTCTCTTTTTTTATGAAAAAGAAGGCCGGATTACCTAATCAGTCAAACTTTCCAACAAGATTTACTGTGTTTTCTAGTAACTTTTGTTCTAGAATGATAAAATGAGACAGTAAACGAAAAACTGAGAAAAGAGGGAAACCAATGACAGAAATTGTCAAAGTTAACCAGATGGCCCAAAAATTGAGTTTGGAAATCGTCAGCGGCACGGAAACTGGATTAGAACGGGCAATCACAACAGGAGACATTTCACGACCTGGTCTTGAATTGACAGGGTATTTTAATTATTATTCACATGATCGGCTGCAATTATTTGGTAGTAAAGAAATTACCTTTGCACAACGAATGATGCCGGAAGAACGCTTGATGGTGTTGCGTCGGATGTGCAGCGAAGATACACCGGCATTTATTGTATCTCGTGGTCTTGAAGTTCCACAAGAAATGATCCAAGCTTGCGAGGAACATGGAATTCCAGTTTTGCGTTCCCCGATTTCTACTTCCAGACTGTTAGGAGAGATGTCCACTTATTTGAGTAGTCAATTGGCTTCTCGGACGAGTGTCCATGGTGTTTTAGTTGATGTCTACGGGTTAGGTGTATTGATTCAAGGGGACAGTGGAATCGGAAAAAGTGAAACTGCGCTTGAATTAATTAAAAGAGGCCACCGTTTGATTGCAGATGATCGGGTGGATGTGTACCAACAGGATGAATTGACACTTGTTGGCGAACCGCCGCAAATCCTGCAACATTTGATTGAGATTCGTGGAATTGGCATTATTGATGTAATGAATTTATTTGGTGCCAGTGCTGTTCGCGGCTCCATGCAGGTACAGCTTGCGGTTTATTTAGAAGCATGGTCAAAAGAGAAAAAATATGATCGACTTGGTTCAGCAGATGATTCAATCCAAATTGCTGCAGTTGATGTTCCGCAAATCAAAATCCCAGTGAAAACCGGGCGAAACGTTGCAATCATTATTGAAGTAGCCGCGATGAATTATCGGGCGAAGGTTATGGGGTATGATGCAACAAAAACATTTGAAGAACGATTGAGTAAATTGATCGAAGAAAATTCGACGGAATGAGGAGCGGTTTAGATGGTAGGAATGGTGAATCGAGTAGCCTTTGAAATTTTTGGAATCTCGATCTATTGGTATGCGTTGATTATTGTAACAGGAGTGATCATCGCTATGTGGTTAAGTTCTCGAGAAGCCGTGCGGGTAGGACTGAAAGCAGATGATGTCACGGATTTCATGTTGGTGGGTTTGCCTTTGTCCTTGATTGGTGCACGCTTGTATTACATTTTATTTGATTTAGAACCTTACTTGAAAGATCCAATTCAAATTTTTAATGTTCGTTCTGGTGGATTGGCGATTTATGGTGGCTTAATTGCCGGCGGTATTTGGTTGTTTTTCTTTTGCCGTTATAAATTTATCTCCGGATGGACCTTTTTAGATATTGCTGCACCCAGTGTGATTTTGGCCCAAGGTATTGGTCGTTGGGGCAATTTTATGAATCATGAAGCATTTGGTGGAAAAACGACTCTGACTTTTTTAGAAGGCCTGCATTTACCACAATTTATCATTGATAACATGTATATAGACGGTGCTTATCGACAACCGACTTTTTTGTACGAATCGGTTTGGAACGTTCTCGGTTTTCTTTTATTGATTCTGTTGCGTAAACGAAGCAATTTCTTAAAAGAAGGAGAAGTTTTCTTCGGTTATTTGATTTGGTACAGCTTCGGACGCTTCTTTATCGAAGGCATGCGTACAGACAGTTTGTATCTTTTTGGTGATATCCGTGTGTCGCAATTGCTGTCAGTGATTCTGTTTGTTGGAGCATGGGGTCTTTTGTTCTGGCGGAGAAAAAATAATCAAAAGCTGAAGTATTATACCCGTACCTACGGGAGCAATGAATTCATAGTATAACAGGACAAGTTATTCGTTGTATGGTAAAATTAAAGTGCTTTATTGAATCATAAGGAGGTTTCCGTTGTGAAACAAAAAATTGCTGTGCTTGGTCCCGGATCATGGGGAACAGCCTTAGCGCAAGTCTTATCTGAAAATGATCACGAGGTAAAGATTTGGGGAAACAATCCCGCACAAATTGACGAAATTAACACGTACCATACCAATCGTCATTATTTGCCGGATATTAAACTTCCCGCAAATATCGTTGCTGTCAAAGACATCCGTGAAGCCATTGAGGGAGCAGATGCGGTCTTGTTTGTTGTACCTACTAAAGCGGTGCGAGTGGTAGCACAAGAATTTGCGCAACACGTAAAAAATAAACCAATTATCATCCATGCGGCCAAAGGATTGGAACAAGGAACGCATAAACGGATTTCAGAAATTTTAACAGAAGAAATTCCAGAAGAACACCGTCAAGCTGTTGTGGTTCTGTCAGGTCCTAGTCATGCGGAAGAAGTGGCAGTTCATGATATCACAACAATCACAGCTGCCAGCGAAAAAGACGACGCAGCAAAATATGTCCAAGATTTATTCATGAATGATTATTTTCGTATTTATACCAATGATGACGTTATTGGTGTAGAAACCGGTGCCGCGTTGAAAAATATCATTGCAATCGGTGCGGGAGCGATTCATGGCTTGGGCTTTGGAGATGATGCCAAAGCAGCAATCATGACACGAGGACTGGCAGAAATCAGTCGTCTAGGTGTGGCAATGGGTGCGAATCCTTTAACTTTTATCGGATTAAGTGGTGTGGGGGATTTGATTGTTACCTGTACGAGTGTCCATTCAAGAAACTGGCGTGCCGGAAATTTATTAGGCAAAGGGCATAGTTTGGACGAGATTTTAGAAAATATGGGAATGATCGTTGAAGGGGTAGCTACCACGAAAGCAGCAATGGAGCTGGCTCAGCAATTAAAAGTCGATATGCCTATCACAGAAACAATCTATAGCGTACTTTATGAAAAGGAAGACATCAACGAAGCAGCAAAAAATATTATGCTACGGGATGGGAAAATTGAAAACGAATTTTCATTAAAGTAAATGATAGAAAGTTAGGAGCGAAAGCAATGAAAGTCAAAAAAGCAGTTATTCCAGCAGCTGGATTAGGAACACGTTTTTTACCTGCAACGAAAGCAATGGCAAAGGAAATGTTGCCAATCGTTGATAAGCCAACAATTCAATTTATTGTGGAAGAAGCATTGAAATCAGGAATCGAAGATATTCTAATCGTGACCGGTAAAGCAAAACGCCCAATCGAAGACCACTTTGATGCCAATATTGAATTGGAAACAAATTTGAAAGAAAAAGGCAAAACTGAATTATTGAAATTGGTTGAAGAAACGACAGATGTCAATTTGCATTTCATCCGCCAATCCCATCCTCGTGGTTTGGGACATGCTGTCTTACAAGCTCGGGCATTTGTTGGCAATGAACCATTCATCGTGATGCTAGGGGACGATTTGATGGAAGACAAGGTTCCTTTAACGAAACAATTAATCAATGATTATGAAAAAACCCATGCGTCAACGATTGCTGTGATGAAGGTTCCTCATGAAGATACTTCAAAATATGGAATCATCAATCCAGGAGAAGAAGTGGAATCCGGGCTGTACAACGTGAAAAACTTTGTTGAAAAACCTGCGCCGGAAAAAGCGCCGAGTGATTTAGCGATTATCGGTCGTTATTTATTGACACCGGAAATTTTTGATATTTTAGAACACCAAAAACCAGGTGCCGGCAATGAAATTCAATTGACCGATGCCATCGATACCTTGAATAAAACCCAACGAGTTTTTGCCCATGAATTCAAAGGCAAACGTTTTGATGTCGGGGATAAGTTCGGTTTCATGAAAACAAGTATTGAATATGGATTGAAACATCCTGAAGTCAAAGATAATCTGCGTCAATTCATTATTGACTTAGGAAAAGAGCTTTCTGAAGAAACACCGAAGAAAACCAAATAAGTCTAAAAGCCGTTAGAGAAATTTTCTGTAACGGCTTTTTTGAAAAGACAAACGAAATTTCTCGATTCTGTTGTTTTTTATTTGTATTAAAAAATATGAAATGCTATCCTTGAAGTATGATCTTTGGAAGGGAGATAACCTATGAGCGGTGGAGAAATAGCAGCATTGATCGCAGCTTTGGCTTTTGCGGTATTGGTCGTTTTTATCGTACGACTATTACTTCAATTTTCAAAAACAGTCGATCAAATCAATCATGCAGTAGAAAAAGTAAACGTAACGGTGGAGGAAGCAAATAATACAATTCGAATCGTTACAAAGGATGTCGATGTGTTATCCAGTGAGGTAGAAGGACTATTGGTGAAAACGAATACTTTATTAAACGACGTCAATGGAAAAGTAGCCACCATCGATCCTTTATTCACAGCGGTCGCTGATTTAAGCGTGAGTGTCTCAGATTTAAATCGATCTGGGAAAAACTTGGCGACAAAATTAGGTGCAGTGGGTAAAACAACCGCACAGGCCACTGTTGCCGGCAAAGCCGGACAGATGGCGATGAAATTCTTTAAACAACGGAACAAAGATCAATAAAATGATCCTTAACAAAACCAATAAATGGAGGGGAAGTTATGAGTAAAAAAGGCGGATTTTTATTAGGTGCAGTAATTGGCGGCACGGCAGCAGCAGTGGCAGCGTTACTATTGGCTCCGGAGTCTGGAAAAGTTTTGCGAGAAAAATTAGCTGCTCAGGCAGATGATTTGTTAGACAAAGCATCGGATTATACGGATTATGCCAAAGAAAAAAGCGGAGACTTGACTGATATAGCAAAGGAAAAAGCTGGCAAACTTTCCAAACAGGCAGAGGAAATGACTGAAAGTCTGAAGGCAAAAACAAGTGGCTCTTTTGAAGGGCTGCACGATTCTTCGGAAGAAGTCATTGAAAACTTGAAAAAACAAACAGGGGATCTTTCTGAGCGCTTTAAGAAGTCAGCGAATGAATTGAAACACAGCAGTAGTGACGTGGTACAAGAAGCGAAAGAAGATGCACAGGATATTTTCATTGATGTCAAAGATTCTGCGACAGAAATGAAAGAAACCGTCAATGATGGGGTGAAAGAAGCACAACCAATCGTTGAGGACGTGAAAGAAACAGCTTCCACTGCTGTCGATGAAGCCAAAGAGACAGTAGCTGAAACTGATTCAGGTAAATTGGAAGAAGCCAAGGAAGAATTAAAAGATAAACTGGAAGAAAATAATCCAGAAGGCTGATAAAAATAAAAATTCCCATGAGCGGATATAACAAGCTCATGGGAATTTTTTTAGTCGATTATCAGTAACTCTTTGCTGGTCTTGGTGAAAGGTTGACAACCATCTGCTGTTACATAAACACAGTCTTCAATCCGTACACCGACTTGATTAGGAAGATAGATTCCTGGTTCAAGGCTAAAACACATTCCTTCTTCAATCACAAGATCATTTCCTTCAACAAGGGAAGGGTATTCATGAACAGTTGTACCAATCCCGTGACCTAGACGATGATTGAAGTATTCCCCGTAACCTGCTTGAGTAATCACATTGCGGGCAACAGCATCCAATTCACCAGCCGTGATACTAGGTTTTACCGCTGCCTGAGCGGCTAATTGTGCCTCTAGTACCAAATGATGGATTTCTTTTTGAAAAGCAGTCGGTTCTTTAAAAGCAACCGTTCGAGTGGCATCACTGCAATAACCTTTCCAAATAACCCCCAAATCAAACAACACTAAATCGTGAGGCTGAATTTTTGTATTACCGGGATTTCCGTGGGGACTGGCAGCATTCTTCCCAGTTAAAACGATTGTATCGAAACTCATGGCGGATACGCCGCGACGTTTTAATTGGTATTCGATTTCTGCAACAATTTCTTGTTCAGCAGCACCTTCTTTGATTGCACCAAATCCGATTTCAAAGGCAACATCTGCCCAGTCGCCGGCTTCTAAAAGTGTATGGATTTCTTCTTTTGTTTTAAGTAGTTGGAGGCGTTGGATTGCTGGAGTGACATCCACAGAAAAATCTGAAGAAAAAGCATTCCGCAGTTTTTCAAAGCGATCTACAGTCAAGGAATTTTTTTCCAAACCAAAGCGTTGGATAGTTCCGTAACGACTGGTTAGTTCGGCGGTGATTTTTTGCCAAGGGTCTTCACTGTCTAAATAACCCACAACATCAAATGGCCAATCGCTGTTTTGAGCATCTTCCACTTCCAAAGCGGGAGTGAACAAGAATGGATCTTTCTTTAATGGAATGAAAAGTGCCAGAACACGTTCATGAGGCTCACTGGTGTAACCGGAAAAGTACGCAATGTGTCCCGGATCGCTGACATAGACAAGATCGGTTTCTTGTTGGGTCATCCAGTGGCGTAATTCCTGTAATTTTGTTTGATTCATCAATATTCCTTCTTTCCAAGGGTAGATACTTTTATTCTACCACTAAATGACCAAAAGCAACATTTGAAAAAATCACATAATTTTCATGAAAACTAAATTAAAACGGTTGCATTCCTGTTGCTAACGTGATATTCTTACAAAGAAATGTAAATGAGATTTTCTGAAAACAATCGAATAGGAGAAAGAAGAATGGAAAAACAAACAATTACGATTTATGACGTTGCCCGCGAAGCAAATGTTTCGATGGCTACTGTTTCTCGTGTTGTCAATGGCAACCCGAATGTAAAACCTGCGACCCGCAAGAAAGTATTGGAAGTGATTGATCGCTTAGATTATCGTCCAAACGCTGTGGCTCGAGGTCTAGCCAGCAAAAAAACAACGACTGTCGGTGTAATCATTCCAGACGTAAGCAACATGTATTTTGCATCATTGGCTCGAGGTATCGATGATGTTGCAACAATGTACAAGTACAATATTATTTTAGCCAATTCAGATGGAGACAATCAAAAAGAAGTCAACGTATTGAATAATTTATTGGCAAAACAAGTGGACGGCGTTATTTTTATGGGACATCGGATTACTGATGAGATTCGTGGTGAATTTTCCCGCTCAAAAACACCAGTCGTTTTAGCTGGATCCATTGATCCTGATGAACAAGTCGGCAGTGTGAATATTGACTACCAAAATGCAACGAAAGATGCGACAGATTTGTTGGCAAAAAATGGCAATAAAAAAATTGCATTTATCAGTGGAGCATTGATTGATCCAATCAACGGTCAAAATCGGTTGAATGGATATAAGGAAGCCTTGCAAGAAAATGGTTTGTCTTATAACGAAGGTCTGGTTTTTGAAGCAAAATACAATTTCAAAGACGGCATCGCTTTGGTTTCTCGTATTCGCAACAGCGGTGCAACAGCAGCGGTCGTTACAGATGATGAATTAGCAATCGGCTTACTGGATGGTTTATTGGATGAAGGCGTAAAAGTTCCTGAAGAATTTGAAATCATTACCAGCAATAATTCGTTGTTGACGGATGTTGCTCGTCCTAAATTAACCAGTATTACACAACCATTGTATGATATCGGTGCGGTTTCTATGCGTCTTTTGACAAAAATGATGAACAAAGAAGATTTAGAAGAAAAAACAATTATTTTACCTTATGGTGTGGATAAAAAAGGCTCAACAAAATAATATTTAAGAAAAAAGGCGGCTCATCCATCGGATGAACCGTCTTTTTTTATTCATTTTTGTCAGTTTCTTTTTCTTCTTCCTTTTTCTCGTTCGCCTGATTCGTAGTATTTTGCGAGGTTGCGCGATTTGTTGAAGAAGTGGTTTTGGTTGTAGTTTTAATTGCTTTGTTCCAATAATCTAAATAGTTTGCATCTGTTCCGCCGATGCCGAATTTAAAGCTGCTTTGAGGAACGGTATCGGTTGCCCAGTAGGAGGTTGTGGTGTCTTTCGGCGTTTGGACCGAGCGATTGTTTACTGTAACAGTTCCAGGTAAGGCACCGGTGAACTTCGAGACGGTTGCTTTTTTTACACTTTTATCGAGTGTAAAGGTTTGTTCCGTAGCAAAAACATCCGGGCTTGCCATATAAATACGATTGACTAAATTTGCTAGGTATTGACCGGTTCGTTGTCCGGCATCCTGATCATTTTTTGTTGTATTGTCGTCAAAGCCTGACCAACTGCTGATGGTTACGGAAGGTGTTGACACAATCAGCCAAGAATCCTTGTAATAATCTGAAGAACCAGTTTTACCAATCCAATCGGCTTGTGCAAGGTACCAATTCAAATTATTGATAGAAGATTTGAAAGGTGTTGTAATTTGTGCATCCAAAACACTGCGCATCAAGTCATTCATAATCGATGCAGTTGCAGGTGAATATACCTGAACTGGATTTTCTTTGTGTTTATAAATTGCATTTCCTTGATTGTCTGTAATTGATTCAATCAAGTAGCCTTCTTGGTACACACCGCCATTTGCCAGCGCTTGGAAACCATTTGTCTGCTGCAAGGTCGTGACGTCCATTGGTCCAAGTGGGGCAGACTCAAAACTCCATTCATCTAAAGCTGTATAATTCATTTTCTTCAAATAATTTTCATAAGCAAAATTAGCCGAAGTATTTTGTTGCAAGTCCTGATAAACGTGATAGGCAGGAATATTGGTTGATTCATTCAAGGCTTCACGAACGGTCTGGAAGGTTTTCGATCCCTTATTGGTGGCATTCACGATATCTTCGCCAGCATTTTCACCAGCTTTCCAACTGGTTGGATAATCAGACACCCGAGTTTCTGTTCCAATCAGTCCTTGGTCAATTGCCGGACCATAAACTAGAACCGGCTTGATGGAGGAACCAGCCGCCCGCATGGTATCGAAGGCATGATTGTTTTGATTTTTTGAAAAATCGCGACTGCCAACAAAACCGAGAATTCGTCCAGTTTGATTGTCCATCATCACATTCCCAACTTCGACACGATCACCATTGTAATTATCCAATAGGTAGCCGTAATCTGCGACACCTTGTTGCATGGCGTCAAAAATCGCTTTGTCGATCGTCGATTTGACGGTATAGCCGCCAGTGACCAGTTCGTTTTTAGCTAATTCAAGGTATTTTTGATGGGTTTCGTCTTTATTAAATTCTTCCGTAGAAAGTTTGTCATTTGTAGCCAATTGTTTGGCGACGATTTCTTGTGCTTCTCCTAGAACAGTGTAGTAAAGAAAACCATGATCATTCGTAGTGGCATTTTGCCGTTTCAAGAAGTCTTTTTTTAAGTCGTAGTTTTTAGCTTCCTCGTATTCTTTTTTCGTAATGGCATGGTTGCGGTACATACTGAATAGAACAAAATCCTTTCGTTCCAAGCCGGCAGTCAGATTTTCTTTGATCTCACCGGTGTTATCATAGGGACTGTAAATAATTGGGCTTTGGGGAAGTCCGGCGATAAATGCCGCCTGAGCAAGATTGACATCCTTGGCATTTTTTCCGAAGATTCCTTTTGCTGCTTCTTGAACGCCTGCAATATTTTGGCCTTTATTGTTTCGACCAAAAGGTGAGACATTCAAATAGAGGGTAACGATTTCATCTTTACTGAAAAATTTTTCCACCTCCATCGCCAAAAGAATTTCATTGGCTTTACGTTTGAAGGTAGTTTCACTGCTCAACACCTGTTGCTTGACGATCTGCTGGGTCAATGTAGAGCCGCCACCACCGCCAAAACCGATGGCTTCGGATAGCAAGGCACGAACCACTGCTTTGGGAACGACCCCATTGTGCTCGTAAAAATATTCATCTTCTGTCGAAATGATTGCTTTTTTAATCAGTTCGGAAATTTGATCGGATTTAATCGTTGTTCGCATTAAATCTGATCGAATCGTGGCGATTTCTTTGCTGTCAGCATAAGTCAATTTGGAGGTTTCTGAGATATCCCCCAAAGATTTTTGGAGTTCTTTTTTTGTTGGCGTATTTGTATCTTCTACCAGATAGGCAAAATAACCAGCACCAATCCCAGCAGCAAGTGCGCCACCGATAATCAAAACAGCTAGGCCGACAAGCAGCAGTGAATGTAAGACGCGTAAACTAATATTGAAATAAAACCAGCCTTTTGATTTCTCGGAAAAAGGCTCTTGTGTTTTTTTTCCTTTTTGGGGCACGATTTTCACCTCAGTTTTATTTGGGTACCGTGTTATTATAGCAAAAATCAGAAAAAATGAATAGATGCTTAGCAAATGCTTAGAATTTCGGCAAATGTTTTTACGGACTTTCTTTCCCAAATGATTTCAGGTACTATGAACAGAGAATAGGCGTAGTGAAGGGAGCAAGTATGGCGACAATTTTAATCAATGCAGTTGGATTATTTGTTATTATTTTTTTCGGATATTTATTAAAGCGCTTAAATTTATTATCAAAAGCAGATGGAACGACGCTTTCAATCATCATTTTGACCATCACGCTGCCAGCCACGATTATTGTTAATTTTGCTTCTTTGCAAATAAAAAGCAGTTTATTTCTGCTGATTTTTTTAGGCTTCGGACTTTCTATTTTACAAGTATTCGTCAGTTGGTTGCTGACTAAAAAAGAAGCACCTATCAAACAGGAATTTATGATGTATATGGCTTCGGGATTTAATATTGGAAATTTTACGCTGCCCTTTGTCCAAAGTTTTTTACCCATCGGAATTCCCTTGATTTCCATGTTCGATCTGGGAAACAGCATCATGCTGGCTGGAGGAACAACCGTACTGGTGGATCATCTGGTAGGGAAGAATCAGCGCTTCGATTTGCGAAAAGTTTTGTGGAAACTATTTCGTTCGATTCCTTATACCGCTTATTTGGTTATGCTGTTGTTGCGGGTAGGTTCCATTGAATTACCGGAAAGTTTGTTGACCGTGTTGCAACCGATTGCTTCTGCCAACACCTTTCTTTCGATGTTTATGATTGGTCTTTTTTTGGAATTGCGACTGCCTAAAAGTGCGCAACGAATCGTTTTGCAAAGTTTAGTGCTGCGCTATGGCATAGGTCTTGGGCTGGTAGCGCTGTTTTTATTTTTGCCCTTGCCACAGTTAGGCAAATTGGTGCTGTGTTTGTTGGCGGTGGCGCCAATCGCTACTTTTAACGTAATCAATGCAGTGGCTGCGGGGGTGGAGGAAGAAATCGTCGGCTTTTGTTCTTCCGTCAGTTTTTTACTCAGTTTAGGATTGATGACCGTGATTTTGTTATTATTTGGCGGAATATAAGCAGAAAAGTTGCCATCTTTTTGCTTCATTGGAGATAATAGGAAACAGAACTGGAGGAGAAAACTATGTTGATTGGTTCACATGTATCTATGAGTGGGAAAAAGATGTTATTGGGAGCGGCAGAAGAAGCAGCGGGATATCAGGCGACGACTTTTATGATTTATACCGGTGCTCCGCAAAATACACGCCGCAAGCCCATCGAAGAATTAAATATTGAGGCAGGACAAACCTTTATGAAGGAGCATTCTTTAAGTAATATCGTTGTTCACGCTCCTTATATCATTAATTTAGGTAATACGATCAAGCCGCAGAATTTTGGCTTTGCTGTTGATTTTTTGCACACAGAAATTCAACGGGCGCAAGCATTGGGAGCAACTCAAATTACACTGCACCCGGGAGCGCATGTGGGCGCTGGTGTTGACGCTGGGTTGCAGCAGATCATCAAAGGTTTAAATGAAATCTTGGAGAAAGATCAAATTCCGCAAATTGCGTTGGAGACGATGGCGGGAAAAGGAACGGAATTAGGCAGAACTTTTGAGGAATTAGCCGTCATTTTTGATGGAGTGACCTTAAACGAGAAATTGTCGGTTACCTTAGATACCTGTCACACAAACGATGCAGGTTATAACGTCAAAGAGGATTTTGATGGCGTGTTGGAAGAATTTGATAAGATCATTGGGTTGGAGCGTCTGAAAGTGATTCACGTAAATGATTCAAAAAATCCACGGGGCTCTCACAAGGATCGTCATGCAAATATTGGTTTTGGAACGATTGGTTTTGACGCCTTGAATGCCATCGTTCACCATGAAAAATTGAAAGATCTGCCAAAAATTCTGGAGACACCTTATGTAGGAGAAGACAAGAAGAATAAAAAAGCACCTTATGGTTTTGAAATTGACATGTTGCGAAAACAAACTTTTGATCCAAATCTTTTGAACAAAATAAATCCTTCCCTTTAATTGGAAACAGTAAAAATACGGGAACAAAAAAAGGACTCAGAAAGTCCCTTTCGTTAAAAATGGCTGGCGGAACGTGTTCGTTCTGCCTTTTTAATGTGTTACGGGAAAAAACGTGTGATTTCTTTTTCCGCAGCTTCCAGACAATCGGAGGCATGGATGATATTTTCTGATTTGTTGACTGCAAAATCTCCGCGAATCGTGCCGGGATCAGCTTCCAGTGCGTTGGTTTTTCCTACCATTCTGCGGACGATCTCAATAACATTTTCTCCCTCTAATACAAGATAGATTACGGGACCAGAAGTCATATAGGTCACGATTTCGTGGAAAAAGGGTTTTTCGATTAGATGCTGGTAGTGGGTGTTAGCCATCTCAGGAGTCATCACTCCCTGCCGCATTTGAGTGATAGTCAACGTTCGATCTTCAAAGCGCTGAATGATTCGCCCAATCAATTTTCGTTTTACACCATCTGGCTTAATGATTACCAATGTTTGTTCCATTTTCATCACCTCGTCTTTTTTTCAGCTTATCATGTTTTCAAAGCTTTGAAAACGATTTCTTCTGTCTTTTTTTCTTTTTTGGAGATTTACTGATTTTTTGCTGAAGAAAACAAGGGAATTATTTCAAAAAAAAGCATGAATTTTGGAAAACGCCTTTTCTTTTTAATGATTTTCTAGTAAAATAACTCATTGAGACTACCAGAGAAAGGAGAGATTTACATGAATGCAGGTATTGTTATATTGATTGCGGTTGTCGCATTAGTAATCGGCGCTGTTGGCGGGTTCTTTTTGGCGCGTAAATATATGAAAGATTATTTAGAAAAAAATCCTCCCGTTAATGAGGATATGTTACGAACAATGATGATGTCTATGGGGCAAAAACCATCTGAGAAAAAAATTCGTCAGATGATGCAACAGATGAAAAATCAAACGAAGAAATAATCGTTTGTTTTCTGAGACGAGTAACTGACAACGGGCTGATTTTTTCAGCTCGTTTTTTTCATGGCGTGAGTTGTAAGATTATTCAGAAAATTCAAAAGTTTGGATAAGATTATCAGTTCCACTTATCTCAAGTGCATTAGAGGAATGAGGATAGGGCGTGACAATCAAACTAATTTTTCGATAAGAAAAATTAATTCTATAAAAGGAACAAGGATGTCAGTTCCACTTACCTCAAGTACACTAGTGGAATGAGGATAGGGCATGACAATCAAACTAATTTTTCAATAAGAAAAATTAATTCTATAAAAGGAACAAGGATGTCAGTTCCACTTACCTCAAGTACACTAGTGGAATGAGGATAGGGCGTGACAATCAAACTAATTTTTCGATAAGAAAAATTAATTCTATAAAAGGAACAAGGATGTCAGTTCCATTTACCTCAAGTGCACTAGTGGAATGAGGATAGGGCGTGACAATCAAACTAATTTTTCGATAAGAAAAATTAATTCTATAAAAGGAACAAGGATGTCAGTTCCACTTACCTCAAGTACACTAGTGGAATGATATACGGCGTGACAATCAAACTAATTTTTCAATAAGAAAAATTAATTCTATAAAAGGAACAAGGAGGAGAAAAATGTCGATTTTTAGAAAGTTAGGTTGGTTTTTTAAGCAAGAGAAGAAAAGCTATATCGTGGGGGTCACCTTCCTGATTTTAGTTGCGGTGGTGCAGTTGGTTCCCCCTAAAGTAATCGGAATCATTATTGATGAAATTGCAGAAGACAATATTCATTTAAATATTATCGTGTTTTGGGTCATTATTTTGTTGGTTGCGGCAGTTGCGGTTTATGTCTTCCGCTACATTTGGCGAACCAATATTTGGGGAAGTGCCGCACGGTTGGAAAAAGATTTGCGCCGGCAACTTTTTGATCATTTTACAAAAATGGACCATGTATTTTATCAAAAATATCGTACCGGTGATTTAATGGCGCATGCCACCAATGATCTGAATGCGATCCAAAATGTGGCGGGGGCTGGAATTCTGACCTTTGCGGATTCCTTTATTACCGGCAGTATGACCATCGTTGCCATGATGTTGTTTGTTGATTGGCGCCTAACATTGATTGCATTGATTCCACTGCCTTTGTTGGCGTTGACTTCACGAGTGCTGGGTTCACGATTGCATGATGCTTTTCGGGAATCTCAGGAAGCCTTCTCTACCATCAATGACAAAACGCAAGAAAGTATCACTGGAATGAAGGTAATCAAAACCTTTGGACAAGAACAGGAAGATTTAGCAGATTTTAGTTTGAAGATCGATAATGCCATCAGTAAAAATCGGCGGGTTAATTTTCTTGATGCGCTGTTTGATCCCTTTATCACGTTGATTATTGGTGTTTCTTACGTGATTACGATTATTCTTGGCGGAAAATTTATCATGGAAGATACCATCACCATCGGGCAGTTGGTTTCCTTTATCAGTTATATTGGTATGTTGGTATGGCCAATGTTTGCCATTGGTCGGTTATTCAACGTCTTAGAGCGAGGAAATGCCAGTTATGACCGGGTTTCCGGACTATTGGGAGAAAAAACCCATATCGTTGAGAAAAAAGATGCTGTTAAAACAACTGCAAAAGGTGCAATTAATTTAGACGTTGCATCCTTTACTTACCCGGATGATGATCATCCAACCTTGGAGCAAATCAAGTTCACTATTCAAAAAGGGGACACATTGGGAATTGTTGGGAAAACCGGTGCTGGTAAAACAACGATTTTAAAATTGCTGATGCGGGAATATGACGATTATGAGGGGAAAATTATTTTTGGCGAGCATGATGTGAAAAATTATTCGTTGAATGCGTTGCTGCATGCGATTGGTTATGTTCCTCAAGATCATTTTTTATTCTCCATGACGATTCGTGACAATATTCGCTTTGCTAATCCGGCGTACACCCAAGAAGAAGTTGAAACAGCTGCTTCTTTGGCAGTAATCAATGAAGATATCAAAGGTTTGCCGGAAGGATACGATACGCTGGTGGGGGAACGCGGGGTTTCTCTTTCAGGGGGACAAAAACAACGGATCTCAATTGCTCGAGCATTAGCAGTCGATCCAGAGTTGTTGATTTTGGACGATGCTTTATCTGCCGTCGATGCCAAAACGGAAGAAGCGATTTTGCACAATTTAAGAGAATACCGAAAGAACAAAACAACAATTATTTCTGCTCACCGTTTAAGCAGCGTCATGCATGCCAAACAGATTATCGTATTGGATGAAGGACGAATCATTGAACGAGGCACCCACAGCGAATTGCTGGCATTGAATGGCTGGTACCGCAGAATGTGGGATAAACAGCAGCTAGAAGCAAAAATTGAAGGAGGAGAATAATGGAACAACATCAATCAGAGTGGACGAAATCAATTCCCTTCAAAGAACAAAAAACGATCATCAAGCGATTATTCGTTTTTGCACGTCCCTTTCGCAGCACCTTTTTTGTAGCAATTCTTTTTGCTCTTGTGTTATCTGTTGTCAACGTTATTTTGCCGCGGATCATCCAAACGTTTATGGATGATTACTTGACTGAAAAAAACGCGACGACACAAATCATTTTATTTTTTGCCGGACTTTATCTCTTTGGTGTAATCGTTAAAGCAATCATCTGGTTTTTCCAATGGTTTCTTTATTCGATGGCTTCCTTGAAAACCTATCAGTATATTCGAGTAAAACTATTCGAAAAATTGCATACGTTAGGGATGCGCTATTTTGATCAAACCCCTGCCGGTTCAATCGTATCACGGGTGACCAACGATACGGAAACACTTTTTGAGTTCTGGTATGTCTTTTTAATGGTATTGACAGGGATTTTTGCAGTAATTTCCTCTTTTATCGCCATGTTTCAAATCAGCCCTAAAATTGCATTGGCAAATCTTTTGTTTTTGCCGATTTTATTAGTGGTCATATGGTACTATCAAAAATTCAGCTCCCGAATTTATCGACAAATGCGGGAAAAGTTGAGTCAACTAAATACGAAACTAAATGAATCAATCTCAGGAATGCAAATCATCCAACAATTTCGTCAAGAAGCTCGCTTGAATCAAGAATTTGAAGAAATCAATGATGATTACTTGAAAACCCGATTCGCCATGATTAAAACCAACTCACTTTTGCTGGCACCAATCATTAATTTTCTTTATGCGATCGCCATTGCTTTGTCATTGACGCTTTTCGGATTTGATGCCTTGCATTCTCCTGTTGAAGTAGGGTTGATTTACGCCTTTACTACTTACGTTCAGGGCTTTTTCAATCCCATGACGCAAATGATGGACTTTTTGAGCGTCTTTACCGATGGAATGGTGGCAGGCAGCCGAATTCTAAAAATCATGGATAATGAAGAAGCGACACCACAACAAAATGCCGATGCAAAAGAAGTTATCCAAGAAGGAGAAATCGAATTTCGTCACGTAAGTTTTTCTTATGACGGCAAAAATAATGTGTTGAATGATATTTCGTTTGTTGCCCGACCTGGAGAAACTGTGGCACTTGTTGGTCATACCGGTAGCGGAAAAAGCTCAATCATCAATGTTTTGATGCGTTTCTATGAGTTTAGCGAAGGACAGATTTTGATCGATGGAAAAGACATCCGTGAATTTCCAATCGAAGAAATTCGTAAAAAACTTGGCTTAGTTCTGCAAGATGCGTTTATGTTTTACGGGGATATCTCCGACAACATTCGTTTGCTGAATAAAGAAATCTCTGACGAACAAATCGAAGCAGCTGCCCGTTTTGTTCAAGCAGATCATTTTATTCAACAACTTCCTGGCGGCTACCATGCCAAAGTGATTGAAAGAGGTGCCAGCTATTCCAGCGGACAACGGCAATTGATTTCCTTCGCCAGAACAATGGTGACCGATCCTAAAGTGCTGGTTTTAGATGAAGCCACCGCCAATATCGATACAGAAACAGAAGGCTTGATCCAAGAAGGATTGGCAAATATGCGGCAAGGGCGAACAACAATTGCTATTGCCCACCGTCTCTCAACGATTCGCGATGCTGATTTGATTCTCGTATTGGACAAAGGAAATATCGTGGAACGAGGCAATCATAGTGAGTTACTGATGCAAGATGGTTTGTATGCGGATATGTACAAATTGCAAAGTAGTGAGGTATAATTTGCAAGAGTTGATTTTGTTAATAATTGGAAAAGCTTCAAGCAGAAGATTAGACAGAATGGCAAAACTAAACTAAAGTTAACTTACAAATTATAAGTGGGGGATTTTTTAATGTATGATGTAATCGTAATCGGTGCCGGACCTGCCGGAATGACAGCCGCACTTTATGCTTCTCGGTCAAATCTATCCGTGTTGATGATTGAACGAGGAGCACCTGGCGGACAAATGAACAATACCGCCGAAATCGAAAATTATCCGGGATTTGATTCCATCATGGGACCAGAACTCGCTATGAAGATGTACGAAGGTGTTTCCAGATTTGGCACAGAAAATGCTTATGGGATCGTCCAAGACGTCGTAGATCATGGCGCGTATAAAGAAGTCTTCACTGAAGATGAAAGCTACAAGGGCAAAACCGTGATCGTAGCTACTGGCTGTGTACATCGCAAGCTAGGCGTTGCCGGTGAAGAAGAATTTGCCGGTCGCGGCGTTTCTTACTGTGCGGTTTGTGATGGTGCCTTTTTCCGCAATAAAAAATTATTAGTCATCGGCGGTGGTGATTCAGCAGTAGAAGAAGCAATTTATTTGACTCAATTTGCTTCTGAAGTCATCATTGTTCACCGCAGAGAAGAATTGCGAGCACAAAAAATCATCCAGGACCGGGCATTTGCCAATGAAAAAATTTCTTTCATGTGGAATTCGGTAGTAGAAGAAATAGAAGGCAATGAAGTGGTTGTCACAGGCGCAAAGATTCGCAATGTCAAAACCAATGAAGTTCACGAAGAAAGTGCGAACGGAATCTTCATCTATGTAGGATTGGACCCACTGTCTGGACCAGTTAAAAACCTAGGCGTCACAAATGAAGCCGGCTGGATTTTGACGGATGACCAAATGCGGACTTCCATCCCTGGTGTTTTTGCTATCGGTGACGGACGGGAAAAAACGTTGCGTCAAATCACAACAGCAGTTGGTGAAGGCGGAATCGCCGGTCAACAAGTATTTAATTATTTAGAAGAACAAAAAGAACATCCTGAGAATATCGTCGCAAAATAAACGAAAAGTATCTGTTGATTTCAGCAGATACTTTTTTTGTTCTTTAAGGAGTTTGCAGTAGTTTTGTTGGCGTGTACAAAAAGGCGTGTTATACTTAAAAGGTGAAATTAAATGAAAGAGGTGTTATTTCATGTCTTGGGAACAAGTGTATGAACAGTGGATAAACGATGCCAATTTAGAAGAAACACTAAAAAAACAGCTAGGTGATTTACAAGAGGATCCAGAAAAATTAGAGGATGCCTTTTATGCGCCGTTGGAATTTGGAACTGCCGGTATGCGGGGCATCTTAGGACCGGGTATCAACCGAATGAATATTTATACTGTCCGTCAAGCAACGGAAGGATTGGCGCTATTTATGGATGAACAAGATCCAGAAACACGTCGCCGTGGGGTTGCAATCGCTTATGATTCGCGCCATTTGTCACCAGAATTTGCGATGGAAGCAGCAAAAACTTTGGCAAAACATAATATTCCTACTTATGTTTTTGAAAGTTTGCGTCCGACGCCGGAATTGTCTTTTGCGGTGCGCTATTTGAAAGCATTTGCTGGAATTATGATTACTGCTTCTCACAATCCTGCAGCCTACAATGGCTATAAGGTTTATGGGGAAGACGGGGGGCAAATGCCACCAGCTGATGCGGACCGTTTGACAACCTTTGTCCGTTCAATTATCAATCCATTGGAAATCAATGTATTGTCAGATGAAGAAGCAGAACATAGTGGACTAATTCATATTATCGGTGAAGATGTCGATCTTCCTTATTTAAAAGAAGTAAAAACGGTAACGATTAATCAAGAATTAATCAATGAGATGGGTAAGGAATTAAAATTGGTGTACACTCCATTGCACGGTACCGGAAAAATGTTGGGAGAAAAGGCATTGCAACAAGCCGGTTTCGAAAAATTTGTCATTGTTCCAGAACAAGCAGAGCCAGATCCCAATTTCCGTACCGTTCATTCGCCTAATCCTGAAGAACATTCGGCCTTCGAATACGCCATCAAATTAGGAGAAAAAGAAGATGCAGATCTTTTGATTGCTACTGATCCAGATGCAGACCGTTTAGGTGCAGCCGTTCGTTTGCCTGATGGTACTTATCAGGTTTTAACAGGAAATCAACTAGGTGCATTGATGGTTCGTTATATTTTAGAGGCCCACAAACAAGCCGGAACATTGCCAGAAAATGCAGTAGTGTTAAAATCGATTGTTTCCAGTGAATTGCCAACAGTGATTGCACAAAATTATCAAGTGACAATGCTAAATGTTTTGACTGGTTTTAAATTTATTGCTGAAAAAATCAAACAATTTGAAGAAGATCATTCTCATACTTTCATGTTTGGTTTTGAAGAAAGCTACGGCTATCTAGTAAAACCCTTCGTTCGGGATAAAGATGCGATCCAAGCATTGGTTTTATTAGCCGAAGTTGCCGCTTATTACAAGAAACAAGGCAAGACACTTTACGACGGTCTCCAAGATATTTTTGAAGAATATGGTTACTTTAGTGAAAAAACGATTTCTGTTACTCTTAGTGGCTTAGATGGCCCAGCAAAAATCAAACAAATCATGAATAAGTTCCGAGAACAAGCACCGTCTTCCTTTGCCGGAGTTCCTGTTGTACAAACTGAAGATTTCAAACAATTGACACGAGTGGGCTTAGACGGTAACATGCAAAAGATGACTACACCGCCATCAGATGTTCTGAAATATATGATGGAAGATTCTAGCTGGATTGCCGTTCGTCCTTCCGGAACAGAACCAAAAATCAAATTCTACATTGGTGTAAAAGCTGACTCAGAAACGGCAGCAACACAACGAGTGGCTGCTTTGGAAGCCGCCATCAACAAAATCACGAATGACTAGCAAAAAGCCGTAGACGGAATTGGAAAAATCAAAATCCGCTGCGAATAGTTTTTTGAAATGATTGAAAGAGGGAAAAACATGGACCGATATTCATTAGCAGATGTCGAAAAAATCAGCCAATTATTCAAAGTGTTAAGCGATCCTACTCGGTTAAAAATTTTGATGTCGCTAGATGAAGGGGAACGCAACGTGACTTCTATCGCAACCGTTGTTGCAATGGAACAATCGGCTGTTTCCCATCAATTGAAACTTCTGCGGGAAAAACGAGTGGTAAAAGCACGCCGCGAGGGGAAAACCATGTTGTATAGTTTAGATGATAATCATGTGATCGATATTTTAGAACAAACACTAAAACATATCCATCACCAATAAAAAATTGGGGCTTTTCTTTTAAGAAAAGCCCTAGTTTTTTTGAGTCAATTTTGGTATGCTAGATAAAATTAGATGAGAAAAGAATGAATGTGTTTTAATATCATTATTAGTTAAGGAGGCATTGTATGAAGAAACTAACAATCGGAATCCTCGGTTTAGGAGTCGTTGGCACAGGTGTTCTAACGATTTTAGCGGAACAGCAGGAACAGCTTCGACAGCGGGGAATTGATTTGACGATTACAAAAGCGTTGGTGCGTAAAGCAGAAGACAAAACGGACCTTGCAAAAAAATACCATATCCAATTGGTCCATGATGCCGAAGAAATTTTGACAGATCCTGCCATTGATATTGTTGTGGAGGTAATCGGCAAAATCCATCCTGCCAAAGAATTTATCACAACGGCTTTGAAAAACGGCAAACATGTAGTGACTGCAAACAAGGATCTTTTGGCACTCCACGGGGAAGAATTGTCGCAACTTGCCCAGCAGCAGGATTGTTTTCTTTACTATGAAGCAAGTGTGGCGGGAGGTATTCCGATTTTGCGCACTTTGCAAAACAGCTATCTCGCAGATGAAATCACTGAAATTAGTGGAATTATCAACGGTACGACTAATTATATGTTAACTCAAATGAAAGAAAAAAAATTGTCCTACGAAGAAAGTCTGAGCCAAGCGCAACAGTTAGGCTTTGCAGAATCAGATCCGACAAATGATGTGGATGGTTTCGATGCGGCCTACAAAACCATTTTATTAACGGCATTTGCCTTTGATATGTCACTTTCTTTTGAGGAGCTTACGATTGAAGGAATCCGAGATATCCAAAAAGAGGATATTCGCACCGCCAACCGATTAGGGTATGAGATAAAACTAATTGGTCGAGGGCAACGAATTGGAGATGCAGTTTATGCAGAGGTGGCTCCGATGTGGGTTCCTCAACATCATCCTTTAGCCACAATTCGCAATGAGTTTAATGGTGTTTTTGTTAAAAGCCGTGGTATCGGTAGTGGAATGTATTACGGACCTGGGGCAGGCGCACGACCGACAGCCACCAGTGTTGTAACGGATTTGGCAACTATTGCAGAAAATCTACAAGCAGGACTTCCTAAGCTGCCTTTTTATGGAACGCTGGGACCAAAGAAATTAGCCGCCGCCGATAAAGTACTTTCTCGTTACTATTTGTCGTTTACACTTTCAACAGAAGAGATGCCGCAGTTACGGCAACAATTAGCAGCCGCAAAGATTACCGGCACAGAAGTTTTGTCGCCGGATGATCCCACTCGATTCGTTTTGCTGACGGATCCATTGACAGTCACACAGGTACAATCGATCAATGTGGACGCAAACCTTGATCGTCGAATGAAAATATTGGAGGAATAGCCATGTATGAAGGATTACTAAAAAAATATCAAGCGTATTTACCAATCACCGATAAAACACCACAGCTTTCTTTAGCAGAAGGGAATACTCCTTTGATTCCGCTAACTAGTTTATCTAAAGAACTGGGAATTAATTTATATGGAAAATATGAAGGCTTGAATCCCACCGGATCTTTTAAAGACCGTGGAATGGTTATGGCGGTAGCAAAAGCTGTAGAAGAAGGGGCAAAGGCAATTATTTGTGCTTCTACTGGGAATACCAGTGCCGCAGCCGCAGCCTATGCAACAAGAGCCGGTATCAAGGCATACGTTGTCATTCCTGATGGCAAAATTGCAATGGGAAAATTGGCACAGGCAATTATTTATGGTGCCGATATCATTTCCATTCCCGGCAACTTCGATGAAGCATTGAAAGCCGTTCGTGATATTGCAAAAACAGAAGCTGTTGCTTTGGTCAACTCTGTCAATCCCTATCGATTGGAAGGGCAAAAAACCGCCGCTTTTGAAGTCTGTGAACAATTAGGAAAAGCTCCCGATGTGTTAGCAATCCCAGTAGGTAACGCGGGAAATATTTCCGCTTATTGGAAAGGATTCAAAGAATGGCACGAAAAACAAGGCACCACATTACCAAGAATGCATGGATTTGAAGCAGAGGGTGCCGCAGCAATCGTCAAGGGACAAGTAATCGAGCAACCTGAAACTGTAGCGACAGCGATTCGAATCGGCAATCCAGCAAGTTGGAAATTAGCTGAAGCCGCTCGTGACGAATCAAATGGCTATATCCATTCAGTTACAGACGAAGAAATTCTCAATGCTTACCGTAAAGTAGCCAGCCAAGATGGTGTCTTTGTTGAACCGGGATCAGCAGCATCTCTTGCTGGTGTAATCCAACATGTGAAATCTGGAAAAATCAAACAAGGTGAAACTGTTGTTGCGGTCTTCACTGGAAATGGATTAAAAGATCCCGATACTGCTATCAATGCAACAAATACGATCATCCACAAAATGAGTGATGTAGAAGAAATGCGCAGCCATCTTCGTGAAGGAGTGGCAAAACTATGAAAATCCGCGTGCCGGCAACAAGTGCCAATCTAGGTCCGGGTTTTGACTCTTGCGGAATTGCGTTAAATCGCTATTTGGTTATTGAAGTGATCGGTCAAAGTGAAGAATGGCAGATCGACCACAATTTATCTGACGAAATTCCCAGCGATGAAAAAAATCTGCTGATTGAAATTGCACGACAGGTCGCGCCGGAGCTTACTCCCCATCGCTTGAAAATGACCACGGATATCCCAGTTGCTCGCGGCTTGGGCAGCAGTTCTTCCGTAGTAGTAGCAGGAATCGAGCTGGCCAATCGTTTGCAGCACTTGAATCTGACAGAAGAGGAAAAAGTAGCATTGGCTACAAAATTTGAAGGACATCCAGACAATGTGGCACCCGCTATTTGCGGCGATTTTGTCGTAGCAAGTTCGTTGGATGGAGAGACCGATTACGTCAAACACTATTTTCCCGATTGTGGGTTCATCGCATTTATCCCGAATGAAGAGCTTTTGACAAAAGAGAGCCGACAAGTTTTGCCGCGGGAATTGCCCTTTGCAGAAGCGATTAAAGCCAGCAGTGTTGCCAACGTGATGATCGCTGCCGCAATCAAAGGGAATCTTCCCCTTGCTGGAAAAATGATGGAGCAAGATCGGTGGCACGAACCTTATCGTCAGCGACTCGTTCCCCATTTGCCTGCTGTGAGACAGGTTTGTCATGAAGAAGGGGGATATGGCTGCTTTTTAAGCGGCGCAGGACCCACCGTGATGGTATTAGCTTCAACTACCAAAAGCGAGAGAATTATCAGCCGTTTGAAGGAACTATCCTCTCATGCTGCAGTTGAATTTTTACAAATCGATCGAGAAGGTGTTCAAGTCTTTTAAAAAAAGAACTGTCTGCAGAATTTCCAACGGTTATCTGTTGGTTGTCTGCAAACAGTTCTTTTTTAATTGTCATTGGATTCTGTAACAAAGTAGCTGTGGTCTTCTAGATCCAGAGCATTCATGATTAAGGAAGCTGTTTCTTCGATGGAAAGAGTCGCTACATTAATGACTACACACCCTAATTTTTGGTAGAGGTCGTTTGCAAATTCTAATTCTGCCCGAATTTTTTCAATATCGGAATAGGCAGTATCTGGATTCAGACCATACGAACGCATCCGTTCCTTACGAATACTGTTCAGCACGTTTGGATCATTCGTCAAACCGACAATTTTCTTTGGATCAACTTCCCATAGTTGCTTGGGGATGTGGGCTTGCGGGACCAGCGGTAAGTTGGCGACCTTCAAATTTTTATTTGCCAAAAACAAACTTAAGGGTGTTTTTGAGGTGCGGGAGACACCTAACAAGACAATGTCGGCTTCTAAAAAACCGCGGGGATCTTTGCCATCGTCATATTTGACAGCAAATTCCATCGCTTTGATCCGTTTAAAATAATTCTCATTCAGGTGATGCAGTGCACCAGGTTCTCTGGAGGGAGTGATTCCGCTACGTTTTTGGATTTCCAGTACAACCGGATTTAAAATATCAAGACTAAATAACTGGCTTTCTTCACAAAATTCCTTGACGATAGTCACCAATTCTTCGTTAATCATGGTGTGTAAGACCAAGGCATTCTGTTTTTTTGCATCTGCCAAAGCTTTCAGCAATGTTTCCTTGTCATTGACAAAGGTTCGGCGAAAAAGATTGAATTCAACTGTCGAGTATTGGGCCATTGCCGCTTGTGCTAATTTGGTTGCCGTTTCTCCAGCGGAATCGGAAATTACAAAAAAGGTTAAAATTTGTTCCTCATTCGTCATTTTGCAAAAACCTCACTTGTTTTTTTAGATAATCTATTATACCATACAGAAGAGATTTAATTCGTAATCATTCTGATTTAGGAGGAGCGAAAAAATGGCAGTTCAAACGTTACTCGACCATGCAATGACCACATTAAAAAAAAGCGGGTTTAAACATACCAAAAAAAGAGAAGCAATGATTACCTTTTTAGTCAAACGCAATCGCTATGTGTCTGCTCGAGAAGTACACGAGCATATGACGGACTTATTTCCAGGTTTAAGCTATGACACTGTTTATCGAAATTTGCATGATTTTGCAGAAATTGATTTATTGGAAGAAACCGATTTGAACGGAGAGATGAAATTTCGGTTTCATTGTTACCAAGGACATCATCACCACCATCATTTTATTTGTACCGTCTGCGGAAAAACAAAAGAATTGACGATTTGTCCCATGGATTTTTTTGAGGAACAATTACCCGGATGCAAGATTGAAGGACACCGATTTGAGATTTTAGGTCGTTGTGAGGCATGTCAATCGTAATTTTTTGCAGAAAAGACCGATTTAGGCGAAAGTATTTGCAATTTTTCGTGGAATATCTTGACACCCAAATTTTACTTGGTTATAATTTTTTAAGGACAGTCTTGTTTTTTGAGATTAAAATTTCAATGACAAAAACGGTTACTTTTTAGGCTCGGAGGGAGGGAATTTACATGTCAAAAACAGTGGTTCGCAAAAATGAATCTCTTGACGATGCTCTTCGTCGCTTCAAACGTTCCGTGTCAAAAGCCGGTACTTTACAAGAATCTCGCAAGCGTGAATTCTATGAAAAACCTAGCGTACGACGCAAGAAAAAATCTGAAGCAGCTAGAAAACGCAAAAAATTCTAGTTTTCGGCTACTTGAAGAACTGGAGCTGGTAGTGTGTCACTACTAAGTACACTGAACGATGATATGAAACAAGCGATGAAAGCAAAGGATAAGGACAGATTGCAGGTGATTCGCATGTTGAAAGCCGCCGTTCAAAACGAACAGATCAAAGCGAGTCGCGATTTGAATGAGGAAGAGGAATTGACGTTATTGTCTCGTGAGATGAAACAACGTCGTGATTCGTTGACTGAGTTTGAAAAAGCAGGTCGTGAAGATTTGGCAGAAAAAGTGAAAACTGAAATTGCTATTGTTGAACAATATCTTCCTGCACAACTTTCTGAAGAAGAAATTCGTCAAATCGTTGCTGCAGCGATCGAAAAGACTGGTGCTGCTTCACCAAAGGAATTTGGTAAAGTCATGGGTGCTGTGATGCCGCAAGTGAAGGGCAAAGCAGACGGTAACCAAGTCAACGCGATCGTCAAAGAGTTATTACAATAATTTCGTTGATTTGTGAATTGGGACAAGGATCAATTGATCTTTGCCCCAATTTTTTTCTTTCTCACGTGGAGTGACGCGCAGAGAAAAGGGAATATTTTTCTTTTACATAGAGTGTGGTATTATTGGGGAGTAAAGATCAGCAAAGGAGATGCACCTATTTGACAGAAGAAACGACTTCTCTGGAAATAAAATTAACAGAGGCCGATGACATCAGCATGTTGTTAGGCGCTCATGACAATCATATCAAATTGATTGAAGAATATACGGAAACGACGATCCGCTCTCGGGGAGAAATGATCCAACTTGAGGGAACGAAGGAATCAGTCAAAAAAGCAAAGGCAGTGATTCAAGCATTACAGACCTTAATCAATCGAGGAATTCATGTAGGAACGCCAGATGTCGTTGCTGCTTTAAAAATGGTTGAAAAAGGCAGTCTTGATTTTTTTATTGCCATGTATGAAGAAGAAATCCTAAAAGACCGGACCGGCAAACCTATCCGGGTAAAAAATTCGGGACAAAAAAAATATGTAGATGCCGTTCGTTCCCACGACGTTGTTTTTGGTGTGGGACCAGCAGGAACCGGAAAAACATT
Organism: Enterococcus sp. JM9B; assembly: GCF_009933265.1. Taxonomy (NCBI): domain Bacteria; kingdom Bacillati; phylum Bacillota; class Bacilli; order Lactobacillales; family Enterococcaceae; genus Enterococcus; species Enterococcus sp. JM9B. The sequence continues at coordinate 263,127 of NZ_MAEK01000003.1, read as the reverse complement.
TCTAGCGGTAGTTTTAGCGATTGCTGCGTTAAAAAAAGGCGAAGTGCAAAAGATCATCTTGACTAGACCTGCCGTAGAAGCCGGAGAAAACCTGGGCTTTTTACCGGGAGATTTGAAAGAAAAGGTCGATCCTTACTTACGTCCGGTTTATGATGCACTGTATCAAATTTTCGGTGTGGATCATACCAATCGACTGATGGAGCGGGGAATCATCGAAATTGCACCGTTGGCCTATATGCGGGGACGGACTTTAGAGGATGCCTTTGTAATCTTAGATGAAGCACAAAATACCACGATTGCCCAAATGAAAATGTTTTTGACCCGGTTAGGGTATCAATCTAAAATGATCGTTAATGGCGATACCAGCCAGATCGATTTGCCAAAAGGCGTGATGAGTGGTCTGGTACATGCGGAAAGAACGTTGCAACCTATTAAAAAAATTGCTTTTGTCAATTTCGAAGCTGGGGATGTCGTTCGTCATCCAGTCGTTGCAGAAATCATTGAAGCCTACGATAAGGCCAGTTTAAAAAGCGATACGAAGTAATTGAGAGATTCTCAGGAGGTGAGAAGATGATTATCAAACCCCTTCAAAAAATTCGTGAAAAACTCGGGAAAGCTTATTTGCCGCTGTTGTTCCTTCTTTTTTTCGGCAGTCTTTTTTTGACACTTTTTACAAGTGTGAAGCAAAAAAATGTTGATTATCAAGAAGGTCAGGTAGCAAGTGAAAGTATCCGGGCAAATAAGACGATTGAAAACACGGCTGCCACAGAACAAAAGCGCAAGCTGGCTGCCGAGGCGGTCACGCCGGAATATACCTATCAAGAGGATCTGGCAAATACGCAGCACGATCGAATCTCACAGCTTTTTACCTTGATTCGACAAGTCAAAACAAATTTGGCCGAGGATTACGAAAAAGCGCAAAAAGATGCCAAAGAAGGCACAACAATCCCTAAACCAACCGTGGATGAACACGTGGCAGCGCTAAAAAAAGAATTTGAAAAATTGGATGCAGAGACCGTTGCCTTTTATCAACGAATCTCCAGCCAATTTTATCAGCTTATTTTTACGCTGACGGATACAGATGTTTCAACGGTTGAAACCAATGCGCTGTCAATTCTTGATCGGGAAATGGGCAAACAAATTCGAGAAAGTGATTTGGAAGGAGCAAAAAATCAAGCTTCTGAATCGGTTTCTAAGCTTTCTACCAGTGACAATAATCAACGAGCAATCAATTATCTATTGGATCAAGGAATCGTCATCAATGATTTCTTGAATGAAAAACGGACGGAAGAATTGCGGGACGCTGCCCGCGATTCGGTTCAGCCGGTGATGATTTATCAAGGTGAAATTTTGGTTCGGGAAGGTTCTCAAATCGATGCTACTGTGATTGAAAAACTAAAATTGTTAGGTTTGACTAGTCAAAACACATCAATTTTTCCAATCGTTGCCATGATTTTAGCCCTTCTTTTACAAATTGCGGTTATGGCGTACTTTGCCCGTCAATTTCACGGGGATGAGTCTAAAATGAACGCATTGACGTTTTATGCCGTTGCAATGGTGTTCAGTATTGTTTTAATGAAGTTTTTCCAAATTTTTCAAACGGAATTGATCCCTTATATTCCGTTGTTTTACCCGGCAGCGTTTGTTCCGTTGGTCTTGAATTTCTTTGTCAATCGACGAACGGGAATTTTAGCTGCGATGTTTCAGGTGATCGCTTCTTTGTTTATCTACTATGACGCGATTGGAACGAATCTGTTGACAATCATTTTAATCTCCTATCTTTTTTCAGGGATGATGGGGGCGATTGTTAAGCGGGAGCGGATTTCAAAACAAGGCTGGCCGGCAGTAATGTGGATCATCGTGTTTCCTTTCTTGATGACCTTAGTATTGATCGTCTTCCAAGGGATGAATTTTTCTGATTCAAAAACCTGGATGACAGTTATCTGTGGTTTGGCGGGAAATATTTTATCCTTCTTATTGACGATGGGGTTGCATCAGTATATTGAGCTGCTGGTCACGGATAACAGTGTGATCGTGCTTAATGAACTTAGTAATCCCAATCATCCGTTATTGAAACAACTTCTGGAAGAAGCACCGGGAACCTATCACCACAGTATGATGGTGGCAAATCTCAGCGCAAATGCAGTTGCCGAAATTGGCGGACGCTCATTATTGACTCGAGTTGCTTGCTACTACCATGATATTGGCAAATTGAAACATGCTAATTTCTTTGTTGAAAATCTGCCGGCAGGAGCAGAAAATCCTCATAATTTTCTGCTTCCAGAAGACAGCAAACAAATTATTTTTGGTCACGTTATCGATGGTGCCAAAATTTTAGAAGAAGAAAAAATGCCGCAAATGGTCATTGATATTTGCCGCCAGCATCACGGAACAACCTTGATGAAGTATTTCTATATCAAAGCACAGGAACGCAATCCGGAAGTTACTGAGGCAGAATTTCGGTATCCCGGCCCCAAACCGCAAACGCGGGAAGCCGGTATCGTAAACATCGCAGATAGTTGTGAAGCAGCAGTGCGGGCGATGGATAATCCAACGAATGAAAAGATTCGGGCTTTCGTGCATAACCTAATCGTGGATCGTATTTTAGATGGTCAGTTGGACGATACTGGATTAACTTTGAAAGAAATCAATCAGATTGAAAAATCACTGGTTAACGGATTGTGCAGTACCTTCCATTCTCGGATTAAATATCCAAAAATGAAATCCGAAGCGGAAAAAATGAAAGAAGAACAAGAAAGAAGCGAAGAATAATGGAAATTACCTTTATGGATGAAACAAATTCTGTTTCCGAAAACAAAATCCACGAGATTGACGAGCTGCTGCAATTTGCCGCAAATTATTTGGAACTTCCGGAAAACACTGAAATGTCCGTGACTTTCATGGATAATGCGGCAATTCAGGTAATCAATCGTGAGTATCGCGGCAAAGATGCACCTACTGATGTCATCAGCTTTGCGTTGGAGGAAACCGGCGAGGGGGAGGTTCCGGTGATTTTTGAGGAAGAAGTTTCTCTGCCACGAGAATTGGGCGATATTATGATCTCAATCGAACGCGCCCGAGAACAAGCCGAAGAATATGGTCACAGTTATGATCGTGAATTGGGCTTCCTAGCCCTACATGGCTTCTTGCACATCAACGGGTACGATCATATGGTCCCAGAAGACGAGAAGGTCATGTTTAGCCTACAGAAAGAAATCTTAGATGCCTATGGACTCAAACGATAGAAATACAAAGAAAAATAAGAACTTTATAACTTCGGTTGAATTTGCTTACACGGGAATTAAAACTGTATTTAAAGAAGAACGGAATATGCGTAAGCATGTGGTATTTGGTCTGCTGGCTTTGATTGCCGGAATTATTTTTCAACTTAGCCGAATGGAGTGGCTTTGGCTGCTCGCAGCCGTGTTTCTTGTTTGGCTTGTAGAGATTATCAATACGATTTTTGAAAACATTGTCGATATGTTTACGGACTTTCACTTTCATCCCATCGGAAAAAAAGTGAAGGATATGGCAGCCGGGGCAGTTTTATTGACGGCACTTTTTGCGATTGTGGTGGGAATGATCCTTTTTCTACCTAAACTTTATCTATGGATTTTTCATTAAGAAATGAGGAAAAAAATGTCAGAACATAAATCAGGATTTGTAGCGATTGTGGGGCGACCTAACGTTGGCAAATCAACCTTACTCAATCGAATCGTGGGACAAAAAATCGCTATCATGAGTGATAAAGCCCAAACGACGCGAAACAAGATTCAAGGGGTGTATACAACACCAGAAGCACAGCTTATTTTTATCGACACACCGGGAATCCATAAACCTCAGCATCGTCTTGGAGATTTTATGGTGGAAGCAGCTTACAGCGCTTTGCGGGAAGTGGATGCCGTGCTGTTCATGATTAGCGCGGATCAAAAGCGGGGACGGGGGGATGATTTTATTATCGAACGGCTAAAAAATGTGAGCTCACCCGTTTTCTTAGTTATTAATAAAATTGACAAGGTCCACCCAGATGATTTGTTAAGAATCATTGAGGACTATTCCCAACAAATGCCTTTTGCCGAAGTCGTGCCGATTTCCGCAACGGAAGGCAATAATTTTGAAACATTGATGGATACTTTGATGCTTCATATGCCGGATGGCCCCCAATATTTTCCTGAAGATCAAATTACGGATCACCCGGAATATTTTATTGTTTCGGAATTGGTTCGGGAAAAAGTTCTATTGCTGACACGAGATGAAGTTCCTCATTCCGTCGCAGTTGTGGTGGACTCAATGAAGCGAAACGAAAATGATAAAGTTGGAATCCAAGCGACGATTATTGTCGAACGAGACAGTCAGAAGGGCATTATCATCGGTAAGGGTGGAAAAATGTTGAAGCAAATCGGCACAAAAGCCCGGAGAGATATTGAACAATTATTGGGAGATAAAGTCTTTTTGGAGCTTTGGGTCAAAGTGCAAAAAGACTGGCGGGACAAACAGCATTACTTGCAGGATTATGGCTACCGCAAAGACGAATATTGATAGGAGTGTGGGGTGAGTTATTCAGCATCCCATGCTTTTTTTAAAGGAGAATGACATGCAGCTTTCTGAAACTAAAGGATTGATTCTTTTTTCACGAGACCATAAAGAAAAAGACAAGTTGGTCAAAATTTTTACAGAATCTGCCGGCAAACAAATGTTTTATGTTAAAGGAGCCCACAAAAAAAATAACCCGCTGACGCCAGCATTAATGAATTTTACCGAAGCAGTCTATTTTGGCACCATTCGAAGTGAGGGACTTTCTTTCTTGAATGGGGCCAAAGAGGTGCAGCCTTTCCATAAAATTCAGGAGGATATTTTTTTAGCAGGTTATGCAACCTATATGCTGAACTTAGTAGACGCTGCAATTGAAGATCGATTATATGATCCCCATTTGTTTCATTTTACTGAACAGGGACTAATACAAATCAATGAAGGTGCCGATCCCGAGATTATCTGCAATATTTTTGAAGTGCAGCTGTTAAATCGTTTCGGAATTTCACCGATTTGGGATCAATGTGCCATTTGTGGAGAAACAACGGGAAAATTTGATTACTCGTCAAAATACAACGGTGTCCTGTGTGAACGACACTGGGGAAACGATCCTCACCGTTATCATGCTGATGCTCGCGGAATCCATTTTTTGCGACTATTTGCCAAAATTTCTTACGATCAGATTCAATCGATCCAAGTAAAGCCGGAGACCAAACAAGCCATCCGTAAGATACTTGATGAATTGTATGAAGAATATGTCGGTTTGCATTTAAAAAGCAAAAAATTTATCGATCAAATGCATGATTGGGAGAAGATGTTGAAACCACCGGAGGAGAAATTGTAACCTATTTTGCTGAGGATGTTGACTTGCTGCTAGTTAAAATCTATACTAATTTTGCTACGTAAATTCGTACAAAATATTATAGTTCGGTATGCAAAGCAACGGCTCTGTAATAAAACGTATCGCTGATAGGAAATATCGCACTAAAAGATCGAAGGGATCTGCAAGGATGAAAAATGTAAAAAAATACAAATGGTTGGTTGTTGGTACAATGGCGGCAGCAGTATTATTGTTGGGTGGCTGCTCCGGAAGTAACGGAGCCTCAGGTAAGACGACAAAAACAACGGCAAAAACGGTGTCGTTCGTTGAAGAAGCCAAAGGGAAAGGAACCTACGTATGGGTACAAGCCGCTGCCAATGAGAATGATGGCTTTCAAATTAGTAAAGATGATACCGTCAATGAAATCTATGTATTAGATAATGGAAAGATAGTTTGTTACCAGATTCAAGATCCCGATGTAACGCTTGGATCCGTCAGCAAATTAAGTGACAAAGAAACAATCGCACTTGCTAAAAAGCAAGATAAAAAGTATTTTGATATCTCTTCAAAAGAAGTACAAAACTTCATTGATGGCGACGATAGCACGAATCGAGTAGGTCAACAAAATGATTTGTGGGGCGATGAAAATATCAAAAATTTGCTTTACGGTTGGGGAACGTTGCATTATCTTGGAGATAAAGGCAGTGAAAAACGCAACGGTGTAGACTACGTGACGTTTTCTAATGTAAAAATCATCACTCAAGAAGCCGATGAGAAAATGCAACATCTTAGTGACGATGATGCGGATGAAAATGCTCCTTTTGGAATGTTAAGTGAGTTCAGTTATCTTATGAAACCAATCTCTGAAGACAATGCAGTCATTACGAAGTATATGGGTGAGGGACTACTGGCAAACATGAAGGAAGTAAAATATCATGCGCCTAAAAAGCAAAAGTTGACGGATTATAAAGAAACAACGGATAATACAGGGAATACCATTGAATCTCAATCAATTTCCTACCAAGCGATTGATTATTTCGAACCAACTCCCTTTGAAGAAAATGTCTATCAGGCTTTCAAAGACGATTCGGTAATGACAGAGTATGCAGAATTAGTTGCTAATGGTGGTCTCGATTACAAGCCGGAAGAAGCAAAGAAGTTAGCTGATCAAATCTTCACAGAGAAAACAGCTAAAACACTCACAAAAGGTGTCTTTGATTACTATACTTGGTCCAAAACTCTAACATTAGGCGCTTCAGCAGATCAAACAATCTATGATTCTCGTTACATTGGTTATGCAATCAATTCTGATCCGGGGGCAGTTCCGGAAAACTACCTATTGACAAAAGCACAGGTTGACGGACAGGAAGCAGTTTTAAGAAATAAATAATCAATATAAAAGAGTTTTTATTGAAATTTCTCGCAAAAAAGTATTCATCCAATCCCTACCTCAAGGAGGGACCCGTTTATGAGTGCTTTTTTGTTTTCCCTCGTTTCTTCGTTTGATAGAAGCTTTTCTATTTTAGTTCATCAGGTAAAGGCTTGGTAAAAGTAATGCTTAGTTGGAAATGGATGTTGTTTAATTAAATGTTAATTTTTTAGGAAACATCAGTTGCAACGAGACCGGGAACACATGAAGGGACTCTATTGACAAATCTTACGATTGAGGGTATTCTTTATTCAACATTAATTACAGCGTTGATATAGAATAAGTAGCTTGCAGGTATTGATTCAAAGCGATTCTGAGACAGTGGAAGTCAGAAAGTCAAGTGTAGGTGAAGGCACTATGGAGCTGTTTAAACAAAGCTGCCGAGGAATTCTCGGAAGTAGGGTGGAACCGCGAATTTTTTCGTCCCTATGTCTATTTATAGACATAGGGACTTTTTTATTTGTAAAAATTTTCGGCACATAGAAAATAAATAGTTCAGGAGTTAAGAAGGGAGCAGGAAAATGAAAACAAAAATGACCGTTCAAAACATTATTTTAACACTGCAAAAATTTTGGTCAGACAATGGGTGCATGTTGATGCAGGCCTATGACACAGAAAAAGGGGCGGGAACCATGAGCCCGTATACTTTTTTGCGGGCGATTGGACCGGAGCCTTGGAATGCGGCTTATGTAGAGCCTTCTCGTCGTCCGGCAGACGGCCGTTATGGAGAAAATCCGAATCGGTTGTACCAACACCATCAATTTCAAGTAGTGATGAAACCATCACCAGAAAATATTCAAGAACTTTATTTGGAAAGTTTGCAACTTTTAGGGATTGATCCATTAGAACATGACATCCGTTTTGTTGAAGACAACTGGGAAAATCCTTCGATGGGGTGTGCCGGCTTAGGCTGGGAAGTTTGGCTGGACGGAATGGAAATTACCCAATTCACCTATTTCCAACAAGTGGGCGGACTGCCTTGCAAACCGGTAACGTCAGAAATTACTTATGGCTTGGAACGTTTGGCCTCATATATTCAGGAAGTCGAAAGTGTCTATGATCTGGAATGGGCGGATGGCGTAAAATATGGCGAAATTTTCAAACAACCAGAATATGAGCATTCTAAATATTCCTTTGAAATCAGTAATCAAGACATGTTGCTAGAAAATTTTGATAAATTTGAAGCAGAAGCAAAACGCTGTATCGATCAAGACTTGGTGCATCCAGCATACGATTACATTTTAAAATGCAGCCATACCTTTAATCTGCTTGATGCGCGGGGGGCTGTTTCCGTGACAGAGCGTGCAGGTTATTTGGCACGAATCCGTAATATGGCTCGGGCGGTAGCGAAAATTTTTGTTGCTGAACGGAAAAAACTAGGATATCCCTTGTTGGATCCTGAGGTTGCCGCAGAACTAATCAAGGAGGAAAAATAAAATGGCGAAAAATCTATTGCTTGAAATTGGTTTGGAAGAAATTCCTGCACATATTGTCACCCCAAGTATGCAACAGTTAGAGAATAAAATCGTTGCCTTTTTAGCGGATCATCATTTAGCCTTTGAAACAATTCGGGCATTTTCAACTCCGAGACGGTTAGCGATTCATGTGACCAATCTTGCTGAAAAACAAGAAGATACCCAAGAAGAAGTGAAAGGTCCAGCGAAAAAAATTGCTTTGGATGCAGAGGGAAACTGGACAAAAGCTGCCCAAGGATTTGTTCGGGGGCAAGGAGTGACGACGGAAGCAATCACCTTTAAAGAGTTAAAGGGTGTGGAATACGTCTATGTTACGAAAAAAACCAAAGGAAAAACAGCGAAAGAAGTGTTAACTGGGTTGAAAGAAGTCATCACAAGTCTGACTTTCCCAGTAACAATGCATTGGAGCAACTATGATTTCACCTATATTCGTCCAATTCATTGGATTGTAGCGCTTTTAGATGAGGAAGTCATCCCTTTTGAAATTTTGGATGTCAAAACCGACCGTCATTCCCGCGGGCACCGTTTTCTTGGCGAAGAGGTAACTTTTGCTCATGCGGATGAGTATGAAACAAAATTAGCAGAGCAATTTGTGATTGCTGATCCTGTGAAGCGGAAAAAAATGATTACCGATCAAATCCAAGTTATTGCAGAGGAAAATAAGTGGGTTATTGCGTTGGATGAAGAGTTGTTGGAAGAAGTTGCCAATCTAGTGGAATACCCAACTGCTTTTGTCGGAAATTTTGCGGAAAACTATCTTTCTGTTCCAGAAGAGGTATTGGTTACTTCCATGAAAGAGCATCAACGGTATTTCGATGTTCGTAATTCAGAGGGCTTGTTGTTGCCGCATTTTATTTCCGTTCGTAACGGTGATCGTGTAAAAATCGATAACGTGATTAAAGGAAATGAAAAAGTTCTGACAGCTCGTTTAGAAGATGCGGAATTTTTCTATAAAGAAGATAAAAAATTAACGATTGATCAATGCGTGGAAAAATTAAAACATGTTACTTTCCATGAAAAAATCGGCAGTATCTATGAAAAAATGCAACGGGTTGCTGTTGCCAGCCAAATCATCGGTGAAACAGTCGGCTTGTCTGATGCAGAATTAACGGATTTAGCCCGAGCAGCTGAAATCTACAAGTTCGACTTGGTTACCAATATGGTGGGAGAATTTCCTGAATTGCAAGGAATCATGGGTGAAAAATATGCGCTATTGCAAGGAGAAACACCAGCTGTTGCCCAAGCAATTCGCGAACATTATTTACCAATTTCCAGCGAAGGGGAGTTACCAGAATCAGCAATTGGTGCAGTATTAGCTATTGCCGATAAATTGGACAGCTTGTTCTCCTTCTTTGCAGTGGGAATGATACCAAGTGGTTCCAACGATCCGTATGCATTGCGTCGTCAAACCTATGGTATCGTGCGAATCATCGAAAACAAAGGCTGGCGTTTCCCAATCGCGGCTTTGCAAGAAGTGATTGACGAAAAAATTAATCAAGATGAAGCATTGTATGGAATCAAATTGGAAAAGGGTCAACAGGAAGTCATTGATTTTATCAAAGGACGTCTGCGTCAATTCCTGACAACCAAAAACATTCGTCATGATGTAATTGATGCTGTAATCAATGCGGAACAAAAAGATATGACTCAATTATTCGCAGCGGCAAAGATGCTGCATACTCATTTGGAAGATCAAGATTTTAAACCATCGATTGAAGCGTTGACGCGTGTAATCAATTTGGCTAAAAAAACGGAAAAAGCTGAAATCAACGAAACACTGTTTGAAAATCAAGCAGAAAAAGAATTGTATCAAGCAGTCGCACAATTGGAAACGAAATTTGCTCAACAAACAATGGAAGAAAATTACGCTGCATTGACAGCGTTGCGACCATTGATTGAACAATATTTTGACGAAACCATGGTAATGGTGGAAGACGAAGCTGTACGGAATAATCGTTTGGCACAATTGCAAAAAATTCGAAAAATGGCTTTAGCAGTTGCTAGTTTGGATGCCTTAGTCACAAAATAAAAAAACCCGTGACGCCCACAAATATGTGGGTGTCATGGGTTTTTATCTGGAAAAAATCATTCAAATTGTAAATGATACAACTCTCGATAAAGACCGGATTCTTGGATCAATTTTTCATGGGTTCCCGTCTGAAGAATTCGTCCTTTTTCTAAAACCAGAATCTGATCCGCTTCTCGTACAGTGGAAAGGCGGTGGGCGATGACTAAGGACGTTCGCCCCGCCAGCGCAGTTTTTAGTGCTTCTTGGATATAATGCTCACTTTCAGAATCCAAATGCGCAGTGGCTTCGTCTAAAATCACGATAGCTGGTGCTTTTAACAGTAAGCGGGCAATCGCCAATCGTTGGCGCTCACCACCGGATAATCGATAGCCGCGATCACCAATCACTGTATCAATTCCCTCCGGCAAGGAAGAAATGAGTTCCCAAATATAGGCCTCTTTCAATGCTTCTTCAATTTCTGAAGGTGTCGCATCTGGTTTGGCATAGCGAAGATTATTTGCAATCGTGTCATGAAACATGTGAGCATCTTGACTGACGACACCGATGGTTTGCCGCACCGAATCCAAGGTTGCATTTTTTAAAGGAAACTCGCCGATTCTGATTTCTCCTTGTTGTGGATCGTACATGCGTGTTAGTAGTTGAGATAGAGTTGATTTGCCGGCGCCACTGGGACCGACTAGTGCAGTCATGTGTCCAGGTTGGATCGTAAAGGAAACATTTTTCAAAATCGGTTCCTCCGATTCCCGTTCGGCTCCCGGCATCAATTCTAAAGAAGCCAGAGAAACTTCTTTGACGGTCGGGTAACGAAAATCAACTTGATCAAACGTAATGCTTCCGCCATTTTGTTTTACATAATCTGTCAATGGTTGGGCATTCGGTAATTCTTTAACACTCGGCTCTAAATCTAAAATTTCGAAAACTCGTTCAAAACTGACCATCGCCGTCAATACATCTACTTGAACATTCGATAATGAAGTGATTGGGGCATACAAGCGATTCAAATAAGAGGCTAACGCCACAACAATTCCGACGGTCAAGGTACCTCTGACTGCCAGCACACCACCCAAGCCGTAAACAACAGCGACTGACAAAGCGCTAACCGTACCGATCGTCACCCGCATAAGAGACCCTGTTAAAGTTTGCTTGATACTTAAATCCCGGACTTTGCGAATTTGTTCAGAATACTGCTGGGCATCGCTTTCCGGAGTGCCATAAGTTTTAGCAAGTTGTGCCCCGGCAACATTAAAGCGTTCATTTGATAATTGATTGGCTTCTGCTTTTAAATCATAGGATTCTCGCATTAATTTCGCTAGCTTCGGTCCAACGATTCGGGCAGGGATAATAAATGCCGGTACCAGTAGCAGGGCTACCAGTGTCAGCTGCCAAGACATAGAAAACATCGCAATCAAAACGAAGGTGACGGATAACGTATTACTGAAAATACTGGATAAGGTTTGGGTGAAAACTGCCTGGGCGCCAGTTACATCTCCATTGATTCGTTGCACCAAGGCCCCGGTTTTTGTTCGAGAAAAAAAGGATAAGGACATTTTTTGGATATGTTGGAATAATTGAGTTTGTAAATCAAAAATAACCCCTTCACCGATCTTTGAGGAAAGCCACCGTTCACCTAACGTCAAAAAGGCACTGGCAATCGCCAAACCTCCTGCCAATAAGGAAAAGTTTACGATGTAGGGAATATCCCCGTTTGTGATTCCTGTATCGATAATCGTTTTTAAAATCAAAGGTGTCAGTGCGCCGATTGCAGCATTCAGCATAATTAGGAAAAGAAAAAGTGCCAGCAACCATTTGTAGGGCGCAGCGTAGGTCAATACTCGTTTGGTCGTACCTTTTTTTAATTTTGTTCCTTTGACGGAGTTGTCTTTCGTAAAGGAACGCATGCCAAAACCACCTTGTGCCATAAAAATTCCCCCTTCCTATTCAGTATAGCATCACCAAATGCAGAAAGCTGTTAGCACGGGTTTAGGCATCAATTTATTTTTTGTAAAAAAAAGAAATCCGCTATTCAGATTTCTCCTTGTGTTTATTTTCTAAAAATTTGGTCAGTCCATCGAGATAGATCGCGACACCGGTCAAAAAATCTTGCTTAGGATTTTCTTTTTGGCGATTAGCAAGTACTGAGGACATATCTCGCAACTGGTGTTCTTTGGTGAAATGATGCATAAACTGCACGTATTCCTGCATATCTTTTTTTCCGCGTAATACCTCTTGTTTCAAAAGAGCCTCTTGCTGCTGATCCATCAATTGACCAATCAACTGATGATGCAACGCATTGATCGTATTGTGGCTTTGCTTAATGGAAAAGCCAGCCTCTTTAAGCAGCGTCATCATTTGCTGAAGATGGAGAAGGCGACTGGGAAAAGCCGGAATCGTATGGATCTCCAATTCTGCGCCGCAGGGAAATTCAGTATACAAATCATAGTAGTTTGCCATAAAGGCAGCGATTTGTTGATTCCATGGCAAAGAAGAATCCGGCAAAACTAAGTGATCCTCCATGACTTCTGCCATCGCTTGCAGAAGGCTTTGTTTATTTTTGAAATACCAATAAAGAGCCGGTGCTTTGATGTCTAATTTTACTGCGAGGGTGCGCATAGAAAGACCGGCAATGGTCTGTTTTTCTGCTAAAAGATCAAAGGCAGCGTGAATAATTCGTTCTTTTGAAAGCTTCGGTTCCATAATTTCATCCTTTTTTCTTTTTTTATTGCATTCTTCTTGCATAAAATTTTCAATCATGGTAAATTATTACCCGGTCTTATTTTACAGTGTTAAATAAAGACTGTCAATTTTATAAAGGGGGTTAGCGCCAATGGATTTAATTATGAAGCATGTGAAGAATTATAAAGCACCCGTCTTAATTTCACTGGTTTCTGTTGCAGTGATGGTCGTGGCATCTTTATGGCAGCCAAAATTGCTTCAGCAAGTATTGGAAGCAATCATGCTGGAAGACAACGACAAAATGAAGGAATTAGGAATTTATTTGATCGGATTAGCTGTTTTGGGGCTGATTGCCGGCGTATTTAATACCATATTTTCAGCAAAGGTCGCTCAAGGAGTCAGTGCAGATATTCGAGAGGAGACCTTCCGCAAAATCCAGACCTTTTCATTTGGAAATATTGAAGAGTTCTCCGCTGGAAATCTCGTGGTGCGTTTAACAAATGACGTAACTCAAATCCAAAATCTGATTATGATCGCATTGCAATCTTTATTTCGCATTCCGTTTTTATTTATCGGAAGCTTTATTTTAGCAATGTATACTTTGCCACAATTGTGGTGGATTATTGTTGTGCTGATCGTTGCTGTTTTGATTATCACCGCATTATCCTTCACACAAATGGGCAAGCATTTCATGATTATTCAAAATTTGATCGATAAAGTGAACAGTATTGCCAAAGAAAATCTCTTGGGCATTCGTGTAGTAAAATCATTTGTTCAAGAAAGAAATCAGTTGGCGGGCTTTTCGAAAGTCAGTGACAAACTGACGGAACACAATATCATTGTAGGAACATTATTTTCAGTAATGATCCCATCCTTTATGTTGGCAGCAAATTTAGCTGTTGTTGGTGCGATTTTCTTTGTCAGTGATTTGGCAAAAGATGATCCAACCATGATTGGCGGAATCGCTTCTTTCATGAATTATTTGATGCAGATTATGATGGCAATCATTATCGGTGGAATGATGATGATGATGACCTCAAGAGCCGCAGTTTCCTTGAAGCGGATCAAAGAAATTTTAGCCACCGAACCAGACATCACCTATCCGGATGTTCCTGAACAAGTACTAGACGGCAGTGTTTCTTTTGAACATGTTTCTTTCCGTTATCCCGGTGACGATGCAGATACATTGAAGGATCTTAGTTTCCAAATCAAGCCAGGTGAAATGATTGGAATCGTCGGTGCAACGGGTGCCGGGAAATCTACCTTGGCACAATTGATTCCTCGTTTGTTTGATCCAACGGAAGGAACGATCAAAATTGGAGGCATTGATTTGAAAAAAGTCAATGAACGCAGTTTACACCATACGGTTTCTTTCGTATTGCAAAAAGCGATCCTTTTTTCAGGGACGATTGCTCAAAACCTGCGGCAAGGAAAAAAAGATGCCACTGAACCGGACATGACTCGTGCTACACAAATCGCTCAAGCAAGAGAATTTATTGAAAAGCTGGCGGATCAATACGAAGCACCGGTTGCTGAACGCAGCAATAATTTTTCTGGCGGACAAAAACAACGGCTTTCAATTTCTCGTGGCGTAATCGGTGATCCTAAAATCTTGATTTTGGATGACTCTACTAGTGCGTTGGATGCACGGTCTGAAAAATTGGTTCGTGAAGCCTTGGATCACGAGTTAGAAGATACCACCACGATTGTTATTGCTCAAAAGATTGCTTCAGTGGTGAAAGCAGATCGTATTTTGGTATTGGACAAAGGACAATTAGTCGGAGAAGGAACCCACGAGGAATTAGCCGCAACCAATCCGATTTACCAAGAAATTTTTGAAACACAAAAAGGAACGGAGGAGTAGCCATGACAGATTTAGTGAAAGCAAGTAAATTTTTCTACCATTATTTGAAACGGTACAAGCTCTCCTTTTTCTTTATTTTCGTGACGGTCATTATCGCAACCTATCTACAAGTAAAAGCGCCGCAATATATCGGAGATGCCTTCAATGAGTTGGCTGCTTATATCGGTGGGCTGATGCAGGGGGTTGATGACAAGAGCAAGTTTATTGCTGTGATTTGGAAGTTGTTGCTGTTTTACGTTTTAGCTAGTGCCGCGAGTTTTGTTTATAGTATCCTTTTCACTCAAGTGGTTGGGAAATCGACGAATCGGATGCGGATTGGTTTGTTCAATAAGCTGGAAAAATTAACGATTCGCTTTTTTGATTCGCATCAAGACGGAGAAATTTTGAGTCGGTTTACCAGTGATTTAGATAATATTCAAAACAGTTTGAACCAAGCGTTGCTGCAATTTTTGACAAATGGCGTGTTGTTGATCGGTATTTTGATCATGATGTTTCGACAAAATGTTGAACTAGCATGGGCAACGATTGCGTCTACACCAGTTGCCGTTTTGATTGCAGTTATCGTGATCCGTAAAGCCCGTAAATATGTTGACCTGCAACAAGATGAAGTGGGAAAATTAAACGGTTATATGGATGAAAAAATCAGCGGTCAACGAATTATCATCACTAATGGTTTGCAAGAAGAAACAATTGCAGGTTTTGTCGAACACAATCAAAAAGTTCGAGCAGCTACTTATAAAGGACAAGTTTATTCCGGTTTATTGTTTCCTATGATGCAGGGAATGGCGTTGGTAAATACCGCCATCGTGATTTTCTTTGGCGGATGGCTGGCATTGAACGGTGACTTAGAACGCTCCGTTGCGTTAGGGCTTGTAGTGACCTTTGTTCAATATTCCCAACAATACTATCAACCGTTAATGCAGATTTCTTCCGGATATAGCATGATCCAATTAGCTGTTACTGGTGCACGCCGACTAAATGAAATGTTTGATGAGCCAGAAGAAGTCAAACCGGAAAATGGTGGAAAAGTTCAATCTGTAACAGAGTCCGTTGCTTTGAATCATGTCGATTTCGGCTATGATAGTGATCGTTTGATTTTAAAAGATGTCTCGATCAAAGTGAACAAAGGAGAAATGATTGCGTTGGTTGGACCAACGGGTTCAGGAAAAACGACCATTATGAATCTGTTAAATCGCTTCTATGATGTAAACAGTGGTTCAGTAACTTTTGATGGAACCGATATTCGGACGTTGGACTTGGAAAGTTTGCGAGAGCATGTCGGAATCGTTTTACAAGATTCAGTTCTTTTCTCAGGAACGATCAAAGAAAATATTGCTTTTGGTAAGCCGGAAGCAACCGATGAAGAAGTGATCGCAGCAGCCAAGCAAGCCAATATCCACGACTTTATCATGGACTTGGAGCAAGGGTACCAAACAGAAATCACTGAGGAAAATAATCTCTTTAGTACTGGTCAGAAACAGTTGATTAGTATTGCCCGGACGATCATTACCAATCCCGCCCTTTTGATTTTGGATGAAGCCACCAGTAACGTTGACACGGTAACAGAAGCCAAGATTCAAAAGGCAATGGACGAAGCAATCAAAGGAAGGACCAGCTTTGTGATCGCCCATCGCTTAAAAACAATTCTAAATGCCGACCGTATTGTTGTTTTACGGGATGGTGAGGTGATTGAAGAAGGCAATCATCATGAATTGCTGCAACAAAAAGGATTTTATGCAGAGCTTTACCACAATCAATTTGTTTTTGAATAAAGAAAAGCAGGACGATTTTTCCCGTCCTGCTTTTTTGCGTCATAAAATCAATTTCAATAAAATCGGAATGTACAACATATAGATCAACACAGAATATCCGAGACTGGAAGCGGCAAACTCTTCGTCCCCGTGATAGGCACGTGTGAGGATCGTGACAGAGTTTTGGACCGGCATGGAGGATTGGATGATAAACACAGCCAACATCAATGGCGGTACGTGGATGAACTGTCCTAGCAGCCAAACAATCAAAGGGGAGAAAAAGAAACGCCCCAGCAAAACGCCGATAACATCGCGATTGATCTTTAAATTTTTCAATCCGCTGAAATACACGATGATTCCGATGACGAACATGGATAAAGGGGTAGTCAAATCTGCCAGATAACCGCCAAAAGTAGCAATAAATTCCGGTACTGGAAAACTTGCCATCATCCAGCCAATTCCGATTAAAAATCCTAATAAAGCTGGAGAAAAAACTTTTTTCAAAACCACCAGTGGGTGAAAGGACACTTTTACTTGGTGGATTTCAGGATTGTCTTGAGCGATTTCGTAGACACCGATTGTCCAAAAAATCGTTGTGTTAACGATATAATACAATAGAACAAAAGGCACTGCTTCCTCACCAAAAATTGCTAAGTTGATTGGCAGACCGATAAAAATCGTGTTGGAACAAGTAAACATCGTCGTAAATGTTCCGCCGCGCCCCTCTTTTGTCGGCCAGATTTTTCGATAAAGCTGGCTTAAAAAGAAGGTCATAAACATTGAAAGGATGGGAATAATCATTCCGCTGAATAAGTTCAGAAATTCTTCTTTAGAAAAATTAGCGGTAATAGTCAAAAACATGTTGAAGGGCAGTGCTAAATTTAAAACCAGTTTAGAAAAAACATCTGCACTACGGTTGGAGAACCATTGTTTAAAAGAAAGCCAGTAACCTAAAAACATTAAAGCAAAGATAGCAAAAATATTCAAATACGCATGGAGCACCTAGAATCACCTCTTAAAATAACTATAGGGGAAGTTATAGGAAGAAACAAGACCTTCAGAAAATTTTGTACAGAGAAAAAACCACGCCGCAACTGGAAGCCGGCGTGGAAAAAAGAATTATTTATTTGGGTTTCCGTTGTTGCTTGTTGGCATTGCGCCCTTGTACATTACGATTTTTTTCAATTTTTTTAGGCGTCTCAACAGGAGTGACATCCTTTTTAGGAGGAGTAACTACCGTTTTAGGAGGATTTGCTTTCATTTCTTCTGCGATTTGCTCTCTGATTCTTGGTTTCATGATGACATTCGTGATGTAGGTTTGGATACAGCTGAAGACCCCACCGACTACCCAGTAAAGAGTCACTCCGGCTGGTGCGCTGAAGGACATAAACACGATCATCAATGGAGAGACAATCAGCATGGTACGCATGGTTTTCTTTTGTTCCTCAGGAATTCCGATTTGGGAAATGTATCCTTGAATCAAATAAGAGATTCCGGCGATAGCCACAAGAACGATACTTGCTTCACCCAAATTGATACCATAGAAAACAGATTCACGAATTCCTTCCGTATAACGGGCTGTATAATACAAAGCAGAGAAAATCGGCATTTGGATCAAGAGGGGCAGACAACCGATTCCACCGGTCATGCTGACGCCGTTTTCTTTATAAACAGCCTGCATTTCCATTTGGGCTGCCATTTGTTCTTCCCGGGTCGTTGCTTCTTTTAATTTTTTCTGTGCAGCAGTGACTTGTGGTTTGATAAATTGCATTTTTTCCGATTGGATCATTGTCTGTTTGGATTGATGGATACCAAGAGGCAGAATGATCACTCGAACGATGATCGTAACGATAATGATCGCCCAACCATAGGACCAGTTAAAATTATTGACCAGATATTGAATAAAGTTTCCAAGCGGTTCTACCAAAATACGATAGACCATGCCTGACTTATCCGGATTTCCATCTTTATCGAGACTGACACAGCCAGAAAGCGTGAGCAGTAGTGCGAGCAAGCCGGACCCAACCAGCCAGTTTTTCATTTTTGTCATGTACTTCTTCCTCTTCATAAATAAATTTACACAAAAGTAACTATACTAAAAAAAGGAAGTGATTTCAATGTAGTTCATAAAAAATTCAAGAAGTCCTGCTTAAATACGTCAGCGATATTTGACGGCAAATTTGTTTCTTTCTTTAATTAATGGGTCTTCTGTAATGTCGACGTAGGTTACGCGACCGACTGGGGAAGGGGAATCTTTGATTTCTCGAATAAATTCCTCCATCGTTTCTTCTTCTCCAACCGCTTCAATGCCAACAGAACCGTCTGCCTCATTCCAAACAGCACCGGTGATTCCTAAACGATCTGCTAAAATTTTTGTCGTGTAGCGAAAGCCTACCCCTTGGACAGTGCCTTGCACATTCATTCGAAGTTTGCGCATCTTGTGCTCATCCTTTCTCATTTCGTTATCTTAATGATAGCGTTTTTTAATTTTTTCAACAAGTAGAGTGTTCCTGAAAGGCATGGTATAATGAAGCGAGGTGAAGAACGTGAAAGAGATCCATTCTACAAAAAATGAAACGATTAAGCAGTTGAAAAAACTGCATCAAAAAAAATATCGGGATCAGCAGAAGCGTTATTTGATTGAAGGATTTCATTTAGTCGAGGAAGCGTCCAAGCAACAATCGATTGAAATGATTTTTGTTGACGACCGGGGAAAACAGGAATGGCAAACTTGGTTGGATGAGCAAAGTGCTGTAGAGGAGTACTATGTTTCCGAGGAGGTTTTGGCTGCTTTATCTGATTTGCCTACGCCTCAGGGGATCATTGCTGTGGTTAAAAAAATAGAACCGACTGCTGTCGACTTTTCTGGTGCCTGGCTATTGTTGGACAATGTCCAAGATCCTGGAAACGTTGGTACGATGATTCGTACTGCCGATGCTGCCGGATTTTCTGGGGTCATTTTGGGAAAAGGAACTGCCGATATTTACAGTACAAAGGTTTTGCGGAGTATGCAGGGAAGTAATTTTCATTTGCCGATTTTACGGGCAGAGCTCAGTGAAAGTATCCAACAGTTTCAAAAACAAGGAGGTAAAGTTTTTGGAACGGAATTAAACAAGGATGCCGTTGATTATCGCAAGGCTGTTCCAACAAAAAATTGTGCGTTGATTCTTGGTAATGAAGGGCAGGGCGTAGCGGCAGAATTTCTGCAGATGACGGATCAAAATCTGTATATTCCGATTTATGGACAAGCAGAATCCTTGAATGTTGGCGTAGCTGCTGGAATTTTGATGTATCGATTTGCGGAAGCCGTTGTTTAAGAACTGTTAAAATTTACGTAAACGGCTTCAAAAAAGATAGAATATCTATAAACAGGGTGTTATACTCGTCTCACGTAGTAAAAAAGTATTTTTCAAAGGTGGCTAGTGTAACGCATGACAGAAAAATGGCAAGCTGATGCAGAATATATGTCTTATGTTCAGGATTTATTAGAAACTGAAGAAGTGAAAAAATTAGCCAAGTTTACACAACATATGAATTCGACACGTTTGGAGCACTCAATCAGTGTTTCCTATAATAGTTTTAAATTAGCAAAAAAATGGGGCGGCGATGCGCGGGCAACGGCTCGAGCTGGATTATTGCATGACCTGTTTTACTATGATTGGCGCACAACAAAATTTGATGAAGGCTCCCATGCCTACATGCATCCTCGGATCGCAGTCAAAAATGCCGAAAAAATCACAGAATTATCTGATTTAGAACGAGATATCATTCTTAAGCATATGTGGGGAGCAACAATCGCTCCACCTCGTTACAAAGAAAGTTATATCGTTACGATGGTAGACAAATATTGCGCAATCAAGGAAGCTTCAGAGCCGTTTACCCAAAATGTTTTGACAAAATGGCATCGTTGGTTTCCAAAAAAACAATCTGTATAGTAGTGACGGAACGGATCGCAACGCCGATTTGTTCCGCCCTTTTTTTGCCTTGTGACTGAAAAAGGGATAAAAAAATGAAAATGAGGAAGCTATGAAAAATTTAACCATACATAATCGTTTGAGCACCAGAATATTATTGACTATCGTCGGCACATTTTTAGTGGCACTTGGCATTCGGCTGATCGTTTTGAGCCAGTTGGGGGCAGATGCACTCAGCACGTTTATTCTTGGAGTAATCCATCATTTGCCGGTTCAATTTGGAACAGTCAGTTTACTTATCAATAGCCTAATTTTAGTCATCGTTTTTTTTCGTAACAAAGAATTGATTGGTTTAGCCAGCTTAATCAATAGTTTTGGTATCGGCTTGTTTCTTAACCTTTTTGATTGGCTGGGAAAGGCGCAGCATTTACCGGAAGGAACTCATTATTTAGCGGTTATCGCCGGACCTATTCTTTTTGCGCTTGGCACAGCCCTTTATTTATTGACTAATATGGGATCAGGCGCCTATGAATGTTTGATGATGGTGGTAAAGAATCAATTTCATCTCTCGGTTCGAACTGCCCGGATTTTGTTGGATGGCTTTTTCATGATCGTCGGCTTCTTATTAGGGGGGACAATCGGCATCGGCACTTTATTGGTTTTATTTTTACTTGGACCTACGCTGGAATTCTTTTTGCAACAGTTACCAAAAAGAGTTTCATTTTTCAAATTTGATTAAAAAAGGCGCCGATCCGAGGATCAGCGCCTTTTTATCAGCGAACAAAAAATGACAACAACATGATGAAAAGAAAGAACAGTGCAATTCCACCAGCAATAAGCAAATGGCGTTTTTTATTCAGCATGATGATGGCAATATATTCTCGTAAAAAAGCGTTTGGCAAATAGTAAAAAGCAGTTGGTGCACCGATACCGTCAGCTTTTAGATTTGCCCAACGAGCATAGATACCCGCCCGAAAAATATGGTAATTATTTGAAGAAAAAAGTGCTTTGCTTCCGCCGGTTTGTTGCTGGATAATCTCTTTAGAAAATGTCATATTTTCTAAAGTCGTGGTGGAATTGGTTTCTACTAAAATTTGTTGTTCCGGGATTCCTTGTGATAGTGCGTAAGTTTTCATAGCGATTGCTTCCGGGATCTTTTCATCTGCTCCTTGACCGCCAGACATGATCAGGCGCAATTCTTTGCCAGTTGCCCGCAACTGTAAACGGTAAAATTCGATGGCTTTATCAATACGTTGCGCCAATAAAGGAGAAACTCGCTGGCCATCAATCAATCCGGCACCCAAAACGATGATATAATCTTGATCGTAACGAGGATGATTAAATTGGTAGATCACTGAAATTGTCAAGAAATTATAAAATACGATAAAAAAGTAGGTTCCGGCAACTGGTAGATAAGCGAGAAGAATGGCTAACCAATTCGGTAGGGTTTGCACCACGAACCAATTGAAAAGCAAGACGATTGTTAATCCAATTGCCAGCAATAACGTCAACAAATTTGCTAGAGAGTGAGACTCTTTTTTTAATACTACAATGGCATTCCAATACAAAAAAATCAGTAGTCCGTAGATTCCAAAAATACCAATCAATAAGGCAGCAACCAAAATAATCGCCAATAATCCCCCCACCAACAGATTCTGAGTTTGAAGAATATTGAATACTAAATAAAAGCCGAAAGAAAGCAGAAAGATGTTGAACAGCCAACCATTCAGCAATCTGCGTTTTTCTTTAAAATAGGAGAAAAGAAAAATCCCCAGAAAAGTGAGCGGCAGCAAAATATAGAAAGTGCCCGTCTGCAATTCGATAATTGCTAAATAAACAAATAAGCTGATAAAAGACCAGAGACTGCAAAAAAAGAGAGTATCCGGATCATCTTTGCGTTTGCGCCAAAGAACCGTCAGCCAATTTCCGATACTAAAGACAAGGATATAACTAATTTCTTGTATAAAATTCATTTTTTCAACTCCTAACAAGTGATAGTATAACGAAAAACACAAAAAAATGCTCAAAATAGCGAATATTTGTCGAAAAAAATAATTTTCCGGTACAATGGAAGAAAGACGAGGAGGAAAACGCATGACGATTGGTGAAGTAAGGCGTGTCAATTTACCGGCATTTACGGTAATTGGCAAAGAAGGAAAAGGGCTTGCGCAAGATGGTTCATCATGGGTACCGCCTTTATGGGAAATTGTAAACGAAAAAATCATTGAAGTGGCAGAAGAGGTGGCAACAGAACCGGCAAGCATTCATTTATGGGGCTTGATGAGTGATGAAGAAGTCTGGTTAGCCCCTTGGAATGAAGTAGGCAGGTACTTAGCTGGAATCGCTGTTCCCGCAGCGACACCGGTACCGGAAGGTTGGCAGAAATGGGAAATGCCGGCGATGAGTTATCTCGTTGTCAAAACCAACAGTGAAAATCTTGCCAGTATGACCGAAGAAATGTTGGCGGTGATTTTACCTAAAGAGCAGGCGATTTTGTCAGCGGCAATTCAAGAACATTACCTACCGGAGTTTGAAGATGGGGAAGTTGAACTATATTTTCCTGTTGCATATTCACAGCAAACCGAAGAAAGAAAATAAACAATAATCCCGAAGAATCATAAGATTCTTCGGGATTATTGTTTATTAATGATACTTAGTTTAAAAAAGATTTGAGAAAAATGTTGCGATTTTTCGACCAGTCAATACGAAGAAATTCGCTTTTTCGACATTGCTGTTAACGATGATGTCAGTTGTTGGCAACTGCGCATCATCTAAATACCCAAGCGTATCTTGAGTTAATTGAAGGGTTGCCGTTCCAATCGTTTGATCTTTGGCAACAGGAGCTGTGATCGTTTCTTTATCTACCAATTTTTTATCAAAGGTTGGCTGGATCGTGGTTTGAGTCTGATCCATATCTTTGCGCACCCACGCTTTTACCGAATCTTTCAAGACAATTGGTGCTTTCAACTCTTTGCCATCTGTCACTGCAATCGTTTTTTGATCAGGAATGGTTGCATCAGCAGTTGAAACCTCTTCTAACGACCAGTTTTCAAAAGAATAGTCCATCAATTTTCCCGTTTCAATGAAACGAACGCTGGGATTTTCCTCATGACCAGCAACGTTTAACACAACGGTAATAACTCGTCGGCCATCTTTTTCCATTGTACCCACGAAACAAGCACCCGCTAGTTCTGTTGTTCCGGTTTTCAATCCGTCAACACCCTCTTTGGCATTGATGAAACCCGGTAGCATCCAATTCCAATTGACCATTTCAACAGGAGATTGGGTATTTTCACCAAACATTTTGGTGGTTGTTTTTGATACTTCCAAGAAATCGGGAAAATCAATCAATAAGTGGCGGGCAACGATAGCAACATCTTTGGCAGAAAGTGTGTTTTCTGCATCTGCACTTGAACCCGGATAAAGATGCTCTCCTAAGTAGCTATTGTTCAATCCCGAAGCATTGACGAGGACTGCATCCGTGATGCCCCAACTTTTTAGTTTTTCTTTCATTAAATCAACAAATTTTGATTCACTGCCGGAAATTTTTTCAGCAAGAGCTACCATTGATGCATTTGCTGATTGAATAACCGCAGAATCGAACAACTCTTTGACAGTGTATTGATTTTCTTTATGTAACGGAACATTAGACAAATCCGGGGTAACACTTAATTCTTCTGCATAATCAGAAATTTCCACCGTATCATCCCAAGCCAATTTACCTTCTTTGACTTGTTCTTCAACTAAATACAGTCCGATGATTTTGGTGATTGAAGCAATGCCCAGCGGTGTGTCAGCATTTTGATTATACAAAATTTTGCCGGTTTCATAATCCACTGAGATGGCTGCTTTAGCATCTACTTGAAAATCTGATTCAGCAGCATTTGCGCGTATAGGTGTGATACTTACCAACAGGATCAAACTGAATACGAGGGCAAAGAGGGTACGAATTTTTTTTGACATGAATAGTCTCCTTTGTTAATACAATCTAAGTCAAAAGTTTAGCAAAGTATATCCTTAGTTTCAATATCAGAAGGCAAGAAAACCGCTGATTTAAGAAAAATGATGAAAATCACTGTTTTTTCACCGTGAATCTGGCGCTAATTGACAAATTTTCCGCAAAAAAAAGACGAAGCCAAAACTTCGTCAGTGATAACATAAAGTACAATTAGCGATGGTGTTGATCTTTTATCCGTACGGGAACTTTTTCCATCCGTTGATCTTCTTCTACGTATTTGTAAACGGCAACTAACGAAATGGCTAATAAGGCCATCAAACTAAAGATCGTTAAAAGCGTAGCTAATGGAGCAAACATATGCATGACCTTCTTTCTATCAAAATTTTATCTAATTGTGCTGAAATTCTTCTTCCTACTTTAGTATAACAAGTTTTTCCTGTTCCTACTAATAAATTAGCTTTGTTATCCTAACTTTTTTTGTTAATGGGAGTGAGGGAGAATGTTTTATCTTCGGTTTCGTCATAAAAGGTCAACTGATTGTTTTTTTCTTCAAAAATAATATGGTAGCCTAATTTATCCAATAAAACCAATCGAGAAGGAGTCAATTCGACTAAAGTCGTTGGTTCCAACTGATCTTGAAAAAGGAGCTGATACTTGTCCGTCACTGTTACAGCTATCGGATTTCCAGTACGTCCCTTTTTGTATTGCCATTCTCCTATGAACCGGCGATAATTTTCAGAATGGACGGACTGCTTTTTTCGCAACAAGATAGAACCCGCCAATCCTGTGAGCAAAGATGCTCCGATCACCAACGGAAAATGTTTTTTCATTCGCTTCACATCCCTTCTTCAAAGTACAGACGTAGTATAACATGAAAAAAGTCGAAAAGACTCAGACTTAAGTTTGAATTTTTAGAAACTTAACTTTGTGTGTGATAGGATACAGATGGTAGGTGAAAAAATGGAATACAAAGATGTCATTTTAGCAGCATTTATTGAGCGAGTAAATCGTTTTATTGCTCATTGTCGCTTGGAAACCGGCGAACTTGTGGTGGTTCATGTAAAAAATACCGGACGGGGAAAAGAAGTGTTGCTGCCGGGAGCAGTGGTCGCTTTGCAACACTGTCCAGCCCCCACCCGAAAAACCAGCTATGATCTGATTGCAGTCAAAAAGAAAAATGCATGGTTCAACATCGACAGTCAATTGCCTAATCGTTTGGCATACGAAGGGATATTGGATGGAAAAATTATTTTACCCGGACTGGCAGGTGAGGTCACTCTTTTAAAACGGGAAGTCCGTTTTGAAAACTCCAAATTTGATTTGGCACTGGAAACCACTCTTGGAGAAAAAGTATTTATTGAAGTAAAGGGAATGACCTTGGAGAACCTGCGAATCGGGGCTTTTCCTGATGCTCCAACCCTGCGAGGGAAAAAACATGTACATGAACTGGCAGATGCAATAAAGGAAGGCTACCGAAGCTACGTCTTGTTTATTATTCAATTTGAAGGAGTTCAGCTTGCAACGATCCATACAGCCATGCAAGAAGAGCTGCGAAATGAGTTTTTACAGGCTATGGCAGACGGCGTGCAAGTTTTAGCGTATAATTGTATCGTAGAACCAAATACTGTGACGGTGAAAGAGGCGATTCCTTTTGAATTGGATTATCCTTTCATCGATCCAAATTAAAAGAGGGGGAGAAAGATGATTCATTTAGGCGTTATTGGTACAGGATGGATTACACATCAATTTGTTGAGGCAGCTCATGCTACGAAAAGCTATCAGCTGGTTGCTGTTTATTCACGGAGACTGTCATCTGCACAAGAATTTGGTGCAAGGTATGGCGAGGTAGAGTATGCAACGGATTTAACAACATTTTTTGGATTGGCTCATATGGATACTGTCTATATTGCTTCACCAAACGGTCTGCATTTTGAACAGGCCAAGCAGGCGATTTTGGCAGGAAAAAATATAATTGTTGAGAAGCCGGCATTTTCCACACCGGCAGAAATGGACGAGATCATTGAACTGGCAAATCAGCAACGGGTCTTTTTCTTTGAAGCCGCTCGTAACATCCACGAAGAAAGCTATAAAAAAATTGCTGAATTTTTACCAGTAAAAGATCATATCATTGGAGCAAACTTTACCTATATGAAATATTCCTCCCGTTACGATGCCGTTTTAGACGGACAGGAACCGAACATTTTTTCTCCACGTTTTTCCGGCGGGTCCATCATGGATCTGGGAATTTATCCGCTGTATGCTGCAATGGGCTGGTTTGGAATGCCTGAATCCATGCATTATTTTGCTCGGAAAATTGCCACCGAAGTAGACGGAATCGGCACGACTATTTTGCGGTACGATTTATTTGATGTAACTATTCAACAAGGGAAAATTGCCGACTCTTATTTGCCCTCTGAAATTTATCTAGATAATGGTACCTTGGTAATGAGTGGCATCAATGCTTTTGACGCAGCAGAGTTTCATGATCGCAACCAAAAGGAAATCGTAAAACTGGATCTGACAGCTAAGGAAAATCCTATGGTTGAAGAGGCAGCCGACTTTGCAAAAGTAATCCAACACCCAGAAGATAAAATGCAAGGTGCACTTTACCAAGAATGGGTCGAGTTGTCCCGCAATGTTAATAAAGTTATTTATCATATGCGTCAAGAGGCAGGAATCGAATTTGCCGCTGACAAAAAAGAGTAGGAAGTTAGTGAATGAATAGAGAAGAATTACCAGAAGCTTGGCAAAAAAGATGGACTGATCAAGCCTTTCAAGAACCGACAAAAATCCAGCAACAAGTTTTTGCTCCATTAAAGAACCACGAAACCATCGTCGGAATTTCTCCCACCGGTTCTGGGAAAACGCTCGCCTATTTATTGCCGCTTTTACTAAACGTTGAAAAAGGCAATGGCAACCAACTATTAATTCTGACCTCCTCTCAAGAATTGGCTGTACAGGTTACAGATGTTGCCAATATTTGGGCAAAGGATATCGATTTACGGGTTCAATCTTTGATTGGCGGAGCAAATGTCAAACGGCAAATCGAAAAGTTGAAGGAAAAGCCGGAAGTTTTGATTGGCACACCTGGCAGAGTCATTGAATTGATGAAGGCACGAAAACTAAAAAGTCATTTGTTGCGGGCGGTTGTTTTGGATGAAGCAGATCAAATGCTGCAAAAAGGCAGTACAGAATTAGTGACCGAAATCGTTAAACAACTGCAAAAAGAAACACAACTGGCTTTCTTTTCAGCAACAGCGGATGCAGCTATCACTGAAATTGCGACGCTGATTGATCAAGTACCAACAGTAATCGATGTGACTAAAGAAGATGACAGTAAAGGCGTAATCCACCATTACTTCTTGCGTTATCCCGGAAGAAAACGTGTGGATGCACTGCGTCGTTTGGCTTACCTCGATTCCTTTCGGGGATTGATTTTTTTCAATCAACTGACAGAGATGGGCAACGCTGAAGAAAAATTGTTGTATCACGGGGTGCCAGTGGCTTCTCTTGCTTCTGATCAATCCAAACAAAGCCGCAAATTAGCATTGGGCTCCTTTCGAGAAGGAAAAATCGTTGAATTATTGACAACAGATCTTGCTGCTAGAGGATTGGATATTACAGATTTGCCTTTTGTGATCAATGCCGAAGTACCTCTAACAAAAGAAAGCTATCTCCATCGTGCCGGGCGAGTAGGGCGTATGGGGAAAACGGGAACGGTAATCACTATCCTTCAAGACAATCAAATGCGAGATCTGCAACGTTTGGCTAAGGAGTTGGGCCTTACCATAGAAGAAATTTTTCTTCATGGGGGTGCGTTACAAACAACCCCACCGATTAGTCAAACAGAAAAACCAAAGAAAGCACCAACGGTTTTTGCCAAAAAATTAGAGATTCACGAAAAAATAGCGACGACGCAAGAAAAACGTAAGAAATCGCTTCATAAAAAACGAAAATCACAAAAAGACAAAGGAAAAAGGCGCAAATGAGCGCCTTTTTGTGTTACCATTAAAGGGAAAAAATGCTTTTTATTCGATCGAAGGAGATACTTATGAATTCTCGAAAAGAAGAAATTTTGCATACTTTAGAAATGCACAAACAAGGAACGACGGCGCTGCAGATTGCAGAACTGCTGAACATCGATCGCACAAACGCTAGCCGTTATTTGAATGAACTGGCTAAAGAAGGCAAAATCAGCAAACATTCCGGTCGACCTGTGGTTTACGAAATAAATGAAGTAGAAGAACAAGTCCATGTGGATACCTCCTCAGAAGTGACTTTTGATAATTTAGTGGGAAAAAATGGTTCATTGAAAATGACAATCCAGCAAGCAAAGGCGGCGATTTTGTATCCCCCTCGTGGACTCCACACGATTATTTTTGGTGAAACGGGTACCGGGAAATCCCTTTTTGCTGAATGTATGTATCATTTTGCGGTAAAATCACACGTGGTAAAACGAGATGCTCCTTTTGTTTCTTTTAACTGTGCAGATTATGCTCAAAATCCGCAGCTTTTATTTGGGCATATTTTTGGTATAAAAAAAGGGGCTTACACCGGGGCGGCTGAAGATGCGCCGGGGTTGCTAGAAAAAGCAGACGGCGGAATTTTATTCCTGGATGAAATCCACCGTTTGCCACCAGAAGGACAGGAAATGCTGTTCACCTTTATTGATAAGGGAACTTATCGACCTTTAGGGGAAAGTGCCAAAACTTATGAAGCTTCAGTCCAAATCATTGGTGCTACGACAGAATCCTCAGAATCTTTCTTGACAACCTTCAATCGACGAATCCCAATGTCGATCACGTTGCCCAGTTTAGCCGGACGCTCATTGGATGAACGCTATGAAATTATTACCTTATTTATCAAACAAGAAGCCAATCGTTTGAATCAGCGAATCGAAGTGGAAAAAGAAGCAATCATTGCCTTCATGCTTTATGATGCAGAAGGTAACATTGGTCAAGTCAAACGTGATTTAAAACTGGTTTGTGCCAAAGCCTTTCTTCATTATCGAACTCATAATGAAAAAAGTCTGTTAATTCATAAACAGGATTGTTCTTTGCAAGTCCAAAAGGGTTTGCTAAAAATGCGAGACATTTCGGATCGGTTGGATAGTTTCTTGGAGGGAAAAGGAAATTATCTAAGTTTTGAACCTGGGGAAGCTGAAGTTGTTTGGTCTCAAGATCCCGAACGAAACATGCAGGTCTACAATGACATTGAAGAGAAAGTTACTTCTCTAAGTGAAACCGGAGTTGCCAGTGTTGACTTGGAAAAATTGATTTCTCGAGATGTGGACGCTTATTTTGAGACTTACGTGGAGGAATTGACCCAAAATACTGTACACAAAGAACTATTGCCGGAGAAAATCTGGTTGATGACCAATCGCTTGTATGATATTGCAGAAGAAAAATTGGAGCGGACTTACAATGAAAAAGCTCGTTTTGCTTTTGCCCTGCATTTACAAAGTACGATTGAACGGTTGAAGGAAGGACATACTATTGTCCATCCTGATTTAAATACCATTCGTAAAAATCTTAAAAGAGAATTTCAAATCGCTTTGGATCTTTCCAGTATTATTGAAGAAGAATGGGATATTGAGATTCCCTTTGATGAAATCGGTTTTATCAGTATGTTTCTTTCAATCCAAGTCGGCAATAGCGAAAAAACGCCAGAAAATCTGGTGGAAATTATCGTCTTGATGCACGGCAATGCAACGGCCTCCAGTATGTTGAACACGGCTCAGGAGCTATTAGGTATGACTAACGGAATTGCGATGAACATGCATTTGGATACCGAGGTTCAAGCGATGTATGAACAACTATTGACTCATGTGCGACAAAACAAAGGCCGCTTATCAAACGGCGTGTTGCTATTGACCGATATGGGCTCGCTGAATTCTTTTGCCAATCTGGTGTTTGAAGAAACCGGGGTTCGTACTAAGGCGATTTCGATGACCAGTACAATGATTGTGATTGAAGCTTTGCGGATGGCAGCAAATGGTCGAAGCTTGGAAGATATCTATCAAAACATTCAGTTGTCATTTGAAAATATCATTCGTGAACAATTCAAAGAAAAACACGACCGAAAAGAAGTAAAAAAAGCGGTTGTCGTTACGTGCTTTACTGGAGAAGGGGTAGCTGCAAAGCTTTATCAACGAATTGTTCCGGTAATCGACCAGTCAAAAGTGGATATTATTCAAATGCAATTTATTGAACGGGAAGCCTTCATCAAGCATATTGATTCTTTAATGGAGGAATATGAAATCAAAGCAATTGCCGGAACCGTTGAAGTAGATTATCAAAACATTCCTTTCTTTTCTGCTTATGAAGTGTTTGATGACGAACGACTCAATGTGTTGAAACGCATCGTCAGTGAAGAAATTCCGGTGGAGAAAATCGTTCAGACCTTGAAGGATACCTTGATTCATGTTCCTTCGCTTACCCAATTGATTCGTTTGCTGCAACGTATCGTTCATCAAATTCAAGGTCAGCTTCATTTGGTAGTAGAACCCAGTGTTGATGCGGGTCTGATTATGCATTTGGCGTTTCTGATTGAAGGCTTGATTAAAGGCGAAAGGACACGGGTGTTTCAGAACCTTTCTGAGTTCCAGAAAAAGTATCGACTTGAAAATGATTCGATTCGTACCAATTTGATGTCGTTGGAAAAAGAATACCAAATTAATATTCCTGAGGATGAAGTTGCCTTTATTACACAGATGTTTTTAGAAAATAAGATAAAAAGCGATTACAAAATTACACACAAATTTAGTGTGTAAGATAAATTTAGGCTAGTGTGCAAATAAAAGAAAGAGTAAAACGCTATCATCATCAGCTTTTACTCTTTCTTAATTTTTGGCATGCTTTTTGCATTATAGTTAAGTGTAAAGAAAGAGAGGTGAAAAAAATGGCAAAGAAAACGATTATGTTAGTTTGTTCTGCAGGAATGAGTACCAGTTTATTGGTTACCAAAATGCAAAAAGCTGCGGAAGCAAAAGGAATGGATGCCGATATTTTTGCGGTAGCTGCTTCTGATGCAGATAACAATCTAGAAGCGAAAAACGTGGATGTTTTATTGTTAGGTCCTCAAGTTCGTTTTATGAAAGCACAATTCGAGCAAAAACTTGCACCAAAAGGAATTCCTTTTGACGTTATCAATATGTCTGATTATGGCATGATGAATGGTGAAAAGGTACTTGCGCAAGCAGAAAAACTGATGGACGAAAAATAGTTCATACCGGATAAAAAGAATTTGGAGGACAGTTAAGTGGAGGAACAACAAAATTTAGAAGCAATTATGGGTTTAATCATGTATGGAGGAAATGCGAAAAGTGATGCAATGGAAGCGATCCAAGCTGCAAAAAAAGGCGACTTTGAACTAGCTGATCAAAAAATCGTTGATGCAGAAGCTTCTCTAGTTGAAGCACACCATTCACAAACCAACATGCTGACACAAGAAGCACAAGGAAATCATATTACGGTGACACTGTTGACTGTTCACAGTCAAGACCACTTAATGACCGCAATTGCTTTTACGGATCTTGCAAAAGAAATTATTGATTTATATCGCCGTTTAGACGAAAAATAAATCACTCTTAATCAAAATTTTCTTTGAACGGATAGTTTTGAACAGCTCTTTGAAAAAAGGTATGAAGAAGTTCCTTTCTTTATATAAATAGAACTTATAGGAGGAAATGAAATGAACGGATTAACAAGTTGGATGGAGAAACACATCCTTCCAGTAGCCGCTAAAATTGGTGCTCAAAAGCACTTAGTCGCGCTACGTGATGCATTTATTGGGACAATGCCAGCAACAATGGCCGGCTCGATCGCCGTAATGATCAATGCAATTATTCGTGATTTACCACCACAATTTTGGCCAAGTTATGATGGTAACACAATTCCAGTGATTCGCGAAATCATCGGAGTCAATGGATTTGTTTGGAATGGTACTTTAGCAATCGCCGGTTTGGTGTTTGCCTTCTCATGGGGTTATAATTTGGCACGTGCTTATGGCGTCAATGATTTAGCCGGTGGGATCGTAGGTTTGGCAACCTTGGTTCAAGGGATTGCCTTCTCTTATACAAACACATTGGCAACAACTGTTTCTCCAGAATTGGTTGATTCTATCAATGCGAGTTCTGCTGATACAGGCTGGTCTGCAACAGCAGAAGGATTAACAGCAACTGGTTGGGGTTGGCTGAACCTGAACCACTTAAATGCAAATGCTTACTTCACTGTTATGATCATGGGCGCTATTTCAGTAATTATTTTCTGTAAATTAATGTTGGCTGATATCACAATCAAAATGCCTGATTCTGTACCACCAGCAGTATCCAAAGCCTTTGCAGCAATCGTTCCTGCAACATTGGCATTGTATGTTGTTGCAATCATCAACTTTGTCGTTGGTAAATTAACAGATGGTCAATTGATCATCGACTTGGTACAAAAATATATCGCTGAACCATTCTTGGGGCTTTCTCAAGGTATCGGAGCTGTATTGATCGTTACCGTATTCGTTCAACTGTTCTGGTTCTTCGGTATTCATGGACCTAACGTTTTGGCACCCGTTTTAGAAGGTATTTGGGGCCAAGCACAATTAGTAAATATTGACGTTTTCCAAAAAGGATACAATGGTAAAACTGGTACGGCCGGAGTTTTAGAAGCAATCGAAGACGGCAAGGCGTACATGTGGGTACGTGGTTCCTTTGATGCCTTTGCATGGTTTGGTGGATCTGGTGGTACGATCACATTGCTGATCGCTATCTTGCTCTTCTCAAAACGTGCAGACTACTTGACAGTTGCTAAACTGTCAATTGGACCTGGCTTGTTCAACATCAATGAACCAGTTATGTTTGGTTTACCAATCGTATTGAATGCAATCATGTTTATTCCATTCTTGGTTGCACCAGTTGTCGCAACAACAATCGGTTGGTTAGCAACATACTTTGGTTTAGTTGCACCGGTTTCACAACAAGTAACCTGGGTTGTTCCGCCACTACTTCTTTCATTCTTGGCAACAGGGGCAGACTGGAGAGCACCGATCGTTACATTGGTATGTATGATTGTTACCTTCTTCATCTGGGCACCATTCGTTATCTCTGCAAACAAGATCGATGTAGCTGCTGGAGAATAATCAACGGTTTATCCGAAGAACTGCTGTCGCTTCCAACGAGGTGGGAGCAGTTCTTTCTTTTACTTGAAAAATAGATAGGTTTTGTGGGAGAATAGATTTATATAGGAGGAATGCACAATGATTAGTATCGCAAGCGCAATGCAACAAGACGCAATCAAAGAACTTTTGGAAGGTTACAATGAGGATGGACTTTCTTTTACTTTTAAGGAAAAACAAGGAATTAAGATGTTTTTTGAAACAACCGGAGAAGATCAAGAAGCAGCGGCTAAAAAAGCCAAAGAATTGATCAAAGCACAGCCTTGGGGCACAGTACTTTATTTCCAATCAGTAGCAGTTTAATTAAGAGATAGGATGATTGAAGATGGAAAGAAATGGTTTGTTTTTATGCAGTATCGGTTTTTTGATTATCTTATTCAGCATGAAGCCGGGCAATATGCAGCTAGATGTTCTTAGTTTAGCAACAGGCGTGGCTTTAGTCGCCCTGGGAGCGTATATTTTTTTCAAAGGGAAGAAAAAATCAGAAGGACAAAACGGGGGTAAACAAGGATGAAAGTCGTCAAAACATTAAATATCCCTGCCAGTTTCTTTTATGATAAGGTGATGGATTCGGTTCTGTTTGATGTCAGAAAAGCAACCGGTAAAAGCTTGACGAGAAAACAACTAAAAGATTTTGAATATGTGAAAGAATTTTCTCAGTCCAGTCGTGCAAAAATCAAGATTGAAGAAGTCGTTGAAAATCAATCCTATCAATTTAAAACATCTACGACACGAAATGAATTTGTTGCTCGTTATCAAGTAGATCAATTAGATGATAAATCCTGTAAAGTGGAATATACAGAGACGATGGAATCTTTTGGCATTCTTCAGCGGTTAAACGATATGCTGCTGGGAACAATCTTGATGTTCTTTAAACGGCGCCAATTCAAAAAAATGCTGGAAATGATTGAAGAATCATATTAAAAAGGGGTCGGTTGACGCCTTTTTTATTTGGAGGACAGAGTATGACAGATGTAAAAGAAATGGGCACCCTTTATACAAAAGAGATGCTGGCTTTAGTTGCATATGCATTTCAATGGGAGCTTTCAGAACGAAATCTCAAGCGCTTTGATATGCTGACGAAAAATTCATGGAATTATGGTTCCTTTGATGATCGTGGTGCTTTAGCAAGTCAAGTAATGGCAACACCTTTCACGGTTGACTTTTTTGGACAGCAGTATAAGATGGCGGGCATCGGCTTTGTGGCTTCTTATCCTGAATACCGCAGTCAAGGACGGATTGATCGAATCATGAAGCAACTCTTGAAAGACTGCAACGATCGCGGTGTGGTTTTATCCTATTTGGCACCATTTTCCTATCCATTTTATCGTCGATATGGGTACGAATTGACATTCGAGCGAATTGCCTATGAAGTACCTGCGGCTCAATGGCCAGATAGCAAAAAAGTATCTGGGCATGTGGAGCGGGTTTCCTGGGAGGATGCAAAAGAAGCGATTAAAGACGTGTATCAACAAATTCCCAAGCATCATCGTGGAGGCGTTCTACGCGCCGATTGGTGGTTGACCTTCAAATTTCCATTACGAAAAGATTTTACCTATGCCCTTTATAAAAATACTCAAAATGAAGTGGAAGGCTATCTTATCTATCAAGTGGAGGGCGGAAAATTTGTCGCCTATGAATGGTCTTACCTGACTGGGGAAGCCTACCGGGGATTAAACCGATTGATTGCCTCTCATAACGGCTCAGTGCAGACAATTTTTTATGAAGAAGGATTTGGCGGTGACAACCAACAATTTTTAGCCAATGCACCGATTGAGAAAGTCAGTGTTCGTCCTGAAATGATGGCACGAGTTGTAAATGTCGCTGACTTTTTGGTGGATTATCCATTTTTAAAAAATCTAACAACAGATTTTGCTGTTGAAATTCAAGGGGATACCTATGCACCTTGGAACGATGGAATATATGAAGTGAGTCTTGAGAAGCGACAAACGACAGTCACCAAAACAGCGACGACTTCCTTGCCGCGAATAACAGCATCGATTCAGCACTTCACCCAATTATTTATGGGATACCAATCTGCGGAGAGGTTGGCGTTTCATGGACTGATTTCTGGAGATGCGCAGGCACTGTCTGCTGTTCAAGAGATTTTGCCTTCGCAAAAACCGATTTTAGAGGATTATTTTTAAGCACTTATCTTCATTTTGTAAAAGATGACAAATGAAACACACAAAAAGTTGAAAGTAGCTTGCATAGAAGAAAAGATAAGGCTAAAATGAAGTGACTTGTCCTTGTAGCTCAGTAGGATAGAGCAGTCGCCTCCTAAGCGACAGGTCGCTGGTTCAATTCCAGTCAAGGACGTTGCCCCTTCAGAAAGCCTTGTTTTTTCAAGGCTTTCTTTTTTGTGGAGTTGTCTTCTTCTTTAGTACCAGTATCAACTTGGTAATGCACGATTTTTTAGCATAGAAATGACTAGAAATCAAATAAATTTAATGAGTAGAGGAGAAAAAACATGGTAAAACGCCTAATCAGCGCAAATTATAGCGAAGTGGCATTAATGGATGCTCAGGAATTAAAACAATCGATCAAGGCAAGTGAAGGTCGAGTACTTTTGGCGGAGAATGTGGTTGTTTCACAACCGCAAGCAGATGATATCACTAACGCCGAAGTAGCGGCAGCATTTGGTGCAGACTTGCTTTTATTGAATGCTTTTGACTGTTTTCATCCGTATATTGCCGGGATGCCAGGGCAGGGAGAAGAAGCCCTACAACCGGATGGAACGATTGTAAATCCGATTCCTCGTTTGAAGGAATTGATTGGTCGACCAGTGGGAATCAATCTTGAACCAATCGCCGATACAACGGATATGCTGAGTGAAAAAATCTCAATCAGCCAAGGTCGAGCAGCATCAAAAGAAACAATTCAAAAAGCAGAAGAATTGGGGCTTGATTTTATTTGCTTCACTGGAAATCCGGGAACTGGTGTGACCAATGCGGAGATTGCTAAGGCAGTAAAAATTGCGAAAGCAAACTTTTCCGGTTTAGTTATTGCTGGTAAGATGCACAGTGCTGGTGCAGATGAACCAGTGGTCTCCAAAGAAGCGATTGAGGCTTATGCCGAAGCGGGGACAGATATCTTACTTTTACCTTCTGTTGGTACAATCCAAGGCTTTTTAGAACAAGACCTTGTGGAAGCGGTTCGTTTTGCGAAAGCGCGTAATCTGTTAACGATGACTGCAATCGGAACCAGTCAGGAAAGCGCACGTCCGGAAACGTTACGACAAATGGCGATCATCAATAAAACCTGCGGGGTAGATATTCAACATATCGGTGATGCTGGGTATGGTGGCATGGCACCCACTGAAAATATTTTTGAAATGTCGGTAGCTATTCGGGGGATGCGTCATACGATCAATCGAGTTGCCCGTTCAATCAATCGATAGAAAAAGAATCATCCCACTGTCAGGGACGATTCTTTTTCTATATCTACGTCAGGTCACTCCACTTTTTTTGCTGATGAAAAGCGACATGACGAATTTCATCGTAATCGATTTTCTGATCTGCTAAGTAGATGCCTAATTCATCATATCCTTGTATTTTTCCAATAATATCCGCGGAGTACAATCCTTCCTCGTTGATTTCTTCTTTTTGAATTGCAATCATTCTTCCTTTGAGTCTGGCTTCATATAAAACATGATCAATCTCATTTTTTGTCATAACTTCTTTTGCCGGCCAGATAAAAGAACGTTCCTTTTTTTCCTGGGTAAGCTGATTGGTGTGTTCAGACAAATAAAAGCCTTGCCATTTTAATTTCTTGCGATCGTGGTATTCATGTAAACTCATAGGCCATCTAAACCTCCTGCTCCGCCAGCGTGTCCGCCAATCAGGTGGCTACGGGCAATACTTCTTGCGCCGTCTAATTTGCTAGTAGCATAGACGATCGCTGAAAATCCATATTTTTCACGGATTTTATCAATAATTTGATCCAAGCGTTCATTTGCGATACTTTGTTCGGGAAGTTCAAACAAATCAAGTTGTTTGTCGGCAGTAAATAATAAGTTTGAATAGCTGACTCCGACATGGCGAACCACCTGTCCAGAATAGTAAGTGCGAAAAATTTGTAGGCAATAATGAATTAACTTTTTCGTGCTGTCAGTAGCGGTGATTTTCATTTGATGGGAGAAACCATTTTCGTTGGCTCCTCGCGAAGTACCAATGTACAAGGAGACACATTGGGTCAAGCAATGGTGACGCCGCAAGCGGGCAGCTACTTGTTCAGCCATTTCCTTGACCACGATTTCGATTTCTTGCGGTTTAAAATAATCTCTTGGCAATACTTGACTGTTCCCATAGGATTTGTCTTTAGTTATCGGGGACGGTTCAGAAAGTAACGTTCGATCGACTCCGTTGGCGTGGTAATACAATTGTTCTCCTAGAATACCGAAATGGCAATGCAAAAAATCGGGGTCTGTATGCGCTAATTGATAGATCGTATCGATTCCTAATTGATACAAGCGCTTTTTCATGCGATTGCCGATTCCCCAAAAATCCGTGATCTCCGGAATAGACCAAACTTTTTTTTCGACGTCTTCGTAGCACCATTGAGCGATAAAATTGGCATTGTGTTTTGATTCATTGTCAAGAGCCAGCTTAGCTAATAGGGGATTATCACCGATGCCTACTGAAAAAATCAAACCGAGTTCAGTCCTGGCTTCTTCCTGAATTCTTTCTGCTAATTTTTGTCTCTTTTCTTGTCGAGTCAAGGAATCATCAGGAATAAATAGTGCGAGGGAATGGGTGACATCCAGAATCGATTCATCAATGGAATAAATCAGCAAATCCTCATCTGCCACATAGCGGCGGAAAAGGGCGTTGAATTTTTTGTTTTCTTGGATGTATAGACTCATTCGCGGTGGCACTTTTTTTAAGTCGGGATGATTGGGCAAATTATCCGCTCGTGTGACATTAGTGATGCCTAAAATTCTTTTTGCTTCGGGAGAAGATGCTAAAATCAAGCCGTTGCCGGTGTTGTCTTCGCTACTCATCACTACCAACATAGTTTTTAGGGGATCCCATCCCCGCATGGCACATTCAACGGTGGCGTAAAAACTTTTGACATCGATAAACAAAATATCGCGAACGGGTTCTTGTGTGTAATCGATGGTTCTCATGTGCTTCACCTCTTCTTAATTATACGAACGTACGTTTGCTTTTGTAAAGCGAACAAAAGGTAAAGTTTGATTTTTTTGAAAGAATTTATTGAGTCAATAGAGCAACCATTCGTACATATACGGTTAAGCAGTAAAAAAACTTTCAACCTTTTAATGTAGGTGACTCCTAAAAATTAGACCAAAGATCTAATTTTTAGGAGTCAGTTCACAATGAAGAAAGTTTTTTGTTATCTGTATTTTTTTTCTAGATAAAGAGCTTTTGCGGTATAGTTAGTAAAATAGTTATCTACGTCGAGTTTTATTGCCGTTTCGATATCTTGACTAGTATCTAGAGTCCAGACATTCAACTCTTTTTCATTTTTCTTTACTAGGTTACAGTTCTTTTTATTAAGCAGTTTTTTATTTATAGAAATAATATCTACATTTTTATAACTAATTGCTTTGTTTAATTCTTGCTGAGTATTTATTAGAAGTAATTTCTTCATTTTAGGAAATTGCTTGTCTAATTCATTAAGTGGTGCAATATCGGAAGCTTGAACAATCACATTTTTTTCTAGTTTATTTTTCTTAATAATTTTTTTAAAGAGATTAACTTGCTGTGAATTTTCTTTTAGTTCGATAACATAGTGAACCTGTTTTTTGTATCTATTAAAAATGGATTGTAAGGTATGAATAGGTTCACCGTTTGAGATATTTTTTAGTTGATTAATTTCATTATCAGTCATTTCGGAGTAGTATTTATTCACGCCAGTGATTCTTTTGGCAGAAAGATCATGAGAAACATATAAAGTACCATCCTTGGAGGTTACTAAATCTTGTTCAATATATTTTGATCCATATTGAATTGCTAAATCATATGCTGCGTAGGAATGTTCAACTTCCTCTCCAGAAGCTCCTCGATGAGAAAATACATGAGCTGTCTCTTTTGATGTATTTATTAGTGGATAGAAATTTAATATGATGGATAAAATGAGAAGAAAAAATAAGATTAATGAAAAAAGTTTATAATAATTTCTTTTTTTTCGATGCATTACATAAATCACCTCAACTTGCTTTATCATATCAAAAAAGGAAATAACTTAATAGTATATTTTTTTCTATATATATAGGCAACAAGGTAAAAAACTTTATGAATAGTTGTAAGCGTGTTACACTTTTATTGTAGAATTTAAAGCTATCCAAGGAGGGATCGTTACATGACAAAAATTGGGAAGAAATTATTGTCACAATTAACATCAGAAGGCGTAGAGGGCCCCTTTGTCACCATTATGCTGAATACTCACGTGGGGCATCAAAACGTAGAAAAGGATCAAATCAAGTTGAAAAACTTTGCGAAAGAAGCAAAAAAACGGTTTGATAAAAAATATCCTGAAAAAGATTGGACGGTGTTCCAAAAAAATGTAGATGCGTTATTGGCGGATCAATCCTTTTGGCGTAGCGGCACGACCAGTGTGGCAATCATTCTTACCGAAAGTGACTGTTATATCCATCGTTTGAGTATTTCAGTTGATGATCAATACTATGTAGGCAATCTTCCTTACATTTTAGCTATCATCAAAAATGCTCAATTTAATTATACTTATTATTTACTGGGATTGAATCGTGATTCCATTAAGCTGTATTTTGTTGACAATAAAATTGTTAAAGAAGTGGAACTGCCAGAAGGGGCACCTGTGGATGTTCCCACGGCACTTGGCGATGAATTGACTGGTGGAAGCTTGAATTACAGCTCTCAAGGCAGTCGGAATGGCTCCAAAGAAGGCGTTGCTTATCATGGCGTAAATGCAAAAGATGAAGAAGTAGAAATTGACTGGGTAAATTATTATCAAGCAGTTGATACTTTCTTTAAAGATGAATTTAACAATGATGAAAATTACCCGCTTTATCTTTATGCGTTGCCGGAAAATCAAA
The DNA here is from genome assembly GCF_009933265.1 of Enterococcus sp. JM9B. Lineage (NCBI taxonomy): Bacteria > Bacillati > Bacillota > Bacilli > Lactobacillales > Enterococcaceae > Enterococcus > Enterococcus sp. JM9B. The sequence continues at coordinate 222,480 of NZ_MAEK01000003.1, read as the reverse complement.
CGATGTTCAAAAAATATGCGAAAACCCCTTATTATTGCAGTGATGCGGCTGTGTCGGCTTCTCCTGCACAACTTTCTATTCAAGAAATCAAGAATGGCGCAGAGCAGCTGACAGAAGCATTGGCGAAAAAAGAAATGGCTGAATATCAAAAATTGATGGATCGAAAATTTATCGATCAATTAGTCGATATCAAGTTAGCAGCTACAGAAGGGCGTATCTCTCATCTGTTCATCGCAACAGCCAATCTGGTAGATGGATTTGGAGAAGATGTCGATACGGAATATGATCGGCGCCAAGTATTGAATACGATGGCAGATGAAGTAGTGAAAAACGGCGGACAAGTATTTATTCTTGATCAAAAAGATGCACCGGATGAAAAAAGTCTCGTTGCGATTTTGCGCTATTGATTGCTGAATCCTTCATTTTTCAAGAAAGACTGATCTCTTGCCTGCTTTTCTTTGTGGGAAGCAGGTAGTTATTTTTTAATTAGTAGATTTATTAATAAAATTTCATTCGCTGAGACTGAAAAAGTTATTAAATAATTCATAATTTGCTAAAAAGATTAGCCAGAAACAAATTAGTGTGGTACAATACTTTATGTAGTATTTGTTACGGTAATTTATGGTAAGCTTGTTTCATTTTAAAACATCTTCCACATTTTCACCCGATACAAGTAATTGCAAATATGTGTATCAAACACAAGGAGGATTTTTATTATGCAAACAGGTACAGTAAAATGGTTCAACTCAGACAAAGGTTTTGGTTTCATCACTGCTGAAGACGGAAATGACGTATTCGTACATTTCTCAGCTATCCAAGGTGACGGCTTCAAAACTTTAGAAGAAGGCCAAGCAGTAACATTTGATGTTGAAGACGGTCAACGTGGCCCTCAAGCAACAAACGTTAACAAAGCTTAATTCTAATTATTGACTTGGAAAGTCTGGTGCTTTTGCATCAGGCTTTTTTTATACCCAAAAATCGTGTTGCCAGTATTCTTTACCAATTTTTTTAGATAGAGTAAACTAATAAAAAAGGGGGAACAAACATGGATTCATTAACTAAAAATCACCTTTATTCGCAGCAAGCTACGAAAGCGACGCAGATTTTATTCATCCTCACTAGCATTCTTGCACTTGTTTCAATTATTTTTGCCTTTGTACAAAATTTATGGTGGCTACTTTTATTAGTTGGGATCATGATTTTCTGGTTGGTAGTAAGTAGTGTGCGCAAAACGATTCCTGTTTTCGATTTGACAGAAAAAAAGTTACTTGTCGTGGACAATAAAAAATGGTTGCAGTTTAAGAAAGATTTTCCCAAACAAGTAGCAGCCAATGGAAAAAAATAAAAAGATGATGCCAGTCATCAAAAAGTAGAGGAGAAAGGTAAGTTGCTTTTTCCTCTTTTTTTATTCAAAAATGCAGGCATCTACTTGAAAAGCGCTGAAATGTCTTTGGGATTTGTAGTATAATGCAAAGGTATATGCAAGGAGGCTACCAGTCAAAATGAAGACGTACGCAATTGTAGATATAGAAACGACGGGGACAGATCCGAAAGTTGATCGGATCATTCAACTTGGCTGTGTGTTGATTCGAAATGGGCAAGTGATCCAGCGCTTTGCAACAGATGTCAATCCCGATCGTCTTATTCCAAAACAAATCGAAAATTTGACGCATATTAGCAATCAGCGGGTAAAAAAAGCCCCTTATTTTGAAGATATCGCTTTAACGATTTACAATTTATTGGCAGATACGGTTTTTGTCGCCCATAATATTTATTTTGATTACAATTTTTTGAATAAGGAATTGCAACGTTGCGGTGCGCCGGAATTGACGATCCCTGGAATCGATACGGTGGAGCTGGCACAAATATTTTTGCCAACAGAAATCAGTTTTCGTCTGGGAGATTTGGCGGAAAGTCTGGGCTTGAGCCATGAAAATCCTCATCAGGCAGATAGTGATGCGGAAGTTACCGGAGCATTATTTTTATATATTGAAGCGATGATCAAGCAACTGCCGGTCATCACAGTGGAGAAAATCGCCGCTTTGAGCAAACCTTTAGGCATGCAGACCAGCAACTATATTCGCTCATTAGCAAATGAAATGAAACGACACCCGAAACCATTGGACAGTCAACTGGAGGTGGTTGGCGGGATTGCTTTGCGCAAAAAAAGGCTTACTTACTTTGAGAAAAATTATTTTGCAGAGGATTATCCCAAAAAGAAAAAAGGCAAAGAACATCTTTTTGCCGGAAAGCTTGCCTTCAGAAAAGATCAGGCAAGATTGATGAATTTGGTCTATCGGCATTTTACCGAGACACCGGACAACAAAAATCTGCTGATTGAAGCTGCTACCGGGATGGGAAAAACGATTGGTTATCTTTTGCCGCTGAATTATGTTGCCACACCGGAACAGCCAGCGATTATCAGTACCGTTTCACTTGTTTTGCAGGATCAATTGTTGAAAAAAGACATCCCACTATTGAATCAATTATTTCACCAACCTATCCAAGCAACGGTGATCAAAGGCAATCAGCATTACATCGATTTACAACGCTTTAAAGCGACATTGCAGCGGCCGTTGCCGCAAAAACAATATGCACTGTATCAGTCGGCAGTCTTGGTTTGGTTAACTCAAACAACGACTGGAGATTTTGATGAACTAAATCTTATCAGTTTGAACCATCTGCTGTTTAAAGAAATTCACCATCGGGGAGTATCCCATCTGTCTGTCACAGATGAATTTTATGAACAGGATTTTTTAAGTTATCTGCATCAGCGGATGAAGGAGAGCAATTTTCTGATCGTAAATCATGCGCTGTTAGCGCAGGAAAGCTTGCGGGAGAACCCGTTGTTGCCCCGAAGCCCTTATTTAGTTATTGATGAAGCACATCATCTTCCAGATATTTGTGAACGAGTTGCCAGCCAATCGGTTAATTTTGCGGTATTTCATCGGAAAGCCCAACAACTGTTGGAACCTACCGGGTTGTTTGCTCGACTTGAAGAATTGTTGGAAGATCAGTCAGAGTGTTTGCGGTTGTTGGCTATTTATCAAGAGGAGATTCGTTTTTTGATGGAAAGCCAGGAACTTTTTCTTGAAGCTTTGTCGGAACAAGTATCTTCTGAAAAAGAAACAATCATTACTGCAGATACGTTGCAGCAACTGTCTTTATCAGATGCCAAAAATATTCAGAAAATCCAATTGTATTATGAAGAAATCGTCGAATTGCAGAAGCAAATTACCGACTATCTTTTGCCAGACGAAAATAAGTGGTTGAAACGAGAGCAGTTTGTTTATACCGAATTGTTGGATTTGTTTGAGGAGATGCAACAGCAGGCGACGGTGATGTCACGGTGGCTGGAAAATTGGCAGGAACGCTATATTCATTGGTTTGTTCCGGGAACGAAGGCGACGGCTGGAATAATAAAAATCACCGATTTTGAAGCTTCCTTGTTACCTCAAACTACGTGGTATCAACGATATGATCGAATCATTTATGTTGGTGGAACGTTGAAAATCGCTGCTGATCGTTTGTATTTTCCTAAAAAAATGGGAATACCGGAAGCACCCTTAAAAATTTTGCCCTCGCCTTTTGATTATAAAGCGCAGGCTCGGATTTTTATTCCTTCAGAAGGAAGCTCGATTCCAGAACTTTCTTCCGAAGAATATGTGGATTATTTAGTTAAGACTTTGGAAAATCTTTTAAAAGATTTCAATAAGCCGGTGCTGGTATTGTTCACTTCCCACGAAATTTTGCAAAAAGTTTACGGTCGAATGCACTTGGCGTTTTTAACCAAAGGAAGGGAAATCTTTGCCCAAGGAATTGGTGGTAGCCGGGAAAAAATCTTGAAACGCTTCAGTCAATCAGATGCGGCAATTTTATTTGGTGCAGATAGTTTTTGGGAAGGAATCGACCTCCCAGGAGATACTTTGCAGCTGGTAATCGTGACCCGCTTGCCTTTTGAAAATCCTAAACGTCCGGAAGTTCAAGCTAAAAACGCCTTTTTACAGGAAAAAGGAATCAATCCTTTTTTTCAAGAAGCTATTCCAAAAGCGGCATTGAAATTGCGTCAGGGGTTGGGGCGATTGATTCGCTCCCAACAAGATCGTGGGGTAATGATTTTATTGGATCGTCGACTGTTAACAACGAAATACGGGAAACGAATCCGGCAAGCACTACCGAAAGAAGCCGTGATCGCAGAGCTGCCGCTTTCAGAAATATCTTCAGAAATGTATAAATTTTTGGATAAATCCTCAGCAATGGATGAAAATTAGCGGTATGGAAACAAAAAAATCTGCTATAATGAATAACAACAATTTGTTGAAGACCTGAGCTGACTTTATGTTGTTACCCGTCAGCTAGGGACATAAAATTCAGCGCCAAAAAAGGAACAAGGAGTAATGTAGTGAGCAAAGACAAAAGCAAACGACAGGAAGTTATTTTAATCATCTTAGCTAGTGTGTTGGCGGCAATTCTTTTGTTTGGCGGTATTTTTTATACTCGAGCAACTCGTCCTTTAAGACAAGCAGAAAAAGAAGCGACGGCCATGGCAAAAAAATATACGGATCTTGAAGAGGTGGACCAATTTTATTGGTTTACCCGGGAGAAAACCTATTTTAGTTTGACTGGCAAAAATAAAAAAGGCCAGCAAATTGCTGTAATCATTCCAAAAGATGGAAAGAAAATCACGCTGTTGGCACAAAAAGATGGAATCACGGAGGATGCAGCAAAGGCGATGGTCGCAAAAACCTATCCAAAAGAATCCGTGGAAAAGGCCAGTCTGGGAATTTTTGAGGACGAACCGGTTTGGGAAATCGTCACACGAACATCTAAGGGAGTTAATTATTATTTAATTGCGTTTGAAAATGGTGAAGAGATTAAAACAATCACGAACGTTTAATTTGAAAGGGTGAAGGGTATGAAACTTTCGCAACGAGCGGAGAAATTAGAACCATCAGTAACGCTGGCAGCGTCTACTAAAGCAAAGGCGTTGAAAGCACAAGGAAAAGATATTTTAAGTTTGACTGTCGGGGAACCGGATTTTGTTACGCCTAAAAATATTCAACAAGCAGCAATCCGTGCCATTGAAAGCGGCAAAGCTAGTTTTTACACGCAATCTGCAGGTATCCCTGAGCTTAGACAAGCCGTTGTTTCGTGGATCAAGAAAAATTATGGCCTTGAATACGAAGTAAAGCAAACCATTGTAACAGATGGGGCCAAATTTGCTCTCTACACGCTGTTTCAAGCAATTCTGGATCCGGAAGATGAGGTCATCATTCCTGTTCCTTATTGGGTAAGCTATGGCGAACAGGTCAAGCTGGCACAAGGCGTTCCGGTGTTTGTTGAAGGTCGTCACGAGAATAACTTTAAAGTGACCGTTGAACAACTGAAAAAGGCGGTTTCTCCAAAAACGAAAGCCATGATTTTAAATTCACCGTCAAATCCAACAGGGATGATTTATACGAAAGAAGAATTGCGGCTAATTGGTGAATGGGCAGTTGCTGAAAATATTTTGATCATTGCTGATGATATTTATGGCAATCTCGTGTATAACGGAAATACCTTTACCCCAATCGCCACAATTTCTGAAGCAATCCGCAAACAAACGATTATCATCAACGGTGTTTCTAAAACGTATGCCATGACTGGTTGGCGAATCGGTTTTGCAGTAGGTAACGAGACTGTTATTCAGGCAATGATTGATATCGCTTCGCAATCCACCAGCAATCCGACCGCAGTGAGTCAATATGCAGCAGTTGAAGCGTTAAATGGTCCGCAAGATTCCGTAGAGATCATGCGCAAAGCGTTTGAAGAACGATTGAACAAATTATATCCCTTGATTACAGCAATTCCAGGAGTCAAGTTGGACAAACCACAGGGTGCTTTTTATTTATTTCCAAATGTCAAAGAGACGATGACTTTATGCGGCTACTCAGATATCAATGCTTTTGTTGAAGCAATCTTGGAAGAAGCAGGGGTCGCTCTTGTAACGGGGGCAGGCTTTGGTGCACCGGAAAATCTGCGGATTAGTTATGCAGCAAATTGGGAAACCTTAGAAAAGGCTGTGGCACGAATCCATTCTTTTGTTGAAAAGAAGCAAGGAAAGTAATAAAATTTCTATGAGTGTATAAATTAGATTGGAGAGACATCAGTGGAGCAAATTCAAATTATTGACGCAAAGAATCATGTAGGTGAAACCGTGAAAATCGGTGCATGGGTAGCAAATAAGCGATCAAGCGGCAAAATCGCTTTTTTACAGTTACGAGACGGAACGGCCTATTTTCAAGGGGTAGTCGTTAAAAGCGAAGTATCCGAAGAAATTTTTCAATTGGCAAAAAATTTAAACCAAGAAACATCTATTTGGGTGGAAGGTGAAATTCGTGAAGACAGCCGTTCAAAATTTGGCTACGAAATTGGCATCTCCGGCATTGAAGTTGTAGGTGAAAGCCAAGATTATCCGATTACGCCAAAAGAACATGGAACAGATTTTTTGATGGATCATCGTCATTTGTGGTTGCGTTCTTCACGGCAACACGCCATCATGCAAATTCGAAATGAAATTATTCGTGCAAGTTACGAATTTTTCAACAAAGAAGGATTTATCAAAATCGATCCACCGATTTTAACTGGTTCAGCACCAGAAGGAACGACCGATTTATTCGAAACCAATTATTTTGATCAAAAGGCATATCTTTCCCAATCAGGGCAATTATATATGGAAGCTGCGGCAATGGCCTTTGGCAAGGTATTTTCTTTTGGTCCAACATTCCGGGCAGAAAAATCGAAAACACGTCGTCATTTAATTGAATTTTGGATGATCGAACCAGAAATGGCATTTATGCATCAAGAAGAAAGTTTAGAAATTCAAGAAAATTATGTAGCTTATCTGGTTCAAAATGTATTGGATCATTGCGATTATGCGCTTCATGTATTAGGGCGGGATCGGGCAGTGTTGGAAAAATATACGCAATTGCCTTATCCACGAATTTCCTATGATGATGCGGTCACTTTATTGAAGAAAAATGGATTTGAAGATATTGAGTGGGGAGACGACTTCGGTTCACCTCATGAAACCTTTATTGCCAATTCCTTTGATCAACCTGTGTTCATTTTGAACTATCCAAAAGCGATCAAACCATTTTATATGAAGCCACACCCAACCCGAGAAGATCTTGTTATCTGTGCAGATATGATTGCTCCAGAAGGATATGGAGAAATCATCGGCGGTTCTGAACGTGCCACTGATTATGAATATCTGTTGGAGGAAATCAAGGCGCATGGTTTAGATGAACAGGAATATTCTTGGTACCTTGATTTACGCCAATATGGTTCTGTACCTCATGCTGGATTTGGTCTGGGCTTGGAACGAACGGTCACGTGGCTTTCAGGTATCGAGCATGTCCGGGAAGCAATACCGTTTCCACGTTTGTTGAATCGTATTTATCCATAAATAAAATGAAAGCTTTCAAAATCTGTCAGGATTTTGAAAGCTTTTTTCTATATAAGGAATAAAAAGGAATAACTTTTCTCTTATTTAGAAATGGTATACTTGTATATACACGATGAGAATATAGATATTATCATGATGATATTTGATAAATGATAATTGGTATGGTATTGTAAATATAGGCTAACAGTAAAGGAGTTTTAAAATGATTACAAAAACCGCGATTCAAATTGGAAAGAAGTATGAAGTCAAACCTCACGAATTTCACCGTTCATTTGTTGGTGTCGCGAAGGAAATCACTGGAAAAGGAATCGTGTTTGATGTCGAATATTGTGATATCTGTGATCGAGATAAGGCGACAACAACCGTACTTGCTGATTGTGCCGATGTGAAACAACAAGTAGGAGAAAAATATTTTTTCAGTTAAAATCTAGTAAAATTTAAAAAGTATGCAGCTTGCTGGTATCAAGACTCTTGATAAACGGCACGCTTTTTTTGTGAAAAAATTGAAAACGATTGAAAGAAATATGACAGTTTCTTTACAATTGTTTGTATTCATTTTTCAGAAAAAACAAAATGGATTAAAAAGAATTATTTTTAATATAAACGTTGATAAATCAATGATAGTAAGCTTTTTGTGCTTCGAAAAGGTAATGTATAAAATAGGTATTAAATGTATATTTTGTGCTAATTTTCTCTCATTTTCTTACTTTTCTATCCAGTTTCTAAACTGGTCGATATGCCAAAAAAGGCATAATATCAAGGGTTACAGCCTACGATTCTTAGTTAGTTAAAATGTTATCTAAACTATTGACTGCGTTCAGCTTCTTTTCGGTTGATGTCCCAGCGTAAATGTTCAACGTGAATGCAACATCAGCATGACCTAGAATCTCGCTGATCTCTTTCGGATTATCAACGTACGCAAGCGATAGAGTAGTAAAAGTATGACGTATTTTGTGAGGGTGGAGGTCTTTAAGACCAGTCTTTTTTTCGACCTTTTTCAACCATTCGTACGCAACAGCAGCGGTTAACAGATTATTTTGTAGGTTTGGAAAAATGAGCTGCTCTTCATCTTTTTTTAGTTTAATGCCTTTTTTTACATATCTATCGCTCATGAAAAGTTCTTTTTGCTTATCTTTCCAGTCATTCAACAGCTCGATAGTTTTATCTGATAATGGTACAGTACGGGACTTACCATTTTTTGTTGCTCCAATGCTATAAGAATAGTCCAACTTTTGAGTACGAGAGTGTCTAATATTGAGTAGTTTTTCATTAAAATCGACATCTATCCATTTCAATGCAATCACTTCACCAACCCGTGCGCCAGTGGAAAAGATTAAATAATAGAAAACATATTGATAAAACTTCTTTTTTTGCAATTCGTCAAAAATGATTTTCATTTCTTCTGCTGTAAGATATGTTGAACCAGCTTCACTTTTTTTTGATCCTGTCTTTTTCATTTTTTCAATCAAACGAACAGGATCGCTTTGGACTAATTTTCGTTTCATTGCGAAGTTAAACACTTTACTGATGAAATTCAAGAAGACGGGCGCATTGGAATGTTTCACATTATAAAACATATAATTAGCAAAATTTTGAATATCGTCAACAGATATTTCATCAATTTTTTTTGATCCAATTTCTGGCAAAATATAGTTATTAAACTTCGATTGAGTACCAATTAAAGTTGATTCGCGAACTTGATATTTATATATTTGATCCATCCAGATTTCATAGACTTCCTCAAAAGTAGAATCTCGAAGATTTATCCCTCTGGATTTTTGAAATTCTCTTTTTGCCTCTTGAAAAGCTTCTTCCGCCTCTTTAGAAGTTTTAAAGCCACCAACATTGAAATTTTTTTGTCTTCCATTCAGCGGATTTGTGCCGAGATATCCCTTCTTTCTCCAAAAGGTTTGTCCGTCTTTAGTATATTGTCGTGGTTTCGTCATTTCTTTTCCTCCATTTTGGCGGTGGGGCGCTAAATAGAGATTTTGACAATTACTTTTATTTGTTGATCTTAGCGCTAAAAAAAAGAAACTACTTTTATTTGTTGTTCTTTGATATCAGCAAGTCTATAATATTAAAAATTTCCTTTGGATATTCTTTTTCGAAAGTTCCAAAGTCTAATACATCACCATTTTTAAGTTCAGCAATATATCCAGCCTCAGAAATAACATTTAAAAGATGGTTTGTTAGTTTTAAGAAAAGTTCTGATTGATTTTCTTCTTTAGTAGGACTAATTAAAGTATTCAAACTCTCAAAGCTACTTTTAAGCTCTTTTTCGAGTAAGTCTAATGCTTCATGATTAGCGTTTATCGATTCTTCGATATAGTCTTTAACAAGTTTCAATAGCTCAGAGTTATTAACGTCAGTTTCCAAAGCTGCTTGATAACCTTCTTCTTGTTGTTCTTTTGCCAGTTGCTCAGCTTCTTCGAATGTTAAAGTACCATTTAATAAAAAAGATACAGAGACATTGAAAACATCTGATAATTTTTCCAATGATTCAATGGAAGGCTGCTTTGTTGCATATTCCCAATTTGAATATGCACCACCAGTAACACCAATTTTTCGAGCAACTTCTACTTTTGACCAACCATTTTCTAATCTCAATTTTTTTAGTCTTCTTGCGATATCTTTTATTCTTTCTTCCTTATCGTTTTTCAACATTACGCCTCCTTTCTTCTTAGAAACAATTATAACAAAAATTCGAAAAAAATCTATTCCAAAAGTTTAATTTAATTCTTGACTATTCCTATGGTTTAATTATAATGGGTTTATAAACTATTCCTTTGGTTTAGTAATGAAAGGAGATAAAATCATATGAACATCAATATTGAAAGTGTTGACTTATCGCAAGAAGCTATGAGACCTCTTGTAATTGCACTAGCGCAAGCATTAGAAGAGAGTATGAAATTAAGAGTAACTAGAGAAGAGCTTCCTGAGTACATGACAAAAGGACAAGCCCAACAATATTTGAACGTCTCTTATAACACCTTGATGAAAAAGTATGTCTCAAACGGTTTAAAAGTAAAAATGATTGATGGGATTATGCGGATTTCAAAAAAAGATTGCGATGAATTTATGAATAAATACACTGTTTAGAAAAAAAGCGTGGGGCGCTAAATAAAGTTTTTGACAGGTAGGAGGATAAAAATGAGTGGCGAAGTTTTCAAGTACCAGAGAAATAAAGGCTATGAGTCTATTCCTCGTGCTTTTTTGCAAGATAATAATCTGAGCTATGAAGCACGAGGTCTATTAGCGGAGCTACAATCATATTCAGAGGAATGGGAGCTTTACAAAACGGAGCTATATACGCGGTCAAAGAAAAATAAACGTTCTTCAATCGATCGCATATGGAAAGAGTTAATCGAGAATCGTTATCTTATTCAGTTTCGAAAACGAGAAGGTAAGAAGTGGGTCTATCAATATATTTTCTCGCTTGAAAAATTTTCTAAAGAAGATATTCAAGAACAAATCAATTTCTATAATTCAAGAGGTTTTGAGCCTTATCAAATTTCAAATGCTGAAAATCAACAGTCCAAAAATACTGATAATACAAACGTTTCTTCGACTGTTGAAAATGGACAGTCGAAAATGGACAGCTCAAAATCAACAAGAAAGAGATTTACTATCAACAAGATTGAAGAAGAAGATAATATATATAATACACGCGTACGTGAGGTTTTATCTTCAACACAACTTTTCACCTCTTCTGAGATTGGGTTAATCGTTTCTTCGCTATCAAAGATGATGGTTGATGAAATTACTATCAAAGAACAGCTACGTTCAATGAGTGAACAACCTCAGATTTTGAATCCAATGAAATATTTTTTGAATGGTATTCAAAAGCGACTGAGGTTTGAAACATTTAGGCAACAAGAAAGATTAAAAAAGACTAGCTTACCCAAAATACAGCTTTATGATTGGGTAGCTGAAAATTAAAAAGGAGAATGTAAGATGAAAAGAGAAAACAAGGTTGATGGATTAATGAAATGCTTAAATTTGACGAAAGGCGAGTTCAATTTCTATCTTGCTGATCAATCGCGAGATGATTACTTTGCTATTTTATGTCATATTCGAGATAGAAGGCTAGAAGAATATAAACCATCATTAAACGAGTTTCTATCGAGTTGCAAAAAAATAGGCGTTGCACGAGCTTGTAATCAGCATTTTTTCAGCGGACTAACAGAAATGGAGATTAATATTTTTAATCGTCATTATGACAGTAGAAAATTGAGTGAGACGGAGCTTTTTGCAATTGTAAAAGATAGCTTAATCAATCCATTGCAATTAGTGTTGTGAGAAAGAGGCGGATCGCATGAACGAACTAGAAAAATTGTGGCACGAAAAAATAGAATATGCTACACGACAGTTAGAAAAGGGCATGACTAAAGCTGAGCTTCAACGAGATCAGAAGTTTCTTGCATATCTCAAGAAAGAAAATGAGCTGACAGCGAAGAGAAATGCTAAATTATAACGTGCTTTATCGTTATTTAAAAGCAACTATTTTTTCAATTTTTTTATTTTTAAATGCTTATACAGAGCTTATATACAGATGATGAACAAAAGTTCTTTTTTTGACAGGAATGGAAATATATGTTATATTTAATATATAGATATGAGAGCTTTCTCTCTCTTGTATCTATCGGGAATCGTACTCGCTTAAACGATTTCTCTTAAAACTCGTGCTATTTATCAATAGCATAAAAAAGATACCGTTTGGTGGCGGTTCTTTTTTCATTTCCATTTATTTTCAAAGAAGCTCTTTTTTGTACTGGAAGAGCTTCTTTGTCTATGATCAAAAATGAAAACGCTTTGAAAAGGAGCTGAAAATATATGAAAAAAGATATCAAAGAAAACGAAAATAAAAACGAAGAAATTGAAACAATCGAAAATACTGAGACAGTTGACGAACAAGAACACACCGAACCTTCACTAGAAGAGCAATTCAAAGAATTACAGGCACAAGTCCAGCAGCTTTTACAGACTAAGACACAAGCACAAGATGAGCCAGCACAAGAAGCTGATCCAGTCGATGAAGAGCAGGTAACAGACAATCCAGCAACAGATCGCGAAGCTGATTTTACAGCACGTGAGAAAGCTCTTTTTGATCGTCAAGTAGCGCTTGAATTGAAAGCAGAGGGGTTGGAAGATTTTGCACCACTGATTCATGCTACTAATGAGGCTGAGTTAGCCGAGCAAATCAATAAATTAAAAGAGCTTGTCAACAAGCGAAAACTAAATAATTCATACAAACCGACAGATCACAATACAGCAAGTAATTACTCTCAAGCTGTTAAAAATAGAGATGTTTTATCTATGCTGAAAACAAAAATTAATTATTGAAAAGGAGTTATACATATATGTTAACAACCGATTTAACAAATCAAGAAAATATTTATCTCACTGATGAGATTCATTTAGTTGCCCCAAAACAAACGCCTTTTTCAACTTTGTTGCTATCGAAAAAAGGAAATTCTGAGACAGGCGCTAAAATTCACTCATGGCGTGAAAGAACGCTAGATACCTCCGACTCACTAGCACAAGAAGGGGCGGACGCTGGCGAAGGAGTTCATTCAACGCGTGCTGAACTTTCCAACGTGCTTCAAATTCTATCTAAAACAGTCAAAGTCAGCGGTACTGCTCAAGCCACTGAGAAAGTCGGGGACTTGTTCGCTTCTGAGATAAACGATCGCTTAATCGAAGTAAAAGCAGATTTAGAAAAAGCTCTTTTGACATCAACCAAAAATGATGGATCAGATGGTAAACCGCGAAAGATGTCTGGTTTAATCGAGTTTGCTGATCCTGAAAATCTAGTTCAAGAACCAGTTTCTGAAACAGCGATCAAAGAATTGGCGCGTAAACTTTGGGAAAAAGGGTTTGAAGGTGAAAACCTGTACCTATTTGTTAATGCTGATATCAAAGAAGAGCTAGATAGTTTGTACAAAGATAAATATTTTTATCCAGCCAAAACAAACGATTTTGGTCTGTTAGTAAACACGATCGAAACAAATTACGGAGTTATTAACGTAGTTCTTGATCGTTATATGCCTACTGAAAAAGCTGTTCTCTTCGATTTAGATCAGTTGTCTATCAAGTTCTTAAAAGGTCGCCAGCCTCATTACGAGCCTTTAGGCAAACGCGGAGACAATCTGGAAGGGTTAGTACTTTTAGAAGCCACTTTGGAAGTCGGATCAAAAAAATCTGTTGCTGTACTTGAAACAACGACAGTATAACAATTAGCTACCCACATAATTTTTGTGTTTATATCATATGTTTTTCTTTCCTTTATTTTTAGTTAGAGGACGTTTTTTAAGCGTCCTCTATAAAAAAATAATAAAGAACAAATGTACGAAAAAGAGGAGGAAACGACATGAACGACAACATAACAAGACGAGAGTTTTATATAGCACTACGAAAACGAAAAAACATAAAGCAAACCGAGTTAGCTCAAGTATTACATGTAGCGCGCACAGTTATATCTCGTTTCGAAAATGGGAAATATCTTTTTGATAATGAGCGTGTAAAAGCGTACGAAAACTATATTGATAACAAAAAATAATGAAGCGAGCGTGATATCGATGGATTGGAAGCAGAAAATCGAGCTTAAATATCTCGAACAGATTACACGAGTTAAAAAATTTAAATATGTTTATGATTACGACTTAGTGTTGTATCTTGAAAAAATTGGCATTGATTATATTTCGATTGTTTATTCTGAAAAAGGATCAGCACTTGCCGTTTATGAAAATAACAGTGAGTTACGTAAGTACATTAGAAAATACGATAGGTCTATACCTGTTATTGGAAGTGATATAGTAACTTTTTAAAACAGAAAAGTAATAAAAGTAATCACAAATTTTGTGAGTTTTTAGCTTGCTAAAAGCGAGCAAAATTTGTAGCAAGCGTCCGCGCGATTTTCGCGAAGCAAAATCGTAAGTAGCGCGGTAGGCTCTTGATCTTAATACTGTATACAAAAATTTTTGTTGTAGTTCTTGACTGTTTATATAAATACTAAAAATACTATTTATCTAAACAGCTAAAAACTACAACAATAATGAAGGGAAGAATTTTAATGAATAAACTAACTAACAAAGACTTTTATTTCTGTTACAACGGAGCTAAGACAGCATGGCTCAAACAACAAGGCTTTAATTTTATAACACATGCTTTGACAATCAAAAGTAATCAAGAATATTGGCTCTTTGAACGGAGTCAAGAGTTGAAAATTGCGCTTAAAAGATATAATGATTTTTTTGAAAGTAAATAAGTTGAGGTATGAATCTGATGAATATAACTTTAAGCGAATTAATGACAAATTCCCTATACACAAAATTTGTAGGAAATAAAGTTCAAGAAAAGTATCAGTCAGCAGTTATGAGTGATAAAAAATTCTATTTGCAAACTGATACTAAAAATAAAATTATCAGTAAACTGAGCGAAAAAGCTGGATCAGTTAGATATGTGGCTGGAAAAAAAGGAAAAAACGAACCATATTTTGAGTTAGAAAAGCCCATTTTTGATGACTCTGATATTATCGAAGATCAGCGAGGACACCATAAGAAAAAAGCTGAGTGGTCTGAGTATACAGCTATACTCTTTAATAATGCGTTGCCTTTTTTTGAAAAAGGAAAAACATATACTAAAACTGAGCTATTACGTCAAAGTAGTATATTTCTAAAGGTCGATAGATACCGAGATAAAATCGTTAAAGTTTTGAAAGAAAAAAATAATCGATTCTACTTCAAAACTTTAAGAAGTAAAAAACGTTTGAATTATGATTTGGCTGTTCTTGCCGCTGATTTTTACCGCTTTTTCAATGAGCAAATCACACAAGAAGCGAATAGACTTGTTCGCGAATTTAAAGATAAAGCGGATATTCAGAAAGTATTTGTCGCTGTTTCTTTATCAACTGATGAGAAGAAAATATTTTTAGAAGTTGACGAAAAAATTTTCAATAAATATAAAGAAAGAAAACAGCAAATTAGAGAGCAATTCAGTCGTAAAAAGATGAAGGCACAAAAACGTGAGTTAGAATGCGAAAAAGCGATTAAAGAAATGGCACAGACTGAGTTTGATTGTCTGTTTATGTATGATGGTTTTCAAATATTTGATACTTCAAAAATTGAGTATATCAAGTGTGATAAAGAATATTTGCAAACTCTAGTGAATGATTTATTAAAGAATCGATTACTCGAAAATGCCAAAAAACGTGAAAATCTTTTAACGTATGAAGAAGAAATTAGAGATACTAATCAGAGATTATATCGTGAAAGTTCTTTTGAAGGTGGAAAAATGTACAATCGTGCGCTTGATGAAGAGTTATCCCATATTGAAACGGCAATGTATCAAGAAAAAGCTGATTTCAAGGCAAAAAAATATAAAGAGTATGTGCAAATCTATAGTTTTCTAATTGATTTTGTACAGATGAGATGAGGGCAATAAATGGATATTAAAGATGAAATTAAGAAATTATCAATAAAGAAGAAGATGTATTTTGAAATGTTGTTTCCAGACGTTCGAAAAACAGAGCAGCCAGTTACATTAGAGCATTTCTGTAATTTTATTGGAACCCAAAATATAGACTACTACAAAAATTGGGAAAAGACAGAAGAATTTCAAAGATTAAAGGCATTGCGATATGCTACGATCGCCAATAGTGATTTTTTCGAGATTTATGATTCAGTCAGTGAAAAAGCAAAAAATGGTGATGAAAAATCTATCAAATTGTTTTTGACATTATCAAAAGAATTAAAGTCAATGACGAAGCAAAAAATTACAGTTGAGGATAGCTCAGACGATGGGTTGATGTTATGACATTATCAACAGCTAAAAAATTAGAAAAAATCAATGCTGATCCTGTTTTATGGTTGAAAAACTTTGTAAAGATTATGGATAACGAGGGAAAGTACGTTCCTTTTGTCGTAAATCAACAGCAAAAAGAGTTTTTGGAGAATCGTACGAGATATAATTTAATCGCTAAGTCGCGCCAATTGGGAATGAGTACGCTCATGCTTGGGCTGTTTTTATATATGGCATTGACAAAAGCTAGAACAAATTACTTAATTGTTAGTTATAAATTAGAATCAAGTACTATTCTATTTGAACGTTTGAAAGCTATGAATGATAGTATTCCGCGAGATAAGTTTAAATTTTCCAAAATAAAGCATAGTAACAAAAATAAATTAAGTTTTGAAAATGGCTCTACAATCACGCTTTCTGTAGCTGGTAATAAAGATGTGGCACGAGGCGGTAACTTTTTGGGAGTTCATCTCAGCGAATTAGCTTTTTATACCAGTCAAGAAAAGCTCTTGTTGTCAGTTGAGCAAGCTCTTTCTAAGTCAGAAGACGCAATTTTGACGGTGGAAAGTACGAGTAATGGCTTCAATCACTTTCAGAAGCTTGCTATGTCAGCAGAAAAAGGACTATCAAAATATAAGCTTTTCTTTTTCCCGTGGTTTTCGAAGGCAACCGCGCAACAGTTTAAGGTTGAGATTGACGAAGCGGTAGCGTGGTACAAGGCTAGTATGAAAGAGTTGCTTAGCGAAAAAGATTTGAATAATGAAGAGAAATTGCTCTTTGAAAAAGGCGCTACGTTGCGACTTCTTATGTGGCGACAGTTCAAAAAACTCGATATGAGCGACAGAGACTTTAAGCAAGAGTTCCCTTCAAACCTTCACGAGAGCTTCATTTCTACAGGTTTCAGTGTTTTTGATCAGTCGAAAATTAGTGAACGATTGAATCATGTACCAAAAAAATTAGAATATCATGAGGTTAGTTTGCATTTGGCTAGTGAATTGCTATCGCTAGTATCGAATGGAAGCTTATTTGTGTATGAGTTGCCACGTAAAAATACAAAATATTATTTTGGCGTTGATGTTGCTGGGGGAAGTGGCGGAGATAATTCTACGATCTGTATTCTCGATGAAGAAGGGAAGCAAGTAGCTTCTTTCAAGGACAATCGAACGCCTGTATACCGTTTTGCGAAGATTATAAATGAATTAGGTCGCTTATATAATTATGCCTTTTTAGTCATTGAGCGTAACAGTTTTGGAACGCCTCTATTAGAAAAACTGAGAAGAGAATACTTTTATATGAACATTTATAAAATGAAGCTCTTTGATCAACAAACTGGGCGTAAACGTATGAAGTTGGGCTGGAGTACAACAGCAAGTAATAAAGCTACGCTTATTTCTGACTTGAAAGAAGCTTTTGAGTTAGATGAGATTTTAGTAAATGATCGCGATACCTTAGAAGAAATGCAAATTTTTCAGGAATCAAACGGGAAGACGGGGAACATGAACGGTCAAGGGTTGCATGATGATTTAGTTATCGCTTTAGCGCTGGCTATTCAAGGGAAGAAAGCGAAAAAATGGTATGTATAGGAGGAGCAACAAATAAATGAATATAAAAGAATACATAAAAATTATACATAATAACAATCCGCTATGGTTCATTGACGAAGTGAATCACTATGAGAATCAAAGAAGAATTGCCGATGTATTAAAGATGAAGCACTATCTCGAAGGCAAACACGCAATTATGAATAGGGGAGTAGAAATGTATAATAACCGCCCTTATGAGTCGCGCAAAGTAATGCTTCAATATGCTAAATTAATTGCAAATTTAGAGACTAGTTATCTGTTGAAAAATCCTGTCACGATAGTTGGAAAAGAAGAGCTGTCGGAGCGGTTCAAACGCGTTTATAAAGAAGGATCATTCAATAAGGCTGATTATGATCTGTTATCGCGACTTATTAAATTCGGTGATAGCTATGAATATATTTATATCGATAATGGCAAAATTAAATCGAAAGTAATCGAATCTGAAAATGCCTTCCCGATATACAACGAAGCATTAGAGATAATCGCATTTGTAGAAGCATTTGAGGCGTTAGAGAGCGATTTTTATATTATCTATTATCCAGAAAAGGTGGAAAAATGGAGTAATATCGGTGGCAGTGACTTACGAAGAATTGATAGATATAGCAATGTGAGCGGTCTTCCCATACACTATCACAATGATAATGAGCTAGATAAAGTTTTTGGTAAGTCTGATTTAGCAGATTTTCTCAACATAATTGACAACATGGAGGACTTGCTAAGTAAGTTCAGTGATAGTTTTTATAAATTTCATAACCCGATACCTGTCGTGATCGGGCAACAGTTAAAAGGGGAGGGCATAAATCAGAATTTAGTTGGGGAAGGTCTGGTTTTGGACGATGGTTCAGACTTTAAAATGGTCTCTAATTCCGTCAATGAAAAGGCATTCGAAACTATTTATAAGACCTTGAAACAAGAATTATTAAATATCTCCAGTACGCCAGCGGTGTCTTTGAATAATACTGATGTTTCAAATCTCAGCGAGGTATCTATGAAATTGCTGTTTACTTTAAGCGACATGAAAGCGTCAATGAACGAGAGATTTTTGAGAAATGGTTTCGAAAAAAGATTTGAGATCGTAGAGAAGTTGCTGGATTTACAAGGACAATCAATTGAAGGACAGAATATACATGATTTAGATTTGGTATTCCATTACGCCAGACCCATCAATGAGAAAGATGTAATTGATAATCTCAAATCATTATCAGAAATGGGAGCTATCTCTAAAGAGACTATCATCGATCTTGCTCCATTGCTACAGCAAAGTAGTCATGAAGAACTTAGAAAGATTAATGCTGAGAATAGCAGAGAGAGTAATCTAGTAGTTGAGTAATGATTTATTACTATATACAAAAGGTTGTACAGTAATTTAATTGTATGCTTTTAATCGTTGCTAGATTAATAGTTACATAAAAATAAATAATATTGAAAATTTTTCGCCTTTACTTTTATTAAGATTAAAGTGTGACGTTCTACAAAAAAAGAGTGTGAGCTTAATATAAGCCCACACTATCAGCGTTTAACGGTATTATTCATTCTTGTTATATCTAGTTCATCGTTATTTTAATCCTGTACAAAGCGCTAGTTTACATAATCACGGTTAGATGAAGTGCCTTGTGTACCAACGGTTTGAGCGATTTAAGCTGTGAAATTATATTGGTATACATTATGAAAGCTCGATATAACGCGTTTCTTGCATTTCGATACATTGTGAAAAGAGTTTGTTTTCATAATTCCTTTAAATTGCTGAATTGTTATTTATTTTCATTATCAGCAAAATTATTTAGGTATAGAAACGCTAATATATCAACGATTCTAGCATATTCTTAAGCTGTTTTAAACCAGTAAAACCAATAAAATTTCGGTTTTATCGTCTATTTTTAAATGCTTTGAGAGCTTGCTAGAGGCTTGCTGTCTGACTGTTAGAATAACATATAATTAGTGTTAAAACGCTTTAAAACAGCTCTTAAATGGTTTTAAAATGACGTTTGAGAATTATATACATACGAATGAAGAGAAAAGACAGTTACCCCAATACGAGCAGACCATTCACAAGGATATCTAAAATTTCTCGCACAAAAAAATAAAAAAGGTGAGCCAATGCAACTTGAGAAAATCTACCAAAACTATCCATCGCTACGCCCAATTTCAACAAAAGCTTATCTCACGACTGAGATTTACGACCTCATAGCGCCTTTGATTTTTCAAAAAATCTATAATTTGCTCTCAATTACTGACTTTCAAATATATCAAATTGAATCAATTGACAGCAACAGCAGACTTTTGAAGGGGTTCACTGTAATCGAGCGTGATATGACTTCTCACGAGTTTTTGTTGGCTTATGATGGAAGAGTTTACTATAATCACAAAACAATTCAACTTAAAAGAATAGATCAATACATAAATAAACTTGTGCTATCGTGTTACGAGCTGGGCACAAAGAAGGAGTATCTAAACATGAAAATAATCGACCGTCTCAAGATGGAAATAGAGGGCATTACACTAGCTGACGATCAAGCAACTGTTTATCTAGCTGAAAATAGTTTGTCAGCAAACGAAGAATACAACCCAGCAATTCCAGCACAAAAGAAAGCTATCTATCAAACTGCCTTGAGCGTTCTTCAATCAATAGCTAACAACCCCGCAACTATGAAGAACTATAAACAGGACGACATGAACATTTCAAGCTTCGCTAAGTTCTTGCAAAGTCGTATCAATCAATTGACTAACACAATTCAAGCTATGCCAGATACAAGCGAGCCTACCAATTTTTTCAATCTTTTTAAGAATTGAGGTCTACAAATATGCCTACTATAAATTTATTTGAACAAAACACACCTACACACGATCTCAGAGCGATTTTAGACTGGCGAGGGTCTACTATCTACCGAAACGGACTGTCTGAGCGTGCTCTGATAACGAATGAAGTTAGCGTAAAGGACTATGATAGTAAATTTTTAATCACATTGCATGAGACAACGCGAGGCGATCTCGTAAAATTTGAAGATGATTTTTGGCTTATCACTAATCAAGTTTCAAAAAGATATGAAAGTTACAAAGCAAAAATGCAAAGAATCGAACATAATCTAATTTTTAATTTATCAAAATTAGAAGACAAGCCTTTAAAATATCTCTTGAAACTTCCCGTTTT
This sequence comes from Enterococcus sp. JM9B, assembly GCF_009933265.1. NCBI lineage: Bacteria > Bacillati > Bacillota > Bacilli > Lactobacillales > Enterococcaceae > Enterococcus > Enterococcus sp. JM9B. The sequence goes on along the minus strand of NZ_MAEK01000003.1, from coordinate 201,503 downwards.
GGTATCTCAGACCGCTGATTTTAATTTATCGTACAACAAACAGGCACAAATAATAAATGTAGAAAGTGAAATACATGTTTTTACGTCTCACAACGACAAAACGGAGTCCCTTTTACAACTTCTTGATGAGCGGATCGTCTTCGGTCATCGTACCTTCAAAATTGCTGGTATATCGACAGCCAATAAAGGAATTTTAGACATAACCGCTCAGCTCGTTCCAGCGCAAGTAAACGATAATTTAAATGCTGGTATTGCTGATTGTCCTCAAAACTGGCAAGAGTTGATTGACGACAGCACTTATCGTGTTAGCGATGAAAATGTAGCTTTACTACCACCAGCAGGAAAAAGTAGTATTGAGTTTGTCAGTTTTAAAGATGGTATCTTGACATTTACAGCAGAAAAATTGAAAGCTGAATTTGCTGACAGCTTAGTAGGTTACAAGATCACCACTTTTTCAAAAGAATATGTCTGGGGTTATGATGAGCCATTTCTCAAAGAAAACGAAGCTTTCATGACAGCCAGTGAACGCGTTAAAATAGACAATTTACCTGTTGAAGTTTCTTCTGTTTTTGATAATGGGATCGAGAGAATAGAACTTGAAGCGATAAGATTTGAATAAAGAAAGCTATGTCGCATTTGACATAGCTTTTTTGATACAGTAAGTAATTAATTTTAATCTACTATTTCAATATCAATACCAGTTGAATCGACATTTGCTCCCATTATTGTCCCGTATTCTGTACGGTAGTAAAAGAGTGGTATTTTCCCATAACCTTTCATTTCTTGATAAATATCAAAAACATCTCTAGTGAAAGCATTGATTAACACTTTTTTTTCAGAATAGCTCATGCTTGCAACTTCATTTGAGACCCAAATATTTATCACATCACTTTCTTCAAGTTCCATTGTAATGATCTCTAGAAAATTACTATCTCTTAAAGTTCTAAGTTCTTTGTCTAAGGGATTAGTTGTAGAACTACTTTCTGTTTCGCTACTTTTAATTGTAGAACTTTGACTAGTTTCTGTACTTGATTCCTTGCTTTTTGATTCCACTGTCTTGGCTGTTGAACAACCAGAAACAAATAAAACTACTAATATACCCATTATAACTTTTTTCATTTGAACTCTCCCTTCGTTTCATCAACTATTTTAATTGATGAAAAAGTATAAATCAATACTTTTTAGATGGTGTATATTTCTTCTAACTTTGGATAACATTTAAAAGAGTGGGAGGGAATAAAGTGACTAAAAATTTGAATAAAAAAATTGGTAGTCTGATTCGAAAGTTAAGACTTGAAAAGAATTTGTCGCAAATGAAATTAGCTGAACTATCGAAACATTCCACAAACCACATTGGCTCTATTGAAAGAGGAGAAAAGAATATTAGTATTCAAACACTTCACTCGATAACTCGTGTATTAGATATAAGCTTAGAAAGCTTCTTTGCGTTAATTGATCCAGCCGATAAAGATACCAAAGAACTTACCGAAATCTATCTATCTCTTTCTGATGAGCAGAAAACGTTGATTTTACAGCTCTTAAAGTCAACGCAAAAATTAAATAAGTAAATTACAAAAAGCTATGTCAGATTATGACATAGCTTTTTTAACTCTATTTTGCGCCCACACGATTTGATTTTTCTTCTATTAAATGTTATTTTTTTAGTGTTTGTTTTTTGCTTTTTATCTCGATAGTTATATTGCAAAAAGGTTAATATCGGATTAGTATTTGATGAGTCTAAACTACATCTAAACTGATAGTTAAATTATCACCTCGAAACATTGATTTCATAGTATTTTACGAATAGGAGACAGTTTCTTTACAATTGTTTTCTTTTAGCGGTGTTTCAGGTAAAATAAGAAACAGCACAAGGGAGGTTTTCAATGAAAAATGTCCTATTAACTGGCATGAAATCTTTTTATCTTTTTTTAGTTGAACAACGCAGCAAACGCCCAGCTGAAAAAAATGATAAAATTATTTTTCTGCTTAGCTTTCCATCGACAAGCCGCTGGGTTTTGTCGGAATTATATAAAAAATACGGATCACGTTTAGTGGTCTGTTATACTGAGAACAGTCACGAATTAGCAGCAAATTATCAAAAAAAAGGCTGCTTGATTTATGGGATAGATTCGTTTCGTGAATTGCTGTCAAGCATTCCTTTGATGAAAGGTGCTTCAACGATCCTTTGTGATAATTATTTTGCCTTTTTAGGGGGGATGATGTTTGAGCCTTCTACTAAAGTCATCCAGATCTGGCATGCAGGCGGAGCCGTCAAAACATTCGGTTTAGAAGCCAATTACGCGAAAAACAGTACCAAAAAGGATCAGGATCGTTATCAGCAGGTTTATGATCGATTGACTCATTATGTGGTGGCGTCAGATCAAATGGCAACGATTTTCAAAAAGAGTTATCACGTGACGAATGCGGAATTTTTGCCGTTTGGGTATTTTCCGGCAGATCGATATTTTGATGAAGCTTGGCTGAAACAGGCAAAACAGAAATTCCAAGAGCGCTTTGGAAATAAAAAAAGCCTCCTATATGTCCCTACTTATCGAGAGAATGAGAATGAAAATCCTATCGATTTTTCAAGACTAGCTGCTGTACTGGGAGATGAGTGGCAGCTGTTTGCCAAAGCACATCCCCATGATCCTGCTTTACAGCAAAAATTTGAAAAGCATCCGGCAGTCATCACTGATTTTAAAGGCCTTACTTTGCAAGAGATGCTGCCTTCGATCGATTGTCTGATTACCGATTATTCTTCGGTACCATTTGAATATACGTTAGCCAACAAAGAAGGAAAACTGCTCTTTTTCTGTTATGATCTTGAAGAGTATCAGAAGACGGTGGGGATACAAGATGGCTTTTTTGATGCCTTGCCTGAAGCGTTGGCTGTGACGTTCGATGAGCTTTTGGAAAAAGCAGCAAATATGCAAGCAGTGGATCTTGATCGATTCGATCAGACTTGGAATCAGTACAACAAAGGAAATGCAATGAAACAATTAATGAATTGGATGGAAGAAAATGAAGCATGAATGGATCATGGGGATACCCGTGGATCAATTGACGTATGAAGATATATTAGAAGATGTGCCCCGTTATCTGGATTCATCAAAGAAAATGTCTGCCATCAGCGTCAACCCGCAAATCGCGACGCAATCGAAAGATTTTCCAGAAGTCGTTGAATTTATCAAATCAAGTACCCACCGCATCCCAGACGGTATCGGGATCGTACTTGTATCAAAGTTGACAGGCGGCAAAATCAAAGAACGGGTAGCCGGGTTTGAATTGATGCAAAAATTTTTGGAATACGCCAATGAAAACAGCCGCAGCGCTTTTTTTTATGGCGCTAAGCCGGAAGTCTTGCAAGATGCTGTGGCTAATCTGCAACAGCAGTATCCGGCTATGAAGATCGTTGGAGCTATCGATGGTTATACCGCACTTTCTGAAGATGAGGTGGTGGACCGGATCAATCAAGCATCACCTGATTTTTTATTTGTGGCATTGGGATTTCCTAGACAAGAGCAGTGGTTGGCGCGTAATATAAAACGAGTGGACGCTACGATTTTTCAAGATGTCGGCGGCAGCTTCGATGTATTAAGCGGTCATGTCAAACGAGCACCACAATTTTATTTGGATCACCATTTAGAATGGCTTTATCGTTCATTGAGCAATCCAGCCCGGATCGGTCGGATCTTTCAATTGCCGGTCTTTGTGATAAAAAGTTTGTGGTGGAAGATGAGGAGTTTAAAAGTTGAAAAATAATGTTAGAGAAAAAAAGATTTTATTAATTATTCCTGCTTACAATGAAGAGGAAAGTATCTTAGCAACAATAAAAAAAATTAAAGAATTTAGAAAAGAATCACAGTATAATTTTGATTACATTGTAATAAATGATGGGTCAAGTGACGGAACAGAAAGTTTATTGAAAGAAAATAGCGTAAACACAATAACTTTAACTACAAATTTAGGTATTGGCGGAGCAGTCCAAACCGGATATAAATATGCTAAGGAGCAGGATTACGATATAGCAATTCAATTTGATGGTGATGGACAACATGATATAAATTCGTTAGAAAATTTACTAGAGCCAATTTTTAATGGGGAAGCCAATTTAACTGTGGGATCAAGATTCATTAAGACAAGTACTTCAACTTTTCAAACATCTTTCATGAGAAGACTGGGAATAAAAATACTTTCTTTTTTCATAAAATTAGTAACTCACAAAAAGGTTTATGATACAACATCTGGCTATCGAGCTGTTGACAAAAATATAATTAATTATTTTTCTGAAAGGTACCCTATTAAGTATCCTGAGCCAGAATCAATAGTACATGTATTAAAACGTGGATATAAAGTCAAAGAAGTCCCAGTCAATATGTTTGAAAGAATAGGTGGAGAATCTTCTATTACTCCTATTAAATCTGTCAGATATATGCTTGATGTATGTTCTGCTATATTAGTATCTGCACTTATGAAGGAGAATGATTAATGATCAATTGGTTTTTTATTATTATGCTTGTTATTGCTGTTTTTTTCTTATATTTTATTTGCCGTAGTATAAATAAAAATAATTTCTTGTTAAAAAATGCTAGCGTATGGTTGTTATTTGGAATCATATGGGTCTTATTCTCGCTATTTCCAAAGATTCCAGAGTCTATTGCTATTTTTTTAGGATTTCAGGTAACATCAAACTTTCTGATGTTTTTTGCTATCCTTTTCTTACTATACTTAGTTTTGCTCCAATCTTTGCAACTTTCTCAGCAAAGAAAACAAATTAATGAATTGATTCAGAATTTTTCAATTTTAAAGTCTGAAATTAATGCTAGTGATAAGAGGGAGAAATAATAAATGGATTTTGAAAATCATACTTTTGTAATTTGTGCTTATAAAGAGAGCAAGTATCTCGAAGAATGTATAAAATCACTAATGGATCAAACTATTAAGTCTAATGTTATTCTATATAGTTCTACTCCAAACCCATATATCAAGAATTTATCTCGAACTTATGATATACCTTTTTTCACTTCAGATGGGGGAGGAATCGGTAAAGACTGGAATAATGCGTTATCTTTTGTCCATACTAAATTTGCTACTATTGCACATCAAGATGACTTTTATTATCCAGAATATCTGGAAGATATTAAGTCTGTCTTAAATGAAGACACCCTGATTGCCTTTCCTGATTACGACGAATGGAAAAATGGCGGAGTAATTAAAGAAAATAAAAATTTAAAAATTAAACGCTTAATGTTGAAGGCTATGAACCTTTTTCCAAAATCAAAAATTTGGAGAAATCGAATTCTTGCACTGGGAAATCCTATTTGCTGTCCAGCAGTGACGTATAACTTAAAAAAAATTAAAGATTTTAAGTTTAGTGAAAGTATGAAAGTGTCGTTGGACTGGCTGGCATGGTATCAAATTGGGAAAAAAAACGGAGCGTTCAACTATATTGATAAAAAATTAATGTATCATAGAATACATGAGGAATCGGAAACAACTAATACTATTTCCGATAATACACGTACTAATGAAGATATGTTAATGTATAAAAAATTCTGGCCCAATATAATTGCTTCAATTTTAATGAAGTTTTATGTAAAAAGTCAAAATACAAATAGTTAGGGAGATACTTATGATACTTTTTTTTATTTATGTTATTCTGTCAACGTCAGGACTTGTGTTGTTTAAGCTAGGATCAATCAATGGAGGAATCTCCATCAACTTGGCTAAATCAGCTTTTTCGTTTCATATACCTTTGCTAAGTTTACTAGGACTACTTTGCTATATGGTCAGCTTTTTGATGTGGATGTATATTATTTCAAAAACTGATATTAGTTTTATTGTACCTTTGGGCGTAGCCTTAACAAACCTGGCGGTATTACTTAGTTCATATTTTATTCTTCATGAAACTATGTCATATACAACAATTATTGGTGCTGCACTGATTATCATCGGAGCGGTTATATTAAATATAAAGTAATCTTATACTATTTACTAGGGACATTTTTTAGGACTCTATTCCAGTGGTTGAAGCTGTTAATTACCAGAATATTTGCTGTCTATCATTTTAAACATTAAAAAATGTTTCTTATCTTTTACGTAGCATAGAATTTCATTCCTGAATAATTCATACTTTGACTTCAAACCGTCTGAAACTGCCTAACGGCAGTCTTCATTTACTTTTTCATTTTCACCTGTTAAGTGATGCAAAAAGAACCCCATTCTGATATGGTAAAGGTGTCGAAACCAACCATAAGAAAGGAGTTCTTCTCATGACTAGCTTACACAAAAACCAGGTAAAATTCAATTCAAATTTGACTATTTCACATACAGGTGGTCGCTTATCGAGTGATTCGGGTTTGGTCTTAGTTAAAGAGGTGATGAATACCTTCGACTTTTCACACGTAGCTAAACAGTGGCTCCATATTAAAGACAAACGTGTTTACTTCACACATGATAACTTAGCGATATTAGAACAACTCATTATGCAGTTAATTGCTGGGTACTCGGCAGACTCATCAGCTAATCTATTAAGACAGGATCCAGTCTTTCAAGCTGTACTCGGTAAAAAAGAGTTGGCCTCACAATCGTCAATCTCACGGTTTTTAGATCGTTTCACCGAGGAGAACATGGATCAACTCCAAGCATTAAATCAGTCGCTGATTGATAAAGCGCGTTTGATTCGCAATGACACCGAGTTAATCATTGATGTCGATTCCACACATTCGGATACCTTTGGACGCCAAGAACAAACAGATTATAATGCCCATTATCAAACCTACGGCTATCACCCATTAGTTGCATTTGACGGATTGACCGGAGATTTCCTAAAAGCTGAACTGCGTTCAGGCAATCAGTACACGTCTAAAGGGGTAAAAGCCTTTATCGACCCGCTGTTACACCACTACAAGAGCACGTTACCTCATACCGAGATATTGGTTCGGGGTGACAGCGGCTTCGCCACACCAGAGGTGTATGAATCTTGTGAAGCAACTGAAAGCCAGTACGTTATCCGATTAAAGAGCAATCGGAGGTTAAGTCAGTTAGCTGAACACTCTGTTCTTTATGGGGATAATAAAAAATGGGAAGACCGAGAAATACAGTATTTTTCACTCCCTTATCAAGCACAATCCTGGTCAAAACCCCGTCGCGTTTGTATTCGATCAATCCGTGAAGCAGGAGAGCTTCTTTTTCACCACGCATTCATTGTGACGAATCTATCCGATAATGTCTCGCCTGAAGTCATATTCTCTCTTTACGGCAAGCGTGGAACAATGGAAAATTTCATCAAAGAAGCGAAATCAGGCTTTTATTTTGACAAAACAGATAGTCCGCGTTTCCTGGAAAATCATGTCAGAATGATGATCAGTGTCCTGGCTTACAACCTCGTCAATTTTTTAAAGACCATTGGATTTGAACAAGTGAATCGGGGGATGACGATTCATTCTATACGATTGACATTGCTTAAAGTTGCCGGAAAACTCGTTAAAACAGGTAGACAAGTCTATCTCAAACTGTCGAGTTATCATGTGTATCAAACTGAATTTTATAAGGTTTTTGAACGCCTACGGCGATCTAGGCAATGGATTTAGGCTAGTTATCGTAAAAATTTTTAACCTATTTTTCCAAGGGGTCAGTCTGCCCTTAAATAGACAAATAATTTTTATTATAGCCTTCTTCCGTATATATCCTGTTCGAAAACACATTATTTTGGAAGAATGTATCTGCCTAATTTAAATGTAGGCACTTTGTTCAAAAAAATAGCTTAAATTTAGAGCTATGAATTATTCAGGTTCATTATGTATATATTAATTTGAAAAGAAACTTTTGAAATAATATTTGTGAAGCAAATAAAATGATAATAATCAAGTACTAAGAATGTTCATGACAGATAATATAAGGCAAAAATGAAGCTATTACCATTTAAAAGAAGATTAATTGACATAGATAAAAGACTTTACGATGGAGGAGACATCATGTTAAATGATATATGGATAGAAAGAGTGAAAAAAAGGCTGCATCTTTACATTTTTACGATTATAGGAACTTTTTTCTTGTTTTGGCTTCAAAAAAAATTTGAATATCTACCGGTAAAACCCGCTTTGGTAATTATACTAGTATTAATATTTATTATATTTTGTTGGTCCGATAAAGCTGAAATAAATGTACTTTTAGTTACAGTGCCTTTTGGAATTATCTTCTCATTGATATCTCCGGTTTTTGAAGTATGGGATGAACCAGCTCACTTTACGAGAACTGCATATATATCAGAAGGAAATTTAGGTTTGTCTAATGAAAAAAAAGAACACTATGTTACTAAAGATGTAGAAAATTTAGTAACAATTTCTAAATATCTAACAAGACGGGAAAAAATTTTACCTAATACGTTTGAAACCAATCTTTTTCAATATAAACATGAAGTAAAAAAAGAATATCAATTTCGAGTTCCAGTAACCAATGCGTATGGTACATTTTCGTACATTCCAAGTGTAATTGGTTATAAGGTAGGTAATCTTTTATCTAAGGGTAATCTTGGAGTGATGTTTTACTTAGGAAGAATCTTTAATTCACTTTTTTATGCTTTATGTGCTTATATTTCTGTAAAAATTTCTAAAAAATGGAAGAATTTTGTTTCTTTCTTTGCCTTACAACCGATGGCTATCTACATTAGCAGTTCTTTCAATCAAGATGCTATTAGCTACGGGCTAATTTTAATTGTTATTGCGTTGTTTCTAAGCATGGTTAGTTTAGAGAACTATGAATTAAATTGGAAATATATAGCTTCGTTTGGATTTCTATGTGCCTTATTAGCATTCACTAAATTACCCTATATAGTTTTGGCCGGGCTGATATTTTTTATTCCGTTTAATAAGTTTAAAAACAAGGAAACTTATTTAGTAATGCTGATTTCAATATTATTAGTGATTACTATTTCAGGAATTTGGTTTATATTGTATTCTCGAATAACTGGATTAGAAACAACTAGAAATGTTGATGTGGCCCAACAGATTCAATTTATAAGAAATAACACCGGAGAGTTTCTAAGTACGTTGTTTACAAGTATCTTTGGAACTATAACAAAGTATACCCAGTTATCAGCATTTGCTTGGGATAATCAAAATATTAATGAAATTGGCTTGATTACGTTAGTGTCCTTTGGGATTTTACTATCATATCCGCTTCCTGAAAAAAATATAAGTAAATGGACAAAATTGGGGATTATAATAATTTCGATGATTATTTTGATTCTAATATATCTATCAATGTATTTGACTTGGACAGAAGTCGGTGCAAACTATATTTCAGGTGTTCAAGGGCGGTATTTTTTTGGAATAATAATGATACTTCCAATAGTTTTCAACGTGTCAAAATATATTGGGGATTTTAAAAAAAATAAATATAGTGATTATATTTTGCAATCTGTGATGATATTTTTAATAATTTGGACAATAGCAGGTAGAATTGGAATATATTATTAATAATATCGATAAAGGAGTTTTATATATGAAAGGAATAATCCTAGCAGGAGGTTCAGGCACGCGTCTGTACCCATTAACCAAAGCAACATCAAAACAACTAATGCCCATCTATGACAAACCAATGATCTATTATCCAATGTCCGTCTTGATGTTGGCAGGGATCAGTGAGATCTTGATCATTTCAACACCACAAGATACACCAAGATTCCAAGAATTATTTGGTGATGGGAATGAATTAGGGATCCATATTGAATACGCAGTACAACCAAGCCCGGATGGTTTGGCCCAGGCTTTTATCATTGGAGAAGAGTTTATCGGTGATGACAGCGTCTGTCTTGTATTAGGCGATAATATTTATTATGGTGGCGGCTTATCACAAATGCTGCAACGTGCCGCGCAAAAAGTAACGGGTGCCACCGTGTTTGGCTACCATGTAAATGATCCAGAACGGTTTGGGGTTGTTGAATTTGATGACCAAATGCAAGCCATCTCGATCGAAGAAAAACCGGTAGAGCCAAAATCAAATTATGCGGTGACAGGTCTTTACTTTTATGATAACGAAGTGGTAGAAATCGCGAAAAAAATCAAACCATCGCCTCGTGGAGAATTGGAAATCACGGATATCAACCAAGCCTATCTGGAAAAAGGTCAGCTTTCTGTTGAAGTCATGGGGCGGGGCTTTGCATGGTTAGACACCGGTACCCATGAATCATTACTGGAAGCATCTACCTTTATTGAAACAATCGAAAAACGACAAAATCTTAAAGTTGCCTGCTTGGAAGAAATCGCCTATCGAATGGGGTATATCACCAAAGAAAAATTGATCGAACTGGCACAACCATTGAAAAAAAATCAATACGGACAATATTTGCTCCGTTTAGCAAGTGAGGCATAAGCATGGGTAAACTAAAGGTAACGGAAACTAATTTGACGGATGTCAAGATTATTGAGCCGGCTGTTTTTGGCGATCATCGCGGCTTTTTTACAGAAAGCTATTCAGAGCTGGATTTTCAAGAAGCCGGTATTACGCATAAGTTTGTTCAAGACAACCACTCTCTTTCCACACAACCGGGGGTGTTAAGAGGATTACACTTTCAAAAAGGCAAAGCGGCACAAACAAAATTAATCCGCGTGGTGACCGGAGTGGTTTGGGACCTTCTGGTTGATATTCGCAAAGGCAGCCCAACGTATGGCCAATGGGAAGGCTATCTTTTATCGGAATATAACCATCGTCAGTTGTTGGTGCCTAAAGGCTTTGCCCATGGGTTTGTGACCTTGACACCGAATGTGAATTTTTTGTACAAGTGCGACAACTATTACAACGCCCAGGCCGATGGCGGGATTGCTTTTGACGATGCCAATCTTGCGATTGCTTGGCCGATTGATGTAACAAAAGCAATTCTTTCCGACAAGGACAAGCAGCACCCTACTTTACAAGAATTTGAGGGAGAAAATCCCTTTATCTATGGTGAGATTTAAGGAAAGGAGTTCAAGCAAATGAAAAAAATCATTGTAACCGGTGGTGCCGGTTTTATTGGTTCGAACTTTGTTCATTATGTGGTGAACAATCATCCGGAAGTTCAAATCACGGTGTTAGATAAATTGACTTATGCAGGAAACAAAGAAAATATCGCCGGCTTACCAGAAGATCGTGTGAAACTCGTCGTAGGAGATATTACCGATGCCCCTTTGGTGGAAAACCTTGTGAAGGAAGCAGATGCCGTGGTGCATTATGCGGCAGAATCTCATAATGACAATTCACTGAAAGATCCGTTTCCGTTTGTTCAAACCAATTTGATTGGAACCTATACCTTGATTGAAGCTTGCCGAAAATATGGTGTTCGCTACCATCATGTTTCTACGGATGAAGTGTATGGGGATTTGCCTTTACGGGAAGATTTGCCTGGTCACGGAGAAGGCAAAGGGGAAAAATTTACTGCGGAAACACCATATAATCCGTCAAGTCCTTATTCTTCGACCAAAGCAGGATCGGATTTATTGGTGCGGGCATGGGTGCGATCCTTTGGCTTGAAAGCCACCATCTCCAATTGTTCCAACAATTATGGACCTTATCAGCATATTGAAAAATTCATTCCCAGACAAATCACGAATATCCTCAGTGGTGCGCGTCCTAAGTTGTATGGCAATGGGAAAAATGTACGAGATTGGATTCATACCAATGACCACTCTTCGGCGGTTTGGCTGATTTTGACCAAAGGAACTATCGGTGAAACGTACTTAATCGGTGCCGATGGCGAAGAGGACAACAAGACGGTATTGGAATTGATTTTAGAACTGATGGGACAACCCAAAGAGGCTTATGATCAAGTCAAAGATCGTGCCGGACATGATTTGCGCTATGCAATTGATTCCTCAAAGCTGCGGGAAGAGCTGGGGTGGCAGCCAAAATTCACGAATTTTCGTGAAGGCTTAGCAGATACGATTCAATGGTATACGGAGCATCAAGAGTGGTGGCAGGCAGAAAAACAAGCCGTTGAAGCCAATTATGCAAAGAACGGACAATAAAGAGCGTTAAGCAGGCGCACGCCTGCTTTTTTCGAAAGGATGGATCAGATGATTTTAATTACTGGTGGAAACGGACAATTAGGGACCGAACTGCGCTATTTATTGCAAGAACAGGAACTTGAATTTGTCGCTACCGATGCACAGGAATTGGATATTACCGATGCTCAAGCGACGATGACTTATATCAAAGAACTAGCACCAGAACTTATCTATCATTGCGCTGCGTATACTGCCGTTGATAAAGCAGAAGCAGAAGGCAAAGAGGTAGACGAACAGGTAAACGTAGAAGGCACTCGAAATGTAGCCTTGGCAGCCAAAGCAATAGGGGCGACAGTCGTGTACATCAGTACTGATTATGTTTTTGACGGAACCAAAAAAGACGGGGAATACCAGGTGGATGACACCCCAAATCCTCAAAATGAATACGGTCGAACGAAACTACTGGGGGAACAAGCGATTCAAGAAATTTTGGAGCAGTATTACATCATCCGTACCTCCTGGGTCTTTGGGCAGTACGGGCATAATTTTGTCTTTACGATGCAAAAACTAGCAGAGGCTCGAGATACCTTGACGGTGGTCAATGATCAATTTGGCCGTCCGACTTGGACACGAACCTTAGCGGAGTTTATGACTTTTATCATTGCAAAGAAGGCTCCCTTTGGTGTGTATCACTTGTCTAATGACGGGGTTTGTTCTTGGTATGATTTTGCCAAAGAGATTTTGAAGGACACAAAAAACGTGACGGTTTTACCCGTTACTTCCGCAGAATTCCCGCAAAAAGCCAAGCGTCCCCAGTATTCGGTGATGGACTTAAGCAAGGCGAAGAAATTAGGCTTTGTGATTCCTAGTTGGCAAGATGCGTTAGAAAGGATGGAAAAATTAGTTTGATGAAACAAGCATATAAGAAGATAAAAAAGGTTGGAACAACATTTTTCCCATCAAAATATACAAGATTAAGAGAATACTATGCAGAGAATTATGAGAATAGATTAATCAAAGATAATTTGATTGTTTATGAAACGAGAGATGGCTCCTCTATTGTGGATTCTCCCTATGCTATTTTTAATTATTTAATAAGTACACCAGAATACAATAATTATGAACATATTTGGATTATTGAAAGTTTAGATTCAGATTGTGTTAAAATTTTTCCTGAAAGTATTCAAAAAAAGATCAAATTTGTTGAGCGAAGTTCAATTGAATACGTAGATGCTTTATTAGAAGCCAAATATCTGATTACTAACTCAACTTTTGAATCATTTTTTTCCAAAAGAGAAGGACAAGTGTATATTAATACTTGGCATGGTACTCCCTTAAAACATATGGGATTTGATATTCCAGGTAAAGTATCACATTCACAAAATGTTTTAAGAAATTTTTTAATGACAGATTATTTATTATCACCTAATTCGCATACAACGAACATTTTTTCCGACAGTTACAAGTTGAAAGGAATCTATCCGGGGGAAATCATTGAGTCTGGATATCCGCGAATCGATTTAACCATGAATAGCATTAAAAATGATGTATTTAATAAGCTAGAACTTTTTGGGACAGTTTTAAATAAAAAGTTACCGAACTTATTATATTGTCCCACTTGGAAAGGTGAAAATGTAAATGATGCGAATGATGATTTAGATCAGATTGTTAAGGAAATTGGTGAGCTAAAAAAATCATTTAATGAGGAATACAATGTATTATTAAAGGTACACCCTTTTATTTATAAAATTGCTTCTGAAGACGAAAGAATCTCAGATATATTGGTATCAGATTATATTGATGCAAATGAAATTTTATCAGTTACTGATATATTGATTACTGATTACTCAAGCATTTTTTTTGATTTTTTAGTAACAAAGAAGCCAATTATATTTTATGTATGGGATAAAGATATTTATTTAGAAAATAGAGGGATGTACTTAGAAAATTCGGATTTGCCAGGACCTATTGTTGAAAATATTCATGAATTAATAGATGCACTGAAAAATATTAATAGTTATCAGAAAGAATATGAAAATGCCTATCAAGCTCTTTCAAAAAGAATGATTCCATATGAAGATGGTAATTCTACTAAGAGGTATGTAGAATATATTTTCAGGGGTAAATCTTCATCAAATTTGAACGTTGTCAAGTTAGAATCAGCTAAAACTAAATTACTTATATTTCCTGGTGGAATGCGAAACAATGGAATAACGACAAGCTTTTTAAATCTAATTGATAATATTGACTATGACAAATATGATGTGACCATTATTTCTAATGTGGATAGAGAGAAAGAGATATCCAATAACTTAAATAGTATGAATAAAAATGTCAGACCATTGTTCAGGTTTGGGGGAGACATTCTTACTAGGAAAGAAAAAATTATCAATAAGAAATTAGCTGATAAAGGGGTACCAAAAAATAATCAGAAAATTTATCCAGAGATTGCTTATAGAAGAGAGATGAGACGATTAACTGCAGGTATATTGTTTGATGTTTCAATCGATTTTAGTGGATATAGTTATTTTTGGGGGCGTCATATCCTATCAGCAAATGCGAGAAAATATGTTGCTTTTATGCATAATGATTTAATGGCAGATTCTCAGAGAGAAATAAATGGAGTGAAGCCTATGGCAAGGGATTTAAATGGTTTGTTCTCCATATACTTTAAGTTTGATAAATTAGTAAGTGTTTCACCTATGACACGAGATGTGAATCTTAAAAAACTTTCAAATTATGTGACTGCAGAACAAATGTCTTATGTTGTAAATACTATAAATATTGAAAAAATATTGAAAAGTACAAGTATAGACTCTGAAGAAAAAAATAAACTCATTACTAAAAAAACTAGTCTTATGTCCGAAAATAATGAAGAGATACAAATATTTAAAAACTTAACGGAGATTGCGAAAGGTAAATTTTATTTAAAAACAATATCTTCAACAGATAAAATAATTAGTTATGCAGAATATCAGTTTGAAGATAAGGATTTTGTAAAAATATCAATAAATGATGAATATTATGGGTGGAGTGACAAAAAAAATTTTTGCAGACGACCATTAGAAGTTTTGAATGTAGAAGATGTACATGGTTTTGCAACTGTTTCTTGCAATCTGAATTATGTGGTGTGGAAAGATTTGGACTATAGACATAAAGATGAAGCAAAAGTAACTTATATTAAACCTTTCTTTAAACGGTACGTCGAATTCAGCCGGATCGCATATACAAATCTTGGGCGTTACTTCTATATAAAGTATAATGGAAAAAATATTGGGTGGGTTTCCCCTAAACCATTGAGAAGAATACACAAATTAAATAAATGGTCTCCTTTAAATACCTATTTTTATAGAAGAATAAAGGAATTGGAGAATGAAGAGCCAATTAAATACTCAAAAAAAATAAAAAATTTGGAACTTTATGGAATTCTTCAAAATAAGGAAGATATCACATTGTGGAGTGATCCAGAAAATTCAACAATGGCAGAATTGCTTCCTATTTCAGAAGATTACCTTGGAAATCCATATAGAATAATTGAAGAAAATTGGATAGACAGCCAAATGAATTACAAGCTTGTATTACCAGATTATTCAACATTAGGTTATACAAGACAAGAAAATGTCACACTTATTTCCAAAGAAGAGTTTCAACGACTGATTCAACTGAATATTATGAAAGAAACAGAAGTAGACCAAGTTCCAAGAATGGATCTATTGAATCAGGCGGTTCCTAAATTTGATGAAAAATATATAAATATAGTAACAATGGGGCGCTTATCCCCTGAAAAAAATCAAAGCCAACTTATAGAAGCTTTTGCTAGATTTAGATTGAAGTTTCCTAAAAGCCGATTGTTTATTTTGGGAAAGGGACCTTTAGCAAACGAACTGAAAGAAAAAATAATAGAAACTAAACAGGAAGGATTTGTTTTTCTTTTAGGACATATTAACACTCCTTTCAGATTTATCGAAAAGACTAATCTTTTTGTGCTCCCCTCCTTTTATGAGGGGCAACCCATGGTACTGCTTGAGGCTCTGACTTTAGGAATGAGAATTCTTGCATCGAATATTCCCGCAAATATTAATGTGATAGGTAAGAACGAGGAGTACGGATTTTTAACAAAAGGTACAGATGTGGATGCTATCTATAATGGCTTGGTTAGAAGTATAGAAGAGAAAAAGTCGTTTAATCATTTTGATTATATTGAATACAATAAAGGGGCAATTAATAATTTCTATAAAGAAATCAGTTTTGAAGCGTGATAGATTTTAAAGAAGTTATTATCTACAAAAAGAGCTGTATTATAAAATAATACAGCTTTTTTTAGGAGGATCATGGATGAAAAAATATGTTGACAAAGTAAAAAAACAGATTATGACTCCAAAAGAATTAAAGTATTTACAATATAGAAAACAACAAATACAACGTGATACTGTGCTTCTTGAATCTGCACATGGAAAAGAAATTTCAGGTCATATTTATTATATCGCTAAAAAGCTTAAAGAAAAATTCCCAAGAATAAAATTTTATATAGCTTTGCAAAAGGGAAAAGAAGTTCCTGAAATTTTTAAAGAAAATATTGTAGTTCATATGAGTAAAAATTACCTAAGACTACTTGCTACTTCTAAAATATTGATTAATGATACCTCATTTTGGAGTTTTTTTCACAAGAGAATGGAACAAAAATATTTTATTTTTTGGCACGGAACACCCTTGAAGTGCTTAGGTAAGTCAACACAAGTTCAAGGATATGGTAATGTTCAAAGAAATTTAGCAAGTGCCGATAAAATATTCGTAAACAATAAATATACAGGAGATATCTTAAGAAAAGATTTTGGAATTAAAGATATCATTAACAATGAATTAGTTATTGCTCCATCACCAAGAAATGCTCCGCTATTTGAAATGAATAAAGTTGTTAAGGGTAGATATTTATATATGCCTACATGGAGAGATAAAAAGACATCAGACAATCAATTCTCAGATAAGTTGAAGAATATTCTATTAGAAATGGATTCGCTATTGAGTGATAAAGAAGAGTTATATGTGAAGTTACATCCATATGAAGCAGACGTAGTTAATCTTAAGGAGAGTGAATTTAACCACATTAAGCTCTTTCCAAAAGAAACTGAAGTTTACGAATTTCTTCAAACAGTTGAAAAATTAGTGACAGATTATTCTTCTATCATGTTTGATTTCTTTTTAACTAAAAGATCAATCATTTTGTTCACATATGATGAAAAGGAATATATAGCTACGCGGAAACTCTATGAAAGTATTGATTCATTACCATTTAAAAAAGCAGCTACTGTTAAGAATTTATTTAAATTGTTAAGAAGTAAAGTTAGTTATTCTTATGAAGAATTAGTATCTAAATATGCTCCTGTTGATTGTTTAAATGGGCAAGATATTATCATTAATTATTTGATTGAGAATATTTCAAACAAAAGAATAAGCGTTCAAAAAAATTGGAATGGTAAGGAAAACGTTTTAATTTATGCAGGGAAATTCGAAGATAATGGTATAACCTCTTCACTGGTTAATTTATTAGAAACCGTTGATTTAGATTCGCGTAACTATATATTAACATGGAGAGACTTAGATGTCGGCAAAGATGTAGAGTATAAAATTGAAGGCCTTCCCAATGAAGTATTTACATTTATTAGTGCTGGGAAATTACAATGCTCTTTCTTTGAATCAATAAATACGCTACTGTACATGAACGAACATTTTGTTTTTGAAAAAAGAATATTTAGAATGTACAATAGGGAATTTGATCGTCTCTTTCCAAACGCAAAAATTAAACATTTTATACATTATACTGGCTATGATAGATCTTATGCCACGTGGGTAAGTGCATTAAAGGAAAGAAAAATAAAAACCTCCATTTTTGTTCATACAGATATGGAAAAAGAATTTCAATTAAATAAATATTTAAGAAAAGAAATTATTTTTAACGCATATAGGAATGCTGAGAATGTTATTTGTGTGTCAGAAATGATTAAAAAAAAGATTGATAAAATCGTACCATCGGTAAAGTCAACGGTTGTCAATGTTTTATTTAACAAAAATAAATTAATTGTAGATTCAAAAAAAGAAATTACTGAAAAAATTCCTGAAGAATTAATAAGTGCTCTCAATAATGATAAAGAATTAGTATTCATAAATATTGGCAGATTCTCGAGGCAGAAGGGATTGGATCGTTTAATTCAGGCTTTTGAGTCTTTAGAGTATAAATCTTCTAAATTGGTTATTATAGGAAAATATGGTCCTGAGAAGCACAATATATATGCACTTACAGAAAAAAGTGTCAGAAATAAAGATATATTTATTCTCGATACAGTAATGAATCCGTATAATATTTTAAGACAAGCTGACAGTTTTGTTTTTAGTAGTAGATATGAAGGCTTAGGCATGGTGGTAATTGAATCTTTATTGGTTGGAACCCCTGTTATTATGGCAAATATTGCTGAAACAATAGATATTTTAGCTAAGAACAGAGCAGAAGGAGTAACAGTTGTTGACAATTCCATAGCCGGATTAATAGAAGGTATGGAAAATTTTGTAAAAAAACCAATTGAAAGAACTAATTTTGATTACACCTTCTATAAACAAAATGCCATCCAAAAATGGGAAGGTATATTTATCGAAGATCAAACTAGCAAATATAATCAATAAGTCCAGAATCACTTAGACTTATACTGTGCATAAAAAATTGGCTTTTATGCTTGATTAAGGTAAGATTGATATATAAAGAGAAAACGGAGAGTGACGATGAAGAAAAAGTTTTTTGTTACTGTATTTTTTATTAGTACTTTTATGTTTGCGGATGCCGTACTTGCTGAAGAGAAAGATATGCAAAGTACAGAGTCAGTTCAAGTTTCAAGTCAATCGAATGAAATAATCAATGATTCTTCTGGAATGGATTCCTCCAGTAATATTATAGTGGAGAATACTGAAGGATCGGTAGAATCTACAGATTCTTCAACAATAGCAACAGAAGATTCACAATCCAAAGAATTACCTGAGATTTCGTTAGAAGCATTTCCATCAGATGTAAGTAGGTCAGATTTATATGAAGTAATCCAACCAACTATCCGGCGCAGTGCAAGGGCAGCTGTATTGACATTACCTGATATTGCACATAATAATTCAAATACACCAACAAAAGATTTCATCGATGTGTCTTCACATAATGGAATAATCAGTGTTTCAGATTATCAATTTATGAAGAATAATGGTGTGAAAGCTGTTGTTGTAAAATTAACTGAGTATACAACTTATAGAAATCCCTATGCAGCAAGTCAAATTGCAAATGCGCAAGCGGCGGGGCTAAACGTGCATGCGTATCATTATAGTTGGTTCACAACAAGTACGGAAGCCATTAAAGAGGCAGAATATTTTGCTAATTATGCTACAGAACTGGGTTTACCTAAATCAGCAATTATGGTCAATGATATTGAAGAACCAAAAATCAAGGACAATAAAAACCATACACAAAACTCTCAGGCTTTTGCCAATCGATTGAAACAACTAGGATACTCGAATATTCAACATTATATTGGCTTAAATTGGATTAATGAAGGCCGGATAAACGCAAAAACATTGGGTGAAAAAAATGTATGGGTGGCAGCATACCCATACAATCCATCAAAAACACAACTTTATACAGCTTATGGGGCATAGCAATGGACATCTCGTGTATTTTATCCAGGAATTACGAATCCCTTTGATATGTCATCAGATTACGCAAACAAGTTTAGTAATATACAGCCTCAAGGTCCATATATTCCTTTAAATCAGTATATAACTGTGACAAAAGCCAATTCATCAGTATGGCAGAATTTTTCTTGGAAAGTCAAAGGGAATACAAACAATCTGATTAATAAAACGTTGTTAGCTAAAGGGAAATACAATCATTCAAATGGAAAAACCTATTATTCTATTTATGATAACAAAGATGTCTGGCAAGGGTATGTTGAGTCAAATGTTGGGATACTTAGCACAGAACGTTCTGGTGTGTGGCGAAGTTATGGGAAATATGTGACTGTAACTAGAGAAGGTTATAATACATGGAGTGATTTCAATTGGAATTTACGAAATACCTCTGAAAAAATAGTTGGCAAAAAATTATTAGCTAAAGGAAGATATTTTCATTTTAATGGAGCAACTTATCTGTCTCTCTATGATACGGATGGAAAATGGCAAGGATATATTAATGCACGGGGATGTTCTGAAGATAATATACAACAAGGGCCTGCATTGAACGAAAATTTTTATATAACAATAAATAAGAAGAATTTTCCAATATGGCAAAATTTCAGTTGGAAAAAAATAAGAAATTCTGATTCAATTTTTAATGATACATTCCATGTTAAAATTAGCTATAAGCACTCCAATGGTGGTATATATTATTCCCTTTACGATTATCATGGAGGTTGGCAAGGCTACATTAACTCCACTGGGGCTGAAAAGGCATCTGGTGCAGAAGGTATTTACATCAGAAATGGCTCAAAAGTTCAAATAAAAAGTAAAAATTATAGCTTATGGTCAAACTTTTCTTGGAAAAAAAGACATAGTTCCTCCCAATTCTTAAATGAGACTTTTATTGCTCGCGGTCAGTACAATCATATCAATGGAGGAACCTATTACTCGTTATATTCAACTAGTGGAAAATGGTACGGCTACATTAATGCTAATGCATGTAAAATAATTAATTAAGGCATTAACTTAATTTATACTGAAAAAATCTAAATCTAATAACCTGTTCCCCTCCTCCAAACTTTCGTGTATAATAGTACAAGCTAGTACTACGAAAGTAAGGAGGAGTTGTTTTTGTCTAAACAACATCCAGAGGAAGAATCATTTAAAGATAAGATATTAAATTCTCTGAATAATTCAGATTCAAGTAATACTACCGGCGCTTTAAAGGATGCCGAGAAGGAAAAAATCATGGCCCAAAATAACGATCAGCAAGATCAATCAGAATCAGTGGGATCTAGAAGAAGCAAACCTGCTGGCTCTTCAAAAAAGCCTACGCCAAAAAAGGCAAAGAAAACAGAAAATAAAATAGAAAAAAATATAGTTGATAGTAAAGATCCAAGTGATGTCAAACAGCGTAAGGTGATGCGGCGCAAAGAAGACCGAATTGTTAATAAAATCGTTACGGTCGTTGTGCTAGCGTTATTAGTGATTGGCGGAATATTGGTGTTCTCCGTTTATCGGTATGTGTCAGCCAGTTTACGACCATTAGACCCGGATAGTTCTGAAAAAATTTCCGTAGAGATTCCAAGTGGATCCTCCAATAAAGCAATTGGAGAAATTTTAGAGGACAAAGATGTTATTAAAAGTGGTATGGTGTTTAATTATTATACGAAATTTAATAATTTGACAGGATTCCAGGCAGGTAGCTATCAATTCTCACCAGATATGACATTAGATGACATCGGTGAAGCTTTGCAGCAAGGTGGCGCAGGATCGGCTGGTGTCGATGCAAAATTAGCAATTCCAGAAGGATATGACATTGAGCAAATCGGTGATGCTATTGCCAAAGCAACGAAAATCAAAAAAGAAGAATTCATTGCCTTGATGAAAGATCAAGCTTTCTTTGATGAACTGCATAAAAAATATCCAGATCTTTTGGATAGTGCGGCAAAAGCGGAAAATGTTCGCTATCGACTGGAAGGTTATTTATTCCCAGCAACCTATGATTATTTCAAAGGAACGTCACTTAAAGAGATGGTTACGCAAATGGTTGATAAATCAAATGCGGTACTGACTCCGTATTTTGAAACAATCAAAGAAAAAGATATGACGGTGCAAGAAGTACTGACGTTAGCTTCACTTGTTGAAAAAGAAGGAGAAAAAGAAGTGGATCGTAAAAATATTGCACAAGTATTCTTCAATCGGTTAGCTACGGATATGCCACTGCAATCAGATATCTCTATTCTTTACGCAATTGGTGAACATAAAGAAGTCGTAACGATTGCCGAAACACAAACGGATTCACCGTATAACCTTTATATTAACACTGGATACGGTCCGGGACCTTTTGACAGCCCAAGCGAACAATCGATTGAAGCTGTTTTGGAACCAACAGCAAATAATTACTATTATTTCGTTGCAGACATTGATACGAAGGAAGTTTATTTCGCTGAAACCTATGAAGAGCACATGGAATTAGTAGAGAAATATGTAAATAATTAATCAATTATTTATCAATTATGTTATTTACATTTAGCAGAAAGCATGGTAATCTTTTGTGGACTTATTCGCAAAAGATTACCTTTTGCGATTTTTTTAGATGAAGCAAAGGAGATTATTAATATGGTAGAAAAAGTATATCCTATGACAGCAGAAGGAAAAGAAAAATTAGAACAAGAATTAGAAGAATTGAAAACGGTCAAACGTGGCGAAATTATTGAACGAATTAAAATCGCCCGTGGCTTTGGCGATTTATCCGAAAACTCGGAATATGAATCAGCAAAAGATGAACAGGCTTTCGTTGAAGGTCGGATCACAACATTAGAGAATATGATTCGTTTTGCACAGATTATTGATAACCAAGGTGTTGATAAAGATGAAGTATCCCTTGGAAAAACTGTTAAATTTATTGAATTACCAGATGGAGAAGAAGAAGAATATACGATCGTAGGCAGTGCTGAGGCAGATCCATTTTCTGGAAAGATTTCAAATGATTCTCCAATCGCTCAAGCGTTGATTGGCAAAAAAGTCAATGATGAAGTAACGATTGCTACACCTGGTGGAGATATGTTAGTAAAAATCGTTGAAGTGGCTCAAACAAAATAGTCATTGCAGAAGCTGGGAGAGCAAAAGATGCTGTTCCAGCTTTTTTAAGAGACAGGTTTGTTTCAGACTACAGACCGATTTTATTTTGTTAAGAATGCGATATGATAAGATAGAATTAAGAATGGGGGTGGATAGATGAATAATCCATGGCGTTTTTTCATTGTAGTTGAGGCATTGTTGTTTATTTTTGCGATTTGGCAGATTATAAGCAATCCACCGCTATTGATCCTGCTTATAATTGGTATTTTCTTCCTTTACACAGCCTATAAGCGCAAGCAAAAAACCAATGCAAATAATTTTTTATTAGTTATTGGCTGTCTGGCGATTTTTATCAGTTTATTAAACAGTCCTGCTTTGTGGGTTATGGTAGTATTTGCGGTGATCTTTATCGGCCTAAAAGGTTTTGAAATTTCCGGAATTGACTTGACGAAAAATGCTTTTTGGCGAAAAAAACAAATGATCATTGTTGAAACAGATCAACCACGGAGTCATCGTCAAGAAAAAATCAAGCAACAATGGGTAGGCAATGAACGAATTGGTAATCAAGTGTATGAGTGGGATGATATCAACATCAATATCCTATCAGGTGATACCATCGTTGATTTAGGCAATACGATATTACCTAAAAAAGACAATACTGTTCTGATCCGTAAAGGATTTGGTCGTACGCGAGTTCTGGTTCCTTCAGGTGTGGGTGTGATGCTGGAGCATGCAACATTTATAGGTGAAGTGAACTTTGAAGGGGAAAAGACCGCATTAAAAAATGAAAGCCTAAAAGTCTACAGTGAAGATTATGATGAGAGTACCAGACGAATCAAGGTCATTACAAACACCTTATTTGGTGATATTGAGGTGATCCGTGTATGATCGCAAAAATTACCAAAGGAATGTTGGCTCTATATATTGGAATCACTGCTTTTTTGATTCAAATGCTACTGTACTTTTCTTTTTTGTATGCCAGCGGGCAGAGCAACTGGTGGGCGCTGACCTTTCAAACAAAAATTTTTTACATCCCGATAATCTTTTACATCCTCACGATTTCGGTGGGTATCGGGTTGCTTGCCTATCTACTAATCAGTGTCTTTCGTAAAAGGTTCTATAGTGGAATTGAAGAGAAACTACGCTTGTTAGCAGGCGGCAATTATGAAAGTACTATTTTTTCGGAAGCTATTCCCCATTCAAAAGAAAATCGGTATATTCAAGAAATTGATGCGGACATTACGAAGGTTTCGGAAAAGATGAAAGAAATGTCTTCTGAGCTGCAACTTTTGAACAGCCGTCCGCAGCTGGTTGATGGGCAGACGAAAGAAGAGATTTTAGAGGTAGAACGGCATCGATTGGCCCGTGAGTTGCACGACTCCGTTTCGCAACAGCTTTTTGCTGCCATGATGATGATGTCGGCACTGAATGAACAGGCAGAAAAAACGCAAGCGCCTGAAAATCAGCGAAAACAGTTAGCGTTGGTCACCGATATTATCAACGCCTCACAATCAGAAATGCGGGCGCTATTGTTGCACTTGCGTCCGATAACCTTAGAGGGGAAAAGTTTACGTCAAGGAATCGAGCAATTATTAAAAGAGCTGCAAACAAAAATAAAAATTTCATTGAAATGGGAAATTGAAGATATTCCGTTATCAGCGGCGATTGAAGATCAATTATTCCGTGTTATTCAAGAATTACTGTCAAATACGTTGCGACATGCAAAAGCTGATGAGTTGGAAGTTTATTTGCATCAAGTGGACCAAAATGTCTTGCTGCGGGTACTTGATGATGGCGTTGGCTTTGACGTCAGCAATCAAAAAGCCGGGAGTTATGGTTTGATGAATATCCGTGAGCGGGTCAATGGTGTTGGTGGTACGGTGAAAATTATTAGTTTTAAAGGACAGGGAACGAGTATTGAGATAAAGATCCCGCTGTTGAAGGAGGTTATTGAAAATGATACGAGTATTGCTCGTGGATGATCACGAGATGGTTCGTTTGGGCGTTTCTTCTTATCTATCGATTCAAGATGATATTGAAGTCGTTGGTGAAGCAGAAAATGGCGAAATCGGTTATGAAAAAGCGATGGAATTACGCCCAGATGTCATCTTGATGGATTTGGTCATGGACGTGATGGATGGAATCGAATCCACAAAAGCTATTTTAAAAGATTGGCCGGAAGCCAAAATTATTATTGTGACAAGTTTTATCGATGATGAAAAAGTTTATCCGGCAATTGAAGCTGGTGCAGCCGGCTATATGTTGAAGACCTCGACAGCTCATGAAATTGCGGATGCGATTCGTGCTACACAACGGGGGGAACGAGTGCTTGAACCAGAAGTGACTACCAAGATGATGGAACGGCTGACTCGTCGCACACCTATTCTGCATGAGGATCTTACCAATCGGGAACATGAAATCTTAATGTTGATTTCACAAGGAAAAAGCAATCAAGAAATCGCAGATGAATTATTTATTACGCTGAAAACGGTCAAAACACACGTATCCAATATTTTATCGAAATTAGAAGTGGAAGACCGGACGCAAGCAGCGATTTATGCGTTTAAACATGGGTTAGTGAAATAAAAAAGGACCTCTCCGTAGTCAGATGGAGAGGTCTTTGTTATACTGGTAATGTTAATAAAGGCGTTTACAAGGAGAAGAAAATGAAACAAAATTATGCAATTATTGGTTTAGGAAGATTTGGCGGTAGTATCTGTCGAACATTGATTGAAGCTGGACAAGAGGTTTTAGCTATTGATACCAGCGAAGATCGGGTGAATGAATATATGAATATTGCTACTCATGCGGTTGTTGGGAATGCGCAGGATGAAATGACTTTAAAGTCGTTGGGGATTCGCAATTTTGACCATGTAATCGTGGCGATTGGCGAAGATATTCAGGCGAGTATTTTGGTTACCTTGATGGTTAAAGAGATGGGTGTACCGGATGTTCTTGCTAAGGCACAAAACGAGTATCACGCGCGAGTGTTGGAGAAAATCGGGGCAGATCGAGTTGTCCATCCAGAGCGGGATATGGGAATCAGAATCGCCCACAATCTAGTTTCAAAAAATATTTTGGATTATGTTGAGCTGTCTGATGATTATTCATTAGCTGAAATTCGAGTATCCAATCCGAAATTTTTCAATAAAACATTATTAGAGCTAAACTTTAGACAACGGTTTGGTTTAACTGTTGTAGGAATTCGTCGGGTTGGCGGAAAAGTGGTTGTGTCACCAACTGCAGACGAGATCGTTAAGGAAAATGACAATCTTTTAGTGATCGGTGAGACGGGTGACGTCGATATTCTTGATGATAAAATGAATGATTAGAATGGAGCGATAGGTTTGAAATTAGCAGTTACCGAAAAAGCAATTGAATGGTTCAAAAAGGAACTTGTAGTGGATAATGGAATGGGTGTACGCTTTTACGGAAAGGTCTATGGAAAAACGCAGGTTCATGAAGGATTTTCTGTCGGAATGGCTGTGGATGTTCCTAGTCAACCAGTAGTAGAAGAAACCATTGATGGTCTTTTATTCTTTATCGATGAAACGGATGAATGGTTTTTTAAAGGATATGATCTAGTGGTGGATTATGATGAAAAACTGGATGAACCGAAGTATGTGTTTGAAAAAAATCATGAAGATGAGCAAAAAAAATAGGCTAATCACTAGCCTATTTTTTAGGATTGAAGAATACATTTTTTATTTATAGGATGTTTTTAAAGGAGTAACGCAATGTTATCAGTAATTGTTCCATGCTACAATGAAGAAAAAAGTATCCCGCTTTTCTTTGAACATATAAATAAAGTTGTGTTGGATTTAGATATGCCAACTGAATACATTTTTGTCAATGACGGCTCTACCGACCGGACCTTAGCGGTGTTGCGTTCCCTTACGACAACCAGTCATGAGAATGTCCGTTATTTGTCGTTTTCTAGAAATTTTGGAAAAGAAGCTGCTTTATATGCAGGTCTGTTAGCTTCAAAAGGGGATTATATTACTGTCATGGACGCTGACTTGCAAGATCCACCAGAACTACTGATAGAAATGTTTCAACGCTTAGAAGCTAATAATTTGGACTGTGTGGGGACTCGTCGTTCCAATCGAAGGGGAGAACCCAAAATTCGCAGTTTTTTTTCAAAGCTATTTTATCAGTTAGTCAACAAAATTGGTGATACTCAAATGGTGGATGGCGCTCGGGATTTTCGTCTGATGACTCGTCAAATGGTAGATGCGATTTTAGAATTAACTGAATATAACCGCTTCTCTAAAGGAATTTTTAGTTGGGTGGGATTTGATACCGAGTATATCTCCTATGAAAACCGTGAGCGAGTGGCTGGGAGTACTTCCTGGTCTTTTTGGAAATTATTTAAATATTCGATTGATGGAATTATTAACTTTTCTGATGCACCGCTAAATATCGCTTCGTTTGTCGGAGCTTTTTCATGCTTGGGGTCGGGAATTGCACTAGTGTTCATTATTATTCGGGCATTGTTGTACGGGGATCCAACGAGCGGTTGGCCCTCTATGGTGTCGATTTTTCTTTTCGTTGGTGGCTTGCAGTTGCTTTGCTTAGGTATCATCGGAAAATATATCGGAAAAATCTTTTTAGAGACCAAGAAACGACCGCATTTTATTGTGAAGGAAACGGATGAGGATATTAAAACGAATCAAAAAGACCTGCCAGAAAAGTAAATCTGGCAGCTTTTTTTAATACCCTTTTTCCAATGCCACCTCGTTGCGACACAACGTACCATCTTTCACATAGCTTTTAAGGTTTTCCAAAAAGATACCCATAAAAGCTTTTTGAAAATGTGGCGTCATTCCTGCGATGTGGGGAGTGATCAAAACATTTGGCAGTTCCCATAGTGGACTGTTGTCTGGTAGTGGTTCTTCTTCAAAGACGTCTAAGGCAGCGAAGGCGATTTCCTTTGTTCCCAAGGCAGCAGTGATTGCGGAAGTATCTACACTTGCCCCACGCCCAACATTGATAAAAGCGGCGGTAGATTGCATCATTTTGAAGAAAGAAGCATTGAATAAATGATAGGTTTCATCTGTTAAAGGAAGAATATTAATGACGAAGTCTGCTTGTTGGATTTGAGTAAACAGATCATTCATTGGAAATGTTTTGTAAAAACCAGTGACTGGATGCCCACTCGTATTGATGCCAAGTGGTTTAGCACCAAGTAGAGATAAGGTTTCAGCAAGTCGTTGTCCAATATGACCCGTACCCAAAATTAAGATCTGTTGCTCTGAAAGATAACCGTAATGGGTTTCAGCAGGATGCCAGCGTTTCTTTTTTTGGTTAGCGACCGCTTGATCAATGCCACGAAGCTTCATAAAAAGCGTTGCCAAAATGTGATCCGTAATCGCTTGTGCGTGAATACCACTGCCATTAGTCACCTGAATTTTATTTTTTTCAAACAGTGTGAGGGGCAAATAATCGACGCCGGCGGAAATCGTTTGAACCCATTTAAGATTTTTTACTGGAAAGAGTTTTTCTTTCCAAGCTTCCGACCAACCAATGGTGACAGCAACTTCATCCCAAGAAAATTCTTCTCCTGGGGTTTTAAATTCATAGGTTGGAGCAATTTCGTATATCTGTTCAATCAGTTCAGGTTTAAATGGACGTTTGGATAAAATAATTTTAGACATGAAAGTGCCTCCTTTTTTCTAGTCTATCAAATTGGATGAAAAAAAGCATTCTCAAGGACTGCTGAGAATGCTTAAATACTAATTGGTAATTGGGGAAACTGCCTTGACTGCCTGCATATAAATAAATAAACTCGCAATCAACAAAAATGTACTAGAATCAAAGGTAATGAAGATGGAGAAAAGCGCAACAATGATCGCTGGTAATGTTGCAGAAAAGATCGCAATTTTTAGATTGTCAAAAAATTTCAATGGTAAACGTCTCAGTTTGGAATAAATCGTGGCACCCACTGTAATCATTAAGACTGTCAAAATCAAATCCAAGAAGGTAGGGTACAAGGCAACAAAGAAAGTAACCAGTTGTATCCACCAAGGAATTTGATTTTGTTGGAGAAATGTACGGATACGGCTCCCATCTAATGATTGTAGTGCGTCTTCTTTATAGGAAAGAACCAGCTGATTGTCTCCAAGAAATTGAGTGGTAAAGCCCGAGGAAGGCAAGGCAATAACCAGATTATTTTTCAGCAGACCGATGCTGAGAAAATTACCAATCATATCTGTAGAAATATCATTGGCGCTTCGTTTACCTTCGGGATCAAAGGTAAAAATAATGGAATTTGTTTGATAAATAAAACCTTCCGCTGTTTTTTCAGGAGTCAAGGTACCATTTTGAATCGTAAAATCCGGAATTTTTTCAGCAATGGCCTGTCCATCTTTTTGAACATCATCAATAATCCTTGAAACTTGAAAGGTAATCGGAATTGCGAGAAAGGCGCTTAGAAGAACCAAATAACCGATAATTTTTATAAATGAAATCTTGCGGGCTTCCGCTAAATCTTTAAAGCGAAAAAATGAACTTTTGAATAATTGTAAGACTGTCATCGACAAGCTCCTTTTTTAGACTGTATGGCTTCCAAGCTATTGTAACGAAGCTATCTGTAGAAAACAAGGGAAAGAAATAAATTAATCGCTAGAGACTAGTCATTTTGTCTCATTTTAGGTATGATAATAAGGAAATATCAAAGGAGCATTGAAATGAAACTTTTTTTTTGGTTTAAAGAACAATTAGTAAAAAGAGGTCTATGGGAAATATTTATTTACCTGTTCTTTGGCGGCTTGGCGACAGTGGTAAATTTTGCTGCCTATTTTATTAGTAAAGATGTATTTCACTTCAATTATTTATATGCTAACAGTATTTCCTGGATTGCAGCGGTTTTATTTGCCTTTGTGACAAACAAGATTTGGGTTTTTCAGTCTAAATCAGAAAATTTCTGGGAATTGATTGTTGAATTTGCAAAATTTATTTTTTATCGTGTCATCTCTTATGGCATGGACATGGGAATGATGTTTCTAATGATTGACGTTTTTCATTCTGGCGATTTTCTAGCCAAATTAGTCACTCAGATATTGGTTGTCATTGCCAATTATGTATTTAGTAAATTGTTTATTTTCAAGAAAAAAATTGTCATCGAGGAAATCGACAAAGAGTAGGCATATTAATTGAAGAAACCTCCTAACTTTGATAGTGTTTACAGTGTAAAGACTATCAATCAGGAGGTTTTTTTCATGACTTACAAATTACCAGAATTACCTTACGGATACGATGCATTGGAACCTTATATCGATGTAGAAACCATGCATTTGCATCATGACAAGCATCACAATACGTATGTAACAAATTTAAATGCAGCGATCGAAAAACATCCCGAATTAGGTGAAAAATCGGTTGAAGAATTGATTTCAGATATGTCTGCAATACCAGAAGATATTAAAACAGCTGTTCGTAATAACGGTGGCGGACATGCAAACCACAGCTTCTTTTGGGAAATCATGGCGCCAAATGCTGGTGGCGAACCAACAGGAGCAATCAAAGATGCAATCAATGAAACATTTGGTGATTTTACTTCTTTCAAAAATGAATTCAAAACAGCGGCAACAGGGCGCTTTGGCTCTGGTTGGGCTTGGCTGGTTGCTTCAAATGGCAAAGTAGAAATTACTTCCACACCAAACCAAGATTCTCCATTGATGGAAGGAAAAACCCCACTTTTAGGCTTAGATGTTTGGGAACATGCCTATTATTTAAAATATAAAAATGTTCGTCCAGATTATATTGAAGCATTTTGGAATGTAGTAAACTGGGAAAAAGTAAACGAACATTTTGCAAATGCAAAATAATTCGCTACAATAGGTGAAAGGAATTTTTCCTTTCATCTTTTTTATTTGGGGGCAACGCTTATTTTAACCATGCATGAAATACAAACCACGGATGAAGTTTCAACGCTTTTTCCTGTTGTCAAAAAAATTTGGCAAGAATTTTTTACTCCAATTATCGGAGCAGAGCAAGTGCAGTATATGCTGAAGCATTATCAATCGCCAGAAAATATTTGCCAAGAAATCAGCGCGGGGGTCCATTATTTTTCTTTGACGGAGGAGCAGATTGTTGGGTATACTGCGTATGAAATCCGCTCAGATTGCGTGTTTATCAGCAAATTCTACATTGACCATGAACATCGGGGAAAAGGACTGATGACGCAGATTTTTGATTGGTACGATCAGTTGGCAGACTCATTAGGACTAAAACTTCAGCTCAAGGTCAATCAAAATAATACAGAGGCATTGGCTGTTTATCAGCATCGCGGATTTACGATTGTTGATGAGTTTTATGGCGATATTGGCGAGGGATTTATCATGAACGATTTCGTCTTAGAAAAATAGCTTGCTACCGCTTACATTTTTTTGTATAATAATTGGGACGAACGTATTCGTTACTAATTTTATTCTTGGAGGCTACACAGAAGATGGAACAAGGAAAAGTAAAATGGTTCAACAATGAAAAAGGATTTGGATTCATTACAACAGAAGCTGGCGATGATATTTTTGTTCATTTTTCAGCAATTCAAGGGGATGGATTCAAATCACTTGAAGAAGGACAAGAAGTTGAATTTTCAATCGTTGAAGGAGCTCGCGGTCCACAAGCAGCGGAAGTAACGAAACTTTAATCTTCAACAAGCAGCTTTCAGGCATCCTGATACGGACGAGAAATCGTCCTTCATTGGGGTGCCTTTTTGATGAACAAAGAGCTTTCTGGCAAAATATTGCTATTTTGATTATTTTTTGTTATCGTAAAGTATCATGAAAAAAAGAGGGAAAACGATGAAACGTGTAATCACTTATGGAACCTTTGATTTGTTGCATTATGGACATATTAATTTATTGAGAAGAGCAAAAGAGCAAGGGGATTATTTAGTTGTTGCTTTGTCTACGGATGAATTCAATTGGGACGAAAAACAAAAGAAATGCTATTTTTCTTATGAAAAACGTAAACAATTGTTGGAAGCAATCCGCTACGTCGATTTGGTTATTCCAGAAGAAGGTTGGAAGCAAAAAGTCGAAGATATCAAACTTTACCATATTGATAAGTTTGTTATGGGAGATGACTGGGCTGGCAAGTTTGACTTCATCCAAGAACAAACAGAAGCAGAAGTTATTTATTTACCCCGAACACCAGAAGTTTCCACCACTCAAATCAAAAATGATTTAAAATTGAAATAGACTAACAGCCGAGAATAGCTCCTCGGCTGTTTATTTGTCAGAGTAATACTTTACGAGAAGAAAAAATATGGTATCATGTACATTGAATTCCTATGACACAATTATGCATGAGAAGGATGAATGAATTGGAAAATACAAACATCAAAGTAAGAAGTACGCTGGTAACAAAAGAGTATGACTTATATAAAAAGAAATCTGATAAAGTAAAAGCGCTGTTCAAATTCTATCATCGCAATGTTCCACGTTTTTGGGCGCTGAAGGGTGTCAGCTTTGAAGTAAAGGCTGGGGAATCAGTTGGGATCATTGGAATCAACGGGTCTGGAAAATCAACCTTATCCAATGTGATTAGCGGCATTATTCCGCCAACTTCCGGAACAATGGAAGTAAATGGGGACACCTCGATTATTGCTATCGGTGCTGGATTAAAGTACCAATTGACGGGATTAGAAAATATTCGCTTAAAAGCGCTGATGTCTGGTATGACCAACAAAGAAATTGACAAAAAAATGAATGAGATCGTGACTTTTGCAGATTTGGGAGATTTTATCAATCAGCCGGTTAAAAGCTATTCAAGTGGGATGAAATCACGACTGGGTTTTGCGATTGCAGTTCACAACGATCCTGATATTTTGATTATTGATGAAGCGTTGTCCGTTGGGGATGAAACCTTCTATCAAAAATGTGTGGATAAAATCGTTGAGTTTAAGGAACAAGGAAAAACAATCTTTTTCGTCAGCCACTCTTTGCCACAGGTTGAAAAACTTTGTGATCGAACGATTTGGATGCATTACGGAAGTATGCGGATGTTTGGACCGACAGAAGAAGTGATGAAAGAGTACCGTACATTTATTGACTGGTTTAAGAAACAACCGAAAAAAGACCAAAAAAAATACCAAGATGAACAAAAGGAAGGGCAAAAAGCCTTTACTTTAGCAAAGTTGGCAGAAAATTATGAACAAGACAAGTGGCTGAAAGAGCAAAAACTGCCGCAAACGACAGTTGAAAAAAACTTGAAACGTATCCCATTGGGGGATAGAATGAGTGGTCCTACCAAAGCAATTTTAGGTGTCGCCGTATTAGCAACTTGCTTTATGGCGCTCGTCTCCTTTAGCGACAAATCATTGATTTGGTCATTGCAGCATCCTTTGGAAATGTTGCAGCGGGTTTTTAATTAATTACAAAAAATATCTCGTGGGATATATGAGAAAAGGAAGAGTTTAGTGAAAGAAATCTCAGTAGTAATTAAAGAGCAGTTTCAACATCTGGGAATGATTTCTCGGATGTCGCGATATGAAGACAAGGCAACTTATCAGAGTCACTATTTAGGCTTGGCTTGGCAAATCTTGAATCCTGCAATCCAGGTGGGAATCTATTATTTAGTTTTTGGCGTTGGTGTCAATCGAAATCGAGAAATTTCCGGCGTACCATTTATTGTTTGGATGCTGATTGGGATTACCGCTTGGTTTTATATGAATTCTTCTGTTTTGGGGGCATCGAACAGTATTCATCGCCAAGTAGGTATGGTCGCAAAAATGAAGTTTCCGGTTAGCATTTTGCCAACAATCAATATTATCAGTAATCTTACTTCTTACGCTCCAATGACGGTGATCGTTGTGGGATCGCTCCTTGTTAGTGATACCATGCCGACCTTGTATTGGTTGCAGTACTTCTATTACTTTTTCTGCATGCTGGTATTTATGTTTGCTTTTGGACTATTAAATGCGACGATTACCGTTTTGATTCGCGACTACCATATTCTGCTACAGTCGATTCTACGTCTATTGTTTTATGTGTCGGGACCAATTTGGGATATCAATAATCGTAATTTGCCAGTGGCTTTAGTTAAAATTTTACGGCTGAATCCTTTTTACTATATCATTGAAGGCTTCCGAGATAGTTTCTTGAGCCGCCAATGGTTCTGGGAGAAACCAAATTTTACGCTGATTTTCTGGGGAATGGTCTTTATCTTATTAATCCTAGGAAGCCATCTTCATATGAAATTCCGAGCACGCTTTGTTGATTATATTTAAAATCTGAACTGACGGAATTGAAGAACATTCAATGTTCGTCAGTTTTTTTCTCAGCAAATGTACCTAAATCTTTCTGTTTTTTTGAAAAATGGGCTTTCGTTGCGTTTCATTTTCATTTCAGAATTATTAAGATTGTGTTATAAAGCAAGTGTTGCGTTGCTCAAAGACGGAAACTATGGCAAAATTTATTCGATATTGTAAGATTGAAGAGACCGAGGTGTACCATGCGCTTATATCAGAAAATTATTTTAGCGATTCTAGGAATTATTACATTAGGAGTTGCTGGAGTAACTGTTTATGGAATCAAAATGTACCACGATGCGAACACGACTTTTAATAATATTGTTGAAAAAGTGGATCGCAAAACGTCTAAGCGGGAAAAAGAAGTGAGTATCGAAGATCGTGAACCTTTCTCCATCCTTTTGTTAGGAATCGATACAGGAGCGCTTGGTCGGACGGAACAAGGACGATCAGATAGCATGATGGTCGTCACTGTGAATCCAGAACAAAAGAAATCAACCATTGCCAGCTTGGATCGTGATATTTATACGCAAATCGTTGGTTACGATACGATGGATAAGCTGAATCATGCCTATGCATACGGCGGTGTGGAAATGTCGATGGACTCAGTGGAAAATCTGTTGGATATTCCTATTGACCACTACGTAACCATCAATATGCAGGGAATGCGAGATTTGATTGATGCAGTTGGCGGAATTGAAGTGGATAATAAAATTGATTTCACCCTTGAAGGCGTTCATGTTCCTGCAGGGAAAATCACGTTAAATGGAAAAACCGGACTAGCTTATGCTCGGATGCGTAAAGACGATCCAGAAGGGGATATTGGTCGCCAAAAACGTCAACGGGAAGTTATTACCAAAATCGTTAAAAAAGTTATGAGCTTGGATAGCGTCAGCAATTATCAAAAAATTCTCAAAGCGGTGGAAAAAAATTCTAAAACCGATTTAGCATGGGAAGATATGCTGGATATCGCTGAAAACTACATTCCTGCTTTTGATAAAATCGAACAAGTACAATTACAAGGCGAAGGTCAGATGCTTAATGGCGTTTACTATCAAATTCTGGGAATCAATGAATTGTTAAAAGTTCAAAATGCTTTGAAAACGCAACTAGATATGCCAACGAGTGAAACGTTGCCTACAGGTGATCAATACACAAGCGGCTATGCAGAAGGTCAATTTTACGATGATAGTAATGGTTCTTATGATGCAAGTGTGCAAAATCAAGAAGACACAGGTACCTATACAGAGGGAACCGACTATTATGATTATGATGAAACCGGCGCTAACTATGAGGAAAGCTATACAGAAGGCGGCTATTAAAAAAACTGGGAAACCAGTTTTTTTTTATTGCTCAACAAATATACGCAGCTTATGCACAAAACTTTTTCCACAGCGGTATTTTTTTTGATGGTGTTTCACAGGCAGCGTTTTTGAAAAAGATAAGAAAGCAATGAAAGACAATGAAAATTCTTTAGGAATAAAAAGTTTCAAGATTTTTCGTGAAACATTTTGTTGAATTTATCTGTTGTGTTTAAATATTTTTATAGTTCGCAAAAAGTCACTGCTTAACTGACTTTTTTTTGGTAAAATGAGATGGTACGCAATTGTGTCTGGAAGGATTTGGAGAATGAAAAATTTAAAAAAGAATCTACAATCAAAAAACTGGATTGAAAGCATGAAAAAAGGTGCAAAGGAACCGGAAAGTAAAGGAGCAAAACGTTCCCACGTTCCCTTTCGTTTGAATTTTTTATTTTTTGTAATTTTTGCATTATTCGTCGCGCTGATTGCGCAATTAGGCTATTTACAAATTGTAAATGGCGAAAATATCACTAAACAACTAAAATCTTCCTCAGTGATTAAGGTTCAGGGCAGCACGCCGCGAGGGATGATTTACGATTCTACCGGAAAAGCGTTAGTCAGTAATCAAGCCAACCCGGCAATTACGTTTACCCGGGGAAATAAGATGACGGCAGATGACCTTTATACCATCGCAAACAAATTGAATGAACTGATCGATGTCCCTGTAGACAGCAATTTGCGAGAACGGGACAAAAAGGATTATTGGTTAGGAAATAAAAAAAATCTGGAAGAAGCAACGGAACGCTTATCTGACGAAGAAAAGAATTTAGATACCAGTGAACAGTATGCAAAAATCGTTGATAAGGTAACAGACAAAGAAATTCAATTTTCGAAAGAACAGGAAAAGGCGGCAACAATTTTTAAACGAATGAATGGCGCACAGGCCTTAAATACGATTTTTATTAAGAATAGAAATGTCACAGATGAGGAACTGGCAATCGTTTCGGAACGAACAGCAGAATTGCCTGGGGTTTCTACTGGAACAGACTGGACACGGAAATATGAAGAAAAAGGTTCCTTGAAGAGCATTATGGGCAGTGTCTCCACCGAAGAACAAGGAATCGAAGCAGAAGATTTAGAAGAATACTTGGCAAAAGGCTACGCGCGAAACGATCGTGTCGGGACAAGCCAACTGGAAAAGCAATATGAAGAAGTATTGCAGGGAACAAAAACACAATACGAGATCACCTTGGATCATGAAGGCAACATTTCGAATCAAAAGGAAGTTTTTGCAGGAGAAAAAGGTTCTAACCTTGTGCTTTCTATCAATGCGGAGTTCCAGAAAAAAATCGATGCGATTTTGAAGAAGCATTTTGAGAACTTAATCGACAGCGGACGGGCAGAATATTCGCCAGGAATTTATGCGGTAGCAATGAATCCGAATACTGGTGGTGTTTTAGCTATGTCAGGTTTTCAACATAAAACGAAATCTACTGAACTTGAAGAATACGCACTGGGCACCATTACTCATGCCTTTGTTCCCGGTTCCGTAGTGAAAGCAGGAACCTTGACAGCCGGCTGGGATGCGGGCGTTTTAAAAGGAAACGAAGTGTTGTATGATGAACCAATCAGAGTTCAAGGTTCTGCAGTCAAAGGGTCAATTTATAATAAAGATGGCAGTGCCAATCAAAGTTTATCTGCACAAAAAGCGTTGGAAATTTCTTCCAATGCCTATATGATGAAAGTTGCCTTTCGTTTGTTAGGAATGGAGTACAGTTCTGGTGTGGCAATGCCTTATATTGATCAACCAGCACAGATCAAAGCATTCGATGAATTGCGAACGGCTTTTGCTCAATATGGAATGGGAACAGAAACTGGCGTTGATTTGCCAAATGAAGCCTCCGGAATCGTTACACCCCTAGAATCCTTGTCTACCAATGGTACCGGGGGATTGATTTTAGACCTTTCATTTGGACAGTATGATACCTACACGACGATCCAGCTTGCGCAATATGCCTCCACTGTAGCTAATGGTGGCAAACGAATAAAACCACATTTGGTTTCCGGCATTTATGACAATGATAAAAACGGCAATCTTGGCGAGCTGAAAAAAGCAATTGAGCCGACTGTTTTGAACACAGTAGATATTTCTCAATCAGAAATGAAAATCATCCAAGACGGTTTTTATGATGCAGTTCACGGAACTAGTGGCTGGACAACTGCAACTGGTTTGGCTTCAGCAAAAATGGATGTATCTGCCAAAACCGGTACTGCTGAAACGCTCATAATTGATGATGGCAAAGAAGTCAATTTAATCAACAGTAATTTGGTTGCTTATGGACCTTCTGAAAATGCTCAGGTATCCATCAGCATCATGATTCCCCAAATCAAGGAATTATCCGGCGATCACACAAATGTGGAGATTGCAAAAGAAATCATGGACGCGTATTATGATTTGTATATGAAATAAATGAGTGGACATGGCGAAAGTCATGTCCTACTTTCTTGTTTAAAAAAGAGTTAGGCTTTGAAATAATCACTAAAAGCGAGTATTTTAAAGATAGAGAATAAAGAAAGCGAAAATAAAGTAAAGTAGTTTATAAAGGGAGAGTCATCATGACTGAAAATTTTGAAGAGAAAATGCGCCTGCTTCATCAAGAATATGGACACTATACAGTAGAAGAACGACGGCGACTTCTCGAAGAAATGAGACGGAAAAATATTCTGACGTTTCGTAAAATCGAACGCTTGAAACATGATTTGTTACGACTGGAAGCTAAGCGGGCACAACTGCGGTTGTCTGGAAATGAAAAAGAATTGGCACTGTTGGAAAAACGAATGCTGGAGAAAAAAGAAATATTTCTGAAAGTATTTGATAAAGCCCGGAGAAGAGGGGAATAGATGGCATTTATCGAGTTAGTGATTTTAATTGCAGGAGCAATCACCTTCTCCAATATTTTCAATAAAATCGTTCCTGCGATTCCAATTTTCTTTTTACAAATTTTTCTGGGAATTCTACTAGGGCTGACCTCATATGGTCAATCAATTAATTTTGAGCCGGAGATTTTCTTAGTAATGATTATTGCACCCCTGCTTTTTCGTGAAGGAGAACATGCTGATATTCCCATGATTCTTAAAAATTTTGGTGTGGTCTTGGCGTTGGCGTTTGGTGGCGTGCTGTTGACTTTGCTAGGGGTTGGATTATTGTTGCATCAGCTGCTTCCTTTCATTCCATTGGCGGCCTGTTTTGCTTTTGGTGCAGCGTTAGGACCGACCGATGCTGTGGCTGTGGGTTCTTTGACGAAACGATTAAAAATTTCCGAAAAAGCAGTACGGATTTTAGAAGGGGAAGGACTACTGAATGATGCATCTGGAGTTACCGCTTTTCAGTTTGCTGTAGCGGCTTTGGTTTCTGGCACTTTTTCGTGGTCAAGTGCTGGTTTTCAACTTTTTATGGCAAGTGTTGGTGGTGGTTTGATGGGTTTTCTTGTAGTGTGGGTAAAACGCAAAATCATTCAGTTAATCGAGCAAGCTTCTGCACAAGATGTTACAGCTTATCTATTGATTGAATTATTATTGCCATTTTCAGCATATTTGGTTGCTGAAAGTTTCCACGTATCAGGAATTATTGCAGCGGTTGTCGCAGGTGTTGCACAGGCGCATGGTCGCAGAAATCCAGTTACACTGTTTACTGCAGAGTTGGCAAACGTTTCAGAAGCAACGTGGAGTATGATTGGATTTACCTTGAATGGACTAGTTTTTATTTTCTTGGGAATCGAAGTGTCACAAGTTTTTTCACCAATTTGGGAGAATACAGATTATTCCAATTGGTATTTGTTAGGCATCATCCTGCTGATTGCTTTAAGTTTATTTTTGATTCGTTGGGTATTTATTACCGCCATCTATTTGATAAAAGAAGGATGGCATAAGATGAAGGAGAGTTTTTCTGAAATTCTCCTATTGACCTTCGGCGGAGTAAAGGGAACTGTCAGCCTAGCGACAATCTTTATTTTACCTGTCGTTATCCATGAGGAAACCTTTGAAAATCGAGCGCTGTTGCTGTTTTTAACTGCGGGTGTGATTTTGGTAACATTAGTGGTTGCCCTGATGGTGTTACCGCTGCTTTCAGACGGGGAAGCAGAGCTGCCTCTTGATCGAAACCAAGTATTGATTTTAAAAGAGGTTACGAAACAGCTGAGAAAAGACCGAGAAATCGAAACTCTTTCAGAATCGGAAAACGTTGCTTTGCAATCAGTTATTGATGCGTATGAAGGGCGGATTTGGGAAACCTATGAGGAAGCTCTGACAGAAAGCGAGCAGCAAGAAGTCCAAGAAATTCAAGGATTGATTTTATCGATTGAACGAACTGGGCTGGATGAAAATTTTCGAAAAGGAAAAATCAGCCGTGACAGTTATCGTATTTATTCCCGGTTCATTACTAATTTTCAAAAATCAGCGACTCGGCAGTTTTTTTCTTTCTTAGGTTTTTGGTTCCTTGTCGTTTGGCGAATTATACGAGTGATTACCCATCCTCGGCTTTTTTTGCAACGACGTCATTCTGGGAAAAAAGAGTTGAAAAAACGGGATATCAGCGAATTACAACGGGTCTTTGAGGAAAATACGCAAGAAATCCAGCGTAGTTTGGAACATTTGCGGGATATTTATGATGAGCAACTAATTGAAGGATTTTTGCATCGTCGGCAGTCGATTATTGAGCGGTTGCAACGCTCAGATTTCTTTTTTAAGATGATGCTGGAAGGTGATCCTGCGTTTACAAAAGAAATTTTGCGGGGATATTATTTGGAGCGAAAAGTGATCGATGAATTTGAAGAAGCAGAAAAAATCACGACGTTTTCTGCCAATGATTATCGGAAACAGGTCAATTTATTGGAATCCTATGCAATCAATCAGACGGATTTTACAAGTTTGACTAATTTTTTGTGGCAAATTCGAATTGAAAAATAGTGAAAAACATCAAATTTTGGTGTTTTTCTTTTTGCCAAAATTTCTTGCAGAAACGATGAAGCTATTTTTTGGAAAGAATGAATATGTTACAATAAGCAGGAACTATCGAGGAGGGATTTTTTGAAAGAGTTAAAAGTGGCGCATTTGACGAAAACTTATGGAGAAAAAACGCTTTTTGACCAAATCTCTTTTTTGATACATGAAAAAGATCGAATCGGTCTTATTGGTATCAATGGCACAGGCAAATCTAGCCTACTAAAAATTTTGGCAGGGAAAGATAGTGGAGATGGCGATGTTACTGCTGTGTCGTATCCTAATGGGTACCGAATTGGCTTCTTGTCGCAATCAACTGATTTTTCCGATGAGGAAACAATTTTGGAAACCGTTTTTCAAGGGGAAAGCCCGGTAATCCAAACGGTTCGCCGCTACGAACAAGCCTTGTTGGCATTGACAGAAAATGAAAACGATCCTCAAACCCAAGCCGGATTTACACGAGCAGAGGAACAGATGAATGAGAATGACGCGTGGATGACGGATACGAACGCAAAGATTATTTTGCAGAAGCTGGGGTTGAAGGAGCTGCATAAGAAAATCGGTGACCTTTCCGGCGGACAGAAAAAACGGGTGGGTTTGGCTCAGGTTTTAATTGATGAACCGGATCTGCTATTGTTGGATGAACCAACAAACCATTTGGACTACGAAGCAATTTTATGGTTGGAAAACTATTTGAATCAGTATCAAGGAGCATTGATGATGGTGACCCATGATCGGTATTTTCTCGATCGGGTAGCCAATCGCATGTTTGAGCTGTCTTTTGGAAAGCTGTATGAATACAAAGGCAATTATGAAGCCTATCTTTTGGAAAAAGCAGAGCGAGAACGAATTGCCTCTGATCAAGAGGATAAGCGCAAACAATTGTACAAACAGGAATTAGCCTGGATGCGCAAGGGAGCAAAAGCCCGCTCCACAAAACAGCAAGCCCGGATCGGTCGATTTGAAGAATTGAAAGAAAATTTGTATCAAGTTCAAACTACCGATGAGGTAGCAATCGATGTTGCAACAAAACGATTAGGCAAAAAAGTTCTAGAAATAAAGTCCGGAAATTATTCGATTGAGAATCAGCTTATTTTAAAGGATTTTGATTTGCTGATTCAGTCCAAGGAACGCTTGGGAATCACTGGTGAAAATGGGACCGGTAAATCAACGCTACTGAATTTATTGGCGGGACGGCTGGAATTGGATAGCGGGACACTTTCAACGGGTGAAACGGTGCGACTGGCGTATTATACGCAGCAAAATGAAGCGATGGATGAAAATCAGCGGATGATCGCCTATCTGCAAGAAGCAGCAGAACAAGTGCGACAAACAGATGGCACGCAAATTAGTGTTGCGGAAATACTGGAACGTTTTTTATTTCCCAGACAGATGCACGGAACCCTTATCGGTAAATTGTCCGGTGGCGAAAAACGACGTTTGTATCTACTGAAATTATTGATTGGACAACCGAATGTTTTATTGATGGATGAACCCACCAACGATTTGGATATCTCTACTTTGACAGTTTTAGAAGATTATCTTGACAAATTTCCGGGAGCTGTAATCACGGTTTCCCATGATCGATATTTTCTGGATAAGGTTGCAGAAAAGCTATTAATTTTTAAAGGTCAAGGTCAGATTGAAGGGTATTATGGTTCCATTATGGATTATCTTCAAACAACTTCGCCAAGCGTAGAGGAACCAAAAATATCCCAGGAAAAAACAATAGCACCTAAAAAGAAAAAAATGAGTTATTTGGAACAAAAGGAATGGGAAACCATTGAAGAGGAAATTACCAAACTTGAAGAAAAGTGTGAAGAATTAACAGAAGAAATGAACCATCAAGGGGATAATTTTACGAAACTGCAAGAGTTGCAACAAGCCCTTAGTGATACGGAGACGGAACTGGAAGAAAAAATGGCTCGGTGGGAATATTTGAGTGATTTTGCAGACGCATAAAAGGAGGAAACGATGGAACAAGCATATCTGGATTTAGGACGGAAAATTTTAGAAGAAGGTCATCAAAAAGGCGATCGCACAGGAACCGGAACCAAAAGTCTTTTTGGGTATCAGATGCGGTTTGATTTAGCGGAAGGCTTTCCCCTTCTAACAACCAAACGGGTGCCTTTTGGCTTAATCAAAAGTGAATTGCTATGGTTTTTACATGGAGATACTAATATTCGTTATTTGCTTCAACAGAACAATCATATTTGGGACGAATGGGCGTTTGAGCGCTATGTGCAAAGTGATGCGTATAATGGACCGGATATGACAGATTTTGGCAGACGTTCTTTAGTAGATGATGCCTTCAATCAACTCTATCAAGCAGAATTAACTAAATTTTGTGGACGTATTCTTGAGGATGAGGCATTTGCGAAAGTTCACGGGGATCTGGGGCATATTTACGGCTGTCAAT
The DNA here is from genome assembly GCF_009933265.1 of Enterococcus sp. JM9B. Taxonomy (NCBI): domain Bacteria; kingdom Bacillati; phylum Bacillota; class Bacilli; order Lactobacillales; family Enterococcaceae; genus Enterococcus; species Enterococcus sp. JM9B. The sequence goes on along the minus strand of NZ_MAEK01000003.1, from coordinate 158,759 downwards.
GGCGCCATTGGGAAACCAAAGATGGCGGTTTTATCGATCAGATTAAAGAAGTGATTGAAACCATTAAAACAAACCCTAATTCACGTCGGCTAATCGTTTCTGCTTGGAATCCCGAAGATGTGCCTTCCATGGCATTGCCGCCTTGTCACACAATGTTTCAGTTCTATGTAAATGAAGGGAAACTAAGCTGTCAACTGTACCAACGCAGTGGAGACGTTTTTCTGGGTGTTCCCTTCAATATTGCCAGCTATGCATTATTGACACATTTAATTGCTCATGAAACAGGTTTAGCAGTGGGAGAATTCATCCATACGTTAGGTGATGCGCATCTGTACAACAATCATTTTGAACAGATGAAAGAGCAGCTGCGTCGAGAAGTTCGTCCATTTCCTAAGCTGATTTTGGCAGATAAAAAATCTGTCTTTGATTTTGATTCAGCAGATATCACTTTAGAAGGCTATGATCCTCATCCTGCCATCAAAGCACCGATTGCGGTATAGCAGGCATATTGATTTTTGCAACAGAAAAAATAAATGAATAAAAGAAGGGGGAGAAAAAATGTTAGCAGCAATTTGGGCAGAAGATAAAAATGGTTTAATTGGTCATAAAGGAACCTTGCCTTGGCGTTTGCCTAATGATCTTCGCTTCTTTAAAGAAAAAACAACCGGTCATACTATCGTGATGGGACGAAAAACGTTTGAAGGAATGGGAAGTCGTCCATTACCAAACCGAAAGACGATCGTTTTAACCAGTAATCCAACATATCAAGCTGCTGGTGTACGTGTTTTACATTCTGCGGATGAAGTACTGGCGCTAAAAGAGGAACAGCTATTTGTGATTGGCGGTGCTGTGGTTTTTGAGGCGCTACTACCCGCCTGCGATACACTTTTTCGGACAGTAATTGATGCCGAATTTGAAGGAGATACCTATTTTCCTAAGTTAGGTTGGAGCAAATGGGAAAAAGTCGAAGTAATCGAGGGAATCCTTGACGAAAAAAATCGCTACCCACACCAATTTGAAATTTACAAACGCAAATAAAAAAAGACGATGCTTTTCATTTTTTGAAAAGTGTCGTCTTTTTGTGAAATCAGGTAAAAAATAATATGGAAAAATAAATTAACCCGGCACCCAACATCACGAACAGATGCCAGATGACATGCATGAAGCGGATGTGTTTCATGCTGTAAAAGAAGGCACCCACTGTATAAGAAACGCCTCCGCCCACCAATAAAGCTGTTCCCATAATTCCCAGTGATGCTAGTAATTGTTTGGCAGCAAGGATACATAACCAGCCCATAATGATGTAGATAATCGTTGAAATTTTAGAAACGGTTTCTTTTCGATGTAAGGTAATGGACTTATAAACGACACCGCTGATCGCCATAGTCCAAATCAAGACAAATAAAGTCCAACCCAGCCATCCTCTAATGCTTAGCAGACAATAAGGCGTGTAGCTGCCGGCAATCAAAAGAAAAATTGAATCATGATCGAACACTTGAAAAACTTTTTTTGCTTTAGTAAAAATCAAACTATGAAAAAGTGTAGAACATAAAAAAAGTAAAATCATCATTGAACCATATAAGGCATAAGACACCACATGGATCGCCGACCCCATTCGTACACCCCTCACCAATAAAACAACGAGACCAGCTACGCTCAAGCCAAAGCCGATTCCGTGGGTGACCGCATTCAATACTTCATTTAAAATGAGGTATTTGCGACTAAATTTTGAATTTTCCATGAAAGCGTCCTCCTTCTTTTCTAAATAAGATGAAAATTTGATTTCTCTCTGTTATACTTGAAATAGATAAGGTTTAACCGTATTCTACCATGAAGTGTATCCAGTTTTAAAGAGAGAGTGGACAAACAATGATAAAACTTAAGATAGTAACAGATTCTTCTTGCACAATGGAAAAAAGTGTTCGGGATCGTTTGAATATTCATGTGATGCCGTTATCCGTCATGATTGATGGAGTTGTTTATCCAGATGACGACAATTTGAGTGGCGAGAAATTTATGGAAATGATGAAAAACGCAAAGGAATTGCCTAAAACAAGTCAACCACCAATTGGACAATTTGTCGATCTTTACGATGAATTAGGCAAAGACGGCAGCAAGGTGTTGTCTATTCATATGACAAAAGGGTTAAGTGGAACTGTCGAAGCAGCAAGACAAGCCAGCAATCTTTCAAAAAGCAGTGTAACCGTTATTGATAGCGACACGACCGATCAGGGATTATCTTTTCAAGTTATTCGAGCAGCTGAGTTGGCACAAGCCGGTAAAGAAATTACTGAGGTTTTAGACGAAGTAGAACGGGTGCGGGAAAACACCAAATTATATATTGGTGTTTCTACATTGAACAATTTGGTAAAAGGGGGACGAATCAGTCGTGCGACCGGAATTCTATCCAATTTGTTAAACATGCGGGTCGTGATGGACTTTGATCATTCGGAATTGGTTCCGGTAGTCAAGGGACGTGGAGCAAAGACATTCACGAAATGGTTCGATCAGCTAAAAGAAGAATTGAAAGAACTACCCAATGTAAAGCAAATCGGGATTTCCCACGCTGCGGGGCTTGAATTGACAGAAAAATTCAAATCAGAATTACAGGTGCTGTTCCCAGATATGCACATCCCATTACTGCAAACCACACCAATCATCGCTACCCATACAGGCGAAGGTGCGTTCGCCATTATGTATTACACGGAATAATTAAATGATGCAACTTGAAGGACAATCCTTTGAGTTGCATTTTCTTGTACATAACATTTAGAAATTCCTAATTTCAGTAAACTTTCTGGAAGAAAACTACCTTTTTTAGCTTTTTTTTGCTAAAATGCTTTATACATATAAGAAAAAAAGAAACGAATGCGTTAATTGGAGCGGGATTTTTTTGAAAATAATGAAAGGTATTATTCATCTATTATTGGTAGTCATCGGAGCATTGCTAATCTTTTTTGTGTTAAATCAGGCAATCCCAAAGGAACAAGCACGGCTAGAACCGGTTGTGGCTTCTGACAAGGACTCGGATAAGAAACCAAAAGTACACTATGTAGCAATCGGTGATTCTTTGACAGAAGGTATTGGAGATCAAACTAATCGAGGTGGTTTTGTTCCCATCGTAGCCGATGATATTCAAAGCCGATACAATTTAACTAGTGTTGAAGTCGAAAATTATGGAGTCGCTGGAGAACGCAGTGATCAAATTTTGAAACGAATGAAGAAGGATACATCCATTCAGGAGAATCTGAAATCAGCAGACTTTATTACCTTAACTGTTGGTGGAAATGATTTGATGAAGGTTATCCAAGATAATTTTTTTGGTTTGACGATTAAAACGTTTAATAAACCAATCAAAAAATACCAAGCACGGGTGACGGAATTGTTGGATGAAATTCGTACCTTGAATCAGCAGGCACCCATTTATGTGCTTGGCATCTACAATCCTTTTTATCTTAATTTCCCTGAAATCACAGACATGCAGACGATTGTTGACAACTGGAACGCAGCAACTGAAAAAGCTCTTACGGAGGAAACATCTGCGTATTTTATTCCAATCAATGATTTGCTGTATCAAGGATTAGATGATAAAGTTGGTATTACCAGTGAATTGGAAGAAACGGACAACAGTTCTTCTGAAGGTAATAAGCTGTCGATTGTGGATAACAATGTTCTTTATGATGGCGATAAATTTCATCCCAATAACATTGGCTATCAATTGATGGCTAATACGGTACGAGATGAATTGATTAAAACACAAGATGAATGGATAAAGGAGCAAAACTAATGGAAAAGACACCGAAAAGAAAACAGCCGCAAAAGAAAATGTGGAAGTTTCGGGTGAAAAATCCTTGGCGCTCTGCCTTTTTGCTTTTAGTGGCGGTTGTATTAGGTACCGGTTTTTTCTTTGGTTCCCGTATTTTTGCCAATCGCGAACCGAACTATAAAAAAACACCAGCTATTGTTGAGCGTCAGGGAACGCCTGTATTGACGATCAACAGCAATAAAAAGCAAGTCAATGAGTTGATTGATTTTTATTTGGAAGAATTTCAAAAGGATTCGGATGTAAAATATGAATTCACTTTAGAAAATGAAGCAATGCTGACGGGAGAGTTCAAGGTGTTGGGGTTCCCGGTTCAATTTTATTTATATTTTGATCCATATGTCATGGATAACGGCAATGTTCAATTACGAGCTAAAAGTCTGTCCATCGGTACGTTAGGTTTGCCGCTCAAAGAGGTTATGAGCATGGTCAAACGCAGTTATAAATTTCCAAAATGGATTGAAGTCAATCCCGATGATGAAAATATCATGATTCGTTTGGATCAGTTTCGAATGCAAAACGGATTATTCATGCGGGCGAACAAAATCAATCTTGTGGACGATGAAATCCAGATTAGTTTGTATTTACCAGCAACTAAAAAATAAATAAATTGTTTTTATTTTTCGTAGAACGATGTTATAGAGTGAATTCTGATACTTAAAAAGGAGTGTTTTATTGTGGAAAGAGCAATTTTTGCCGGCGGGTGTTTTTGGTGCATGGTTCAACCTTTTGATGAAACGCCAGGGATTTTCTCGGTCGTTTCAGGATATACTGGCGGACATGTTCCTCACCCAACCTATGAACAAGTATGCAGTCATACGACGGGACATACAGAAGCGGTTGAAATCATTTTTGACCCAGAAATTTTTAGTTATCAATCGTTAGTGGATATTTACTGGCAGCAGACAGATCCAACCGATGCTTTTGGGCAATTTGAGGATCGTGGTGACAATTATCGTCCCGTGATTTTTTATACGACAAAGGAGCAAAAGGCAATCGCTCAGCAAAGTAAGGAAGAGTTGCAAGCCAGTGGTCGCTTTGATCGACCAATCGTGACTGCGATTGAACCGGCACAAGTTTTTTATCCGGCGGAGGATTATCATCAAGAATATTATAAGAAGAATCCAGAAAATTTTGCCCGAAATCATGCTCGGCGTGCTGCTTTTGTAGAAAAAAATTGGGGGAACTTGGATGTATAAAAGTTTTTACCACTATTTAATGGCCGTCAAGGGACCGAATCACCGTGATGAAGCACAGGTTTTTGCCACCCATGCGAGCCACGATATCCAATTTCCAAAACAGTCGACGGATTACCACGAATTATCTACTTATTTGGAGATGAGTGTGGATTATCTGCCAACGATGGATATTTTTGATCGTCTATGGGAAAGATATCTTGAAGAAAATAAATAAAAAAACTGATAAAGTCCACCGCTGATTTTATCAGTTTTTTTTGTCAGAAAAGTCTTTGAGAAAGTTTGAATAATCAATTTTTTTCATAGCAAACCAGAGAAACTATGCTAAAATGAAACAGACGCTAAAAAAAGAAAACGGTCAAAACTAGCGAGAAAGATAGAAAGCTGGAGGAAAAAATGAAGCAAGGGATTCCTTTTTATAAATACATGATTTCCATGATTTGTGTTGCAATTATTTTTGGTGGTGGAGGAATTCTCTTCCAACGAAACAGTGATGCACAAGCAGAAAAAAGTGAGACAGCCACAGATGGTGACGAATTGCAAAAGGTACATGATCTATATCAAACTGTCACAGATAATTATTATAAAGATGTTGATAAGGAGAAGTTGATTGAAGGTGCTTTGAGCGGGATGGCAGAAGCATTGGATGATCCTTACACGACCTATTTGAACCAAGAGGATGCCACGGAGTTGGATCAATCTTTGTCTGACAGCTTCGAAGGAATCGGAGCAACCTTGGTGCTGGTGGATAAAATTCCACAAATCGCACAGGCGCCCATCAAAGGAACACCTGCCGAAAAAGCTGGACTACGAGCAAAAGATCAGATTTTAAAAGTGGATGACAAAGAAACTGCGGGCAAAGAATTGACCGAAGTTGTTCAAGAAATTCGTGGGGAAAAAGGAACAAAGGTCAAACTGACCATTCAACGGGGGCAAAAACAATTTACTGTCACCTTAGTTCGGGACACTATTCCTCTGGAAACGGTTCATGGTGAAATTGCTGCGGATCATCCAAAGGTAGGGGTGATTCAAATCACCAGTTTTGGCGAAGGAACCACCACTGAATTAAAAACAGCCATTGAGGCTTTGAGAAAAGACGGAGCAACTTCTTTTCTGTTAGATGTTCGGCAAAATCCTGGCGGTTTATTGGATCAAGTAGAACAAATGTCCAGTATGTTCTTAGAAAACGGCAAAACGATTGTTGAATTTGCTGACTCGGAAGGTGTTGTCTCAACGGCAAAAGCCAGTGAAAAATTAGACAACGGATTTAAAGTCAAAGAACCGGTTGTAGTTTTAGTAGACAGTGGTTCCGCCTCAGCCGCCGAAATTTTTGCTGCGGCTTTAAAGGAATCGGCGAATGTTCCGGTAATCGGGACAACGACTTTTGGAAAAGGAACCGTTCAAAGCATTGCTGATTTAGGAGACGAAAGTGAAATCAAATTAACCATCATGAAATGGTTGACACCTTCTGGAGATTGGATTCACGAAAAAGGTCTCAAGCCGACGATTGAAGCAGACTATCCTAAGTATGCCTATCTACCGCCCCTGCCACGGGATGAAACATTGAAAGCAGGGCAGAATTCCGATGACGTATCTACCTTGAATCAGTTTTTAAATGCCCTTGATTATGGTACGAGCGGTAGTTTGTTCAATGAAAAAACCTCTGCGGCAGTCAAAGAGTTACAAGAAAAATATCAATTAGACGTAACAGGAGAAGTGGAAGAAAAAACTGCTACACAAATTGAAGCACTGATTACTAAAAAACTGCAAACGCAGGATCAGGCCTATTTAACAGGATTAGACGAATCAGCAAAACAGAGTAAATAAAAAATGAAGTGGCGTTTTTATGATGGGAGGAGAATCAGTGAAGAAAAAATATTTGGATGTATTCTGGGTGATTTGCAAATATGCGATTTTGGCTTTTATGATCGCTATTGTGATTCGTGGCTTTCTCCTGATTCCGGTTCCCGTTGAAGGAAACTCCATGGAGAAAACATTGGACCAAGGGGATATGGTACTGGTGGAAAAAATATCCCCAATTCGCCGTTTTGATGTGGTGGTTTTTCAATTACCAAGCGGAACTACTTACATAAAGCGAGTGATTGGTCTACCCGGTGATGTCATCGCCTATAAACAAGATCAATTGTACATCAACGGCAAACCAGTTGATGAACCATTTTTAACAAAAAATAGGCGCAGTGATTCCGGTGATTCATCCTATACGAATGATTTTTCTCTCCAGGAATTGACAGGAGAAGTTTCGTTGGGAGAGAACAGTTATTTTGTATTGGGTGATAATCGGCGGGTTTCTAAAGACAGCCGTTCTTTTGGTTCCATTCAAAATACAGATATCTTAGGAAAGGCACGGATTGTCTATTATCCGCTGCCTCATTGGAAATTTATTGCATAGTACGATAAAAAGTTTTTTTAAAGACTTTTATTTAGCAGAGAAAATATATAATAGACAGGAAAGGAAAAATAAATGACGACGATTCAATGGTTTCCCGGTCACATGGCAAAGGCCAAACGGGAAGTAAGTGAAAAATTAAAATTTGTTGATATTGTTTTTGAATTGGTGGATGCTCGCTTGCCCCTTTCTTCTAGAAATCCGATGATGGATCAAATTTTGCAACAAAAGCCACGATTGGTTCTATTGAACAAAGCAGATTTGGCTGATCCAATCCAAACAAAAAAATGGCAAGGATATTTTGAAGCACAGGGATTTCCAACGTTAGCAATCAATGCCCAGGAAAATCAAGGAGTCAAAGCAATTGTTGGTAAGGCAAAACAGGCACTTCAGGAAAAAATTGCCAGAGACAAAGCGCGAGGAATCAGACCACGAGCAATTCGAGCGATGGTTATCGGTATTCCTAACGTGGGAAAATCGACCTTGATGAATCGACTTGTGGGAAAAAAAATTGCACAGACGGGAAATAAACCTGGAGTTACAAAAGGTCAACAGTGGTTGCGCTCTGGTAGTGAATTGGAATTGTTGGATACACCGGGAATTCTTTGGCCAAAATTTGAAGATGCGATGATTGGAAAGAAATTGGCATTAACCGGGGCAATCAAAGATCAACTGCTGCATTTGGACGATATCGCTTTATACGGATTGGATTTTTTTTCCCGCTATTATCCGGGAAAAATTGCAGAACGATATCAGCTGTCAAAAGAAGAGGAAGAACAATTAGCTCCTGAATTATTAATGAGCATCACCGCAAAAAAAGGATTGCGGGATGATTATGAGCGGGGGAGTGAGTTGATTATTTTTGATATTCGTCATGGGAAAATGGGGCGATTTACGCTCGACCGATACGAAGAAGCAGGAGACACATTGGATGAAAAATGAATCCATTCAGCAAATAAAAGAAAAACTTAATCAAATCAGTGAACGGGAGAATCCCTACCTTTCTGAATTGCGGCAAGACGCCCGTGCAGGGGTTCAAAAATTGCTTCAACAATTTGAAAAACGCATAGTGAAACAAGAACAGTTGATTGCTCAGTATGAGCTTATGAGCCAGTTTGAGAAAAACCTAATTACTCAAGGTCACCGATTTATCGCTGGTATCGATGAAGTTGGGCGGGGACCGTTGGCGGGTCCAGTTGTCTCAGCTGCGGTAATTTTACCAACGAATGTCCAAATTCTTGGATTAAATGATTCCAAACAATTATCCCATCAAAAACGTGCCGAATTATTTGATCAGATTCAGGAACAGGCATTAGCCATCGGAATTGGCGTAGTCGATCATGAAGAAATCGATAAAGTCAATATTTACCAAGCTAGCCGTAAAGCGATGACCTTAGCAGTTCATGATTTGGCTATCCAACCCACCCACTTATTGATTGACGCGATGGCATTGGATTTAGCGATTCCCCAAGATAAAATCATCAAAGGGGATGCTCGTTCAATTTCGATTGCTGCTGCCAGTATCGTTGCCAAAGAATTTCGGGATCAGCTGATGGTAGAATACCATAAAGTTTATCCTTATTACGGTTTCGATCGCAATGCCGGCTACGGAACGAAAGAACACTTAGCTGCTCTGGAAAAATATGGGATGACACCGATTCATCGAAAAACATTCGGTCCGGTAAAAAAATATCTTTAAAAAATATTCCTTTCTTTCTGCGAACTTTCTTTTGAAGAATTCAAAGAAAGAAGGGATTTTTTTGACAACAATTGAAGAATTTATTTTTAGGTTGACCTATTGCAAAGGATTAGGAATTGTCGGCAAATGGAAAATGGTCCAGTTTGCAATGAAGTTTCAGCAGATGGCGTTTTCGCCACAGGAAGTTGTGGAAATTGTTGGAGTCAATAATTATTCTCAGGTGATAAAAGAGTCGTGGCAAAAATTGACACCAGATTTTATTCAAGAGCAAGCAGCAAAACAAAAATTTATTACCTTTTTCTCCGAGGACTATCCGGTGTTGTTGAAAGAAATTCCCCATCCGCCACTGATATTATTTTACGAAGGCCATATCCAACGCCTCCAATTGCCGCTGCTTGCGGTTGTGGGTGCGCGGGATGCTTCCTCCTATGGCAGACGGCTTGTAGAACAATTTGTTCCGGGTCTTGTACGGGAAAATTATGGAATCATCAGTGGATTGGCAAAAGGAATCGATAGTTACAGTCATCACGGAACGATTCAGGCAGAGGGCTACACAATTGGCGTAGTGGGAACGGGCGTCGATCAATGTTACCCGAAAGAAGCATTTCCTATTTATTCCGAAATGAAGGAAAATCATTTGATTATCAGTGAGTATCCGAAGGGAACAGGAGCCAAAAAGCATCATTTTCCCATGCGGAATCGAATCATTGCCGGTTTGTGTCAGGGAATCTGTGTAATTGAAGCCAAAGAACGTAGTGGTTCACTGATTACGGCGCAACTAGCTTTGGAAAACGGCAGAGAAGTCTTTGCCTTTCCGGGGGACTTGTTAAATGGTCGTTCCACCGGGTGTCATCGGTTGATCCAAGACGGCGCAAAATGTGTTGTAACTCTTGCAGATATTCTTGAGGAATTGCCGAATTTTGAATAAAAGTGTTTCGCCTTTCTTGACAAACGTTTTTCTAATGGATATGATAAGCTACGATTTGTATAGAAGCATAACTTGCACAAAACAGTATATAATATAGTAGAAAAAGTTAAGAGAGGAGCCATTTTTATTTATGGCGTACAAATATCTGGTGATCGTTGAATCACCTGCGAAAGCAAAAACAATTGAAAAATATCTCGGCAGAAATTACAAAGTCGTTGCAAGTGTCGGTCATATTCGAGATTTACCAAAGAGCAAAATGGGAATCGATGTTGAAAATAATTATGAACCTCATTACATCTCCATTCGTGGGAAAGGCGATGTTATCAAGGGATTGCGCAGTGCGGCAAAAAAAGCCCAAAAAGTTTATCTCGCAAGTGACCCGGATAGAGAAGGGGAAGCAATTGCATGGCATTTAGCTCATTTGCTTAATTTAGATTTAGCAGATAAGAATCGGGTGGTTTTCAATGAAATCACTAAGGAGGCAGTCAAAGCGGCCTTCAAAGAGCCTCGATCCATTGATCTCGATCTTGTGGATGCCCAACAAGCCCGTCGTGTGTTGGACCGTTTGGTAGGATATTCCATCAGTCCGATTTTATGGCGTAAGGTGAAAAAAGGGTTGAGTGCAGGACGGGTTCAATCCGTTGCGCTGAAAATGATTATTGATCGGGAAAATGAAATTCGTAAATTTATTCCAGAAGAATATTGGTCGATTGACGGCAATTTTAAAAAAGGCAGCAAAAAGTTCAAAGCCAATTTCTGGGGACTTGACGGTAAAAAGAAAAAATTACCGAATGCGGAAAGTATTAAAGAGATTACAAGCCGTTTGGACAGCAAAGACTATGATGTAAAAAAAGTTGAGAAAAAAGAACGCAAACGTAATCCGGCAGCACCGTTTACAACCAGTAGCATGCAACAAGAAGCAGCTCGAAAACTAAACTTCCGGACGCGAAAAACCATGATGGTTGCGCAACAACTTTATGAAGGAATTGCCTTAGGAAAACAGGGAACAGTTGGATTAATCACTTACATGCGTACCGATTCTACTCGGATTGCGGAATCCGCAAAAGCTGAAACGGCTGAATTTATTGAAACGACGTATGGCAAAGAATTTGCCGCTCATGGCGGACGGAAAATAAAAAATGCTCAAGGGGCACAAGATGCCCATGAAGCCGTTCGTCCATCAAGCGTGTTGCGGACACCTGATGAAATCAAACAATATTTGGACAAAGACCAATTAAAACTGTACACCTTAATTTGGTCACGGTTTGTTGCCAGCCAAATGACACCGGCCGTTTTAGATACAATGAAAGTGACATTGGAACAAAATGGCGTAATCTTTATTGCCAACGGTTCAAAAATCAAATTCAAGGGTTTTATGCAGGTTTATGTTGAAGGGCGGGACGATGGCAAAGAAGACAAAGAAAATATTTTGCCGGAATTACTTGTCGGTGATGTGGTTCAATCCGTTCAAATCGAACCAAAACAACATTTTACGCAACCACCTGCTCGTTTCAGCGAGGCAACTTTGATTCGAACGCTGGAAGAAAAAGGGGTGGGGCGGCCTTCCACCTATGCACCGACATTGGAGACGATTCAACGTCGGTATTATGTGAAGCTGCAGCAAAAACGCTTTGAGCCGACCGAACTTGGTGAAATCGTTAATACTTTGATTGAAGAATTCTTCCCACAAATTATTGATGTTAATTTTACAGCAGAAATGGAAGGCGACTTGGATGGTGTTGAAGAAGGCAAAGAAGACTGGGTCGAAGTCGTGGACCGTTTCTACCGCCCATTTGAAAAGGAATTGACCAATGCCGAAGAACAAATTGAAAAAATCCAAATTAAAGATGAACCAGCCGGCTTTGATTGTGACCTTTGTGGGCATCCGATGGTAATCAAATTAGGACGTTACGGAAAATTTTATGCCTGCAGCAACTTCCCTGAATGCCGCAATACAAAACCCATCGTGAAGGAAATCGGGGTAGTGTGTCCAGTATGTCATGAAGGACAGGTCATTGAACGGAAATCCAAAAAAAATCGGCTATTCTATGGTTGCTCCCGTTACCCAGATTGTGATTTTACTTCTTGGGATAAACCAGTTGGCAGGGATTGTCCAAAATGTGGCAAATATCTTGTCGAGAAGAAAGTAAAAGGCGGCAAGCAAGTCGTTTGTATCAATGGAGATTATGAAGAGAACGTTCAAAAATAATTGCAAAAAAAATTGGTGTCTTCTGTAAAAGCGGAAGCACTAATTTTTTCCAACTAGAAAAGAGGATGAGTTATGACACACGTAAATGTAATTGGTGCCGGGTTAGCCGGTAGTGAAGCCGCTTGGCAAATCGCTGAAGCAGGTGTACCGGTAAAATTATTTGAGATGCGCCCCAAGAAATCAACAGAAGCCCATCATTCCCAAAATTTTGCTGAATTGGTTTGTTCCAACTCGCTACGAGGAAATAGTCTAGCCAATGCAGTAGGTGTTTTAAAAGAAGAAATGCGTCGTTTGAATTCAGTGATTGTCTCTTCAGCTGATACTACAGCCGTTCCTGCAGGTGGGGCTTTAGCCGTGGATCGGGATTCTTTTTCTGAATTAGTAACCGAACGCCTAAAAAATCATCCCAATGTTACAATCATGGCAGAAGAAATCACTGAAATTCCGAAAGGACTCACAGTGATTGCCACTGGTCCTTTAACTTCCGCTCCGCTTGCAGAAGCAATCAAAGAGTTCAACGGTTCTGATGGTTTTTACTTTTATGATGCAGCAGCACCGATCATTGACAAATCCACGATTGATATGGAGAAAGTTTATTTAAAATCCCGCTATGATAAAGGGGAAGCAGCCTATCTGAATTGTCCGATGACAGAAGAGGAATTCAATGCCTTTCGCGATGCATTACTTGAAGCAGAGGTTGCCCCTCTAAAGGAATTCGAAAAAGAAAAATATTTTGAAGGTTGTATGCCAATCGAAGTGATGGCAGGTCGAGGACCAAAGACAATGTTGTTTGGTCCAATGAAACCAGTCGGCTTGGAAGATCCTAAAACAGGAAAACGTCCGTTTGCGGTTATTCAATTACGTCAGGATAATGCAGCAGCGTCTCTTTATAACATTGTTGGTTTTCAAACGCATTTAAAATGGGGAGAGCAAAAACGAGTTTTCCAAATGATTCCGGGACTGGAACAGGCCGAGTTTGTTCGTTATGGTGTTATGCACCGCAACAGCTTCATGAACTCTCCTGAATTACTTTTGCCAACTTACCAATCAGCTAAAAGAAATGATTTATTTTTTGCTGGTCAAATGACAGGGGTAGAAGGCTATGTTGAAAGTGCGGCGAGCGGTTTGCTGGCAGGACGCAATGCGGCTCGTTTGGCAAAAGGAGAAGAGCCACTGACTTTCCCGCAAGAAACAGTGTTGGGGAGCATGGCGTATTACATCACTCACGCAGAAGGAAAACATTTCCAACCAATGAATGCCAATTTTGGCTTATTGCCAGAATTACCTGAACGGATCAAAGATAAAAAAATGCGCTATGAAACTTTGGCACAACGGGCATTAACCGCATTGGAAGAAGTAAGATAAACGAATAATTTGCGAAAAACGAGGGCAATTGACCTTCGTTTTTTCTCTGAAATTGTGAAGAAATTGTGTAAATTGTGAGAAAACTTGAAAATATTGTTTAAATTCTGACAACTAGTTTGTCTTTTTTTTCCGGATATGCTACAGTTATTTCGAACTAGAAAAGAGGGAGAAAGATGGCGGAAAAAGATTGGCCTCAGGAGTTTTATCGTTATTTAATCGTTGAACGAGGTTACTCTGATAAAACGCAAAAAGCCTATCAGGAAGATTTTGAAGATTTTTCAGCCTTCTTGAAAAATTCTGGTGATGGCGATTTTTTAACGATTGACCATCGAGATGTTCGGGTATATTTAAGCTTCTTAAATGAAAAAGAATATAGCCGCAATACCATTAGTCGGAAGATCGCAAGTTTACGCTCATTCTATCAATATTTGTTGAAGCAAGAAATCATTGAAGAAAATCCTTTCACCTATATCCATCTAAAAAAACGTACTGGAAAACTGCCTCGCTTTTTATACGAAAAGGAAATGGCCGTGTTATTTGACAGTGTTGAAGGAAATCAGCCTTTACAGCAGCGAAACCGTGCGTTATTAGAAATTTTGTACGGTTCCGGTTTGCGGGTCAGTGAGTGTGCCGGACTTCAGTTGACTGATATTGACTGGTTGGGAGAAGTATTATTGATTCGTGGGAAAGGAAACAAAGAACGTTATGTCCCCTTCGGTTCTTTTGCACAGCAAGCGTTAGAAACCTATATTGAAAACAGTCGTGTGAGTTTGATGAGTAAGAAAAAGAAAACGCATTCGGTTGTTTTTGTGAATCATCTGGGAGATCCGATTACTGCTACGGGTATTGAATACATTTTGAATCAAATCATCAAAAAAAGCAGTTTAGACAGTAAAATCCATCCTCATATGCTACGGCATACGTTTGCAACTCACTTGCTGAATAATGGCGCAGATATGCGGACGGTACAGGAATTATTGGGTCATGCCAATCTGTCCACGACGCAAATTTATGCGCATGTGACAAAAGAAAGTTTGCAAAAAAATTATCGTCAATTTCATCCTAGAGCTTGATTAGTATAGCTGGGATGTTCCTTTTATTTTTTTTAAAGAGAAGAATTAACAGGAAAATTAAGTATCGAAACAGGAGGAAAAGAAATGGAATCACAATTTCACTCAACAACGATCTGCGCTGTTGAAAAAGACGGCAAATTTGCCATGGCAGGTGACGGTCAAGTCACAATGGGAGAACAAGTTGTCATGAAAGGGACCGCCCGCAAAGTTCGACGTATTTATAACGGCGAAGTCGTTGTTGGATTTGCCGGAAGTGTCGCAGATGCCTTCACATTGGAAGAAAAATTTGAAGGAAAATTGAACGAATACAATGGCAATCTCCAACGAGCAGCTGTTGAATTAGCACAAGAATGGCGGACACAGCAGTCCATGCAAAAACTGGAAGCGATGCTGATTGTAATGAATGACAAGGAAATGCTGCTGGTTTCAGGAACTGGGGAAGTGATTGCTCCTGATGATGGGATTTTAGCAATCGGATCTGGTGGAAACTATGCACTAGCCGCAGCCCGTGCGATGAGAACTTACAGCAGTCATGAAATGACCGCAAAAGAAATTGCAGAAAATGCATTAAACATCGCCGCAGATATTTGTGTCTTTACCAATCATAATATTATTGTCGAAGAAATGTAGTGAGGAGACTTTTTATGCAAGCAATAAATCAAACACCTAAAGAAATCGTGAAAGAATTGGATCAGTATATCATTGGTCAGCAAGCAGCAAAAAAATCAGTTGCCGTTGCTTTACGGAACCGATACCGTCGTTTGCAGTTGGAAGAGTCAATGCGACAAGAGATCACGCCTAAAAATATGCTGATGATCGGACCTACTGGTGTAGGAAAAACGGAGATTGCCCGTCGCTTGGCAAAAATTGTTCAGGCACCTTTTGTCAAAGTTGAAGCAACAAAATTCACAGAAGTAGGGTATGTCGGTCGTGACGTGGAGTCCATGGTTCGTGATTTGGTGGAGAATGCGATTCAAATTGTTCAAAAAGAACAATATAGTCGAGTCTATTCTCGGGCGGTCAAAAAAGCCAATCGTCGGTTGGTAAAAGTGTTGGTACCGGGAATCAAAAAAGAAAAGAAACAATCAAGCAATCCTTATGAACAAATGATGAATATTTTTTCTGCACAGCAAACCAAAGAAGAACCAAAAGAAGAATTGACAGAAGAAATCAAAACCAATCGACAAGCGATTTTCGATCAATTGGAAAAAGGATTATTGGATAATCGAGAAGTAACGATTGAGATTGAAGAACCAAAAACCGCCGCACCAATGATGAACAACGGCTTAGAACAGATGGGAATCGATTTGAATGAAACCTTAGGGGCTTTGAAACCGCAGAAAAAAATCGAACGGACTGTGACGGTCAAAGAAGCTCGAGAACTATTGATTCAAGAAGAATCTTCAAAATTAGTTAACGATGCGGATATTCATAGTGAGGCAATTCGCTTGGCAGAATCAAACGGAATCATTTTTATTGATGAAATCGATAAAATCACGTCGAAATCACAGCAGTCAGGAGAAGTTTCTCGGGAAGGGGTACAGCGGGATATTTTACCAATTGTTGAAGGATCGCAAGTCAATACGAAATATGGTGCATTACAAACCGATCATATCTTATTCATTGCTTCCGGTGCCTTTCATTTGTCAAAACCAAGTGATCTGATTCCCGAATTACAAGGACGTTTCCCAATTCGCGTAGAACTGGAAGATTTGACTGCTGAAGACTTTGTTAAAATTTTGACCGAACCAAATAATGCTTTGATCAAACAATACATTGCATTGGTGGAAACTGAAAATGTGAAAATCACCTTTACCATTGAAGCCATCGAAAGAATTGCACAGATTGCGTTTGATGTAAACCGTGATACCGACAATATTGGGGCACGACGGTTGCATACGATTTTGGAAAAATTGTTGGAGGACCTATTGTTTGAAGCACCGGATATGCAAATGGGAGAAATCACTATTACGGAAAGCTATGTAAATGAAAAGTTGGGATCAATCATCCAAGACCAAGATTTGAGCCGCTACATTTTATAGGGAGATGAGGAGTAAAAAATGACAACTTTATTAGAAAAAACCAGACGTATCAATGAATTGCTGCAACAAAAAAATACCTTTGATATGAGTACGGATCTGCCTTATGATAAAATGGCGATGAGTTTGGGGGATATTCTTGACTGCAATGCTTATATCATTAGCAGTGAAGGAACATTATTGGGTTTTAATGAAAAACATGATGTTAACAATGATCGGGTAAAAAGCATGTTTGTTGAAAAACAATTTCCTAAATCCTATACAGATACCGTGGATCATTTAGGAAAAACAGAAGCAAATATTCCAATCAGCAGTGATATGACTGCCTTTCCAGTTGAATCACGGGAGCAATATCCTCATGGTTTAACAACGGTGGTGCCGATTTTTGGTGCCGGAGAACGGTTGGGAACGATTATTCTTGCTCGCATCGATGCTTCCTTTGACGATGATGATTTGGTTTTAGCAGAATACGGAGCAACAGTTGTTGGAATGCAATTTCTTTACCAAAAATCTCGCAGCATTGAAGAAGATGTTCGCAGTGCTACCGCTGTGCAAATGGCGATCAACACCCTTTCTTACAGCGAATTAAAAGCTGTACAAGCGATTTTTGCAGCATTGGAAGGCAATGAAGGACGCTTAACGGCGTCAAATATTGCCGATGAAATCGGAATCACCCGATCGGTTATCGTCAATGCTTTGAGAAAATTGGAATCAGCCGGAATCATCGAATCTCGTTCACTAGGAATGAAGGGAACGTATTTGCGCGTCTTAAATGACCGGTTTAAAGAAGAATTAAATAAACACGCCTACTAGGGGGAGAAAATCATGTCGATCATCATTGAAAACGATCAACTGATCGCTGTAATCGCTGAACATGGTGCGGAGCTTCAAAGCTTAAAAAACAAGGAAAATCAATTAGAGTATATTTGGAAAGGGGACCCGGAATATTGGGGCAAGCATGCACCGCTGCTTTTTCCAATCGTGGGTGCGCTTAAAAATGATCACTATCAGTATCAAGGGAAAAACTATACCTTGCCACGACACGGGTTTGCCCGAAATATGGACTTTGAAGTAGTAAACCATACTGCAGAAAGTGTCAGCTTTTTGTTGAAGAGTTCAGAAGAAACCCGGGAGAATTATCCCTTTGATTTTGAGCTGTATGTTCATTATGAACTTGGGGGAGACGGCATACAGGTTCGTTACGAAGTTATCAATTTGAGTGAAGAAGAAATGTTCTTTTCAATTGGCGGGCATCCGGCTTTTAACGTGCCTTTAGATCCCGCACTGTCCTTTGAGGATTATTACTTAGCATTTTCTCCACGGAAATCTCGGTTGATTTTACCATTGGAAGGTAATTACGTGAACATGGATCAACGAACATTAGGGCAAACGAATACTAATATCGGATTAACTCATGAATTGTTCAAAAACGACGCCTTGATTTATGAAACAAAAGGGCTAAATTCAATTTCGATTTGCAGTGAAAAATCTCCTCACGGGGTTACTCTGACGTATAATAATATGCCTTATGTCGGTATTTGGTCACCAACACCAAAAGAAGCACCATTTGTTTGTATCGAACCGTGGGTAGGAATCGCCGATACGTTGGATGCTTCCGGTGACTTAGTTGAAAAATTGGGTATTCAACAATTAGCCGGTCGGGAAAGCTTCCAAACAAAATATGCGATTACTCTTAGATAAGCTGAAAAAAAGCCCATGAAACAAGCAAACTTGATTTCACGGGATCTTTTTCTAGCGATTGATTTTATTTTTTGCGACTGCTGTTCAAGCCAAAAGGCACGCGGCTTTCAGTTCCTTCTTTAATACGTTTGATGTTTTCACGATGACGATAGAAAATAAACAGCGTGATTCCCAACGTGATAAAAGTCAGCAACCAATTTTGTTTTGGTAAAATGGCAGGAGCAACGATAGGTAAAAGAATAGTGGAAATTGTAATGATGACTGCCGCAATCATGCTTGTCAGACTAACCATACTGGTAAAAAACAATCCGATGACAAACACGATGATGGAGTAAAGAAAGAAAATCGGACTGTAGCCTAAAAGCATTCCACCACTGGTTGCAACGGCTTTGCCGCCTTTAAAGGCGGCAAAAATCGGAAAAGTGTGGCCTAAAATGGCACAAATACCAAACCATAAGGGATTGATTGATGTCAGATGAAACAATGCAGGCAAACAAGTAGCAAGGGTTCCTTTTAAAACGTCTAAGACGAAAACAAGGATACCGGCTGTTTTTCCCAATACGCGAAAAGTATTTGTGGTACCCATATTGCCACTGCCAAATTCACGAATATCTTTTTTGTAAAAAAGTTTACCGACCCAAACACCGGAGGGAATCGATCCCAGTAAATAAGCAGTAAGCATCAGAATGATAATTTTCATGTATAAACCTCTCTTCAATGACTAGGACAATTTTAGCATGAATAGAAATGTGGAACAACTAGAATCACGAAGAGAAGACAGCAAAAAATACCAATGAGGTGAAAAAATGTCTTTTGAAAATCCAGATTTAAAAACCATCGCTTCTTATTTAAATGAAGCAAAAACCATCGCAGTTGTTGGGCTAAGTAAAAATCCTGAACGAACCAGCTACCGGATTGCACAGATTCTACAAGAGCACGGCTACCGGATTATTCCGGTCAATCCAGTCGTTGAGGGAGAAATTTTGGGAGAAAAAGTGTATGATCGTCTACAGGATATTCCAGAACCAATCGATATCGTGGATATTTTCCGTCGAGGGGAGTTTCTGCCGGAAATCGCTCACGATTTTCTAGAAACAGATGCAAAAGTTTTCTGGGCACAATTAGGTATCGAGAATGATGAAGCCGCAGAAATTTTGCGGGCTGCAGGCCGTAATGATATCGTCATGAACCGATGCATCAAGATCGAATTAGGAAAAATTAATCAAGCATAAATTGATACCTAGAATTTTTTTCTAACAAAAATACAGGAGCATCAAAGGGAGTGGTCAAAAAATAATTTTTGGCTTCTCTCTTTTTTTCAGCTGCTTTTTAGAGTATCATAAGAAATGGTGCGATTGATTCGCACAGTTCAAATGAAGGAGCGTTGAATTTGGCAAAAAATAAAACCAACGAATACAATGATGCTTCGATTCAAGTTTTAGAAGGTTTGGAAGCTGTTCGTAAGAGACCGGGAATGTATATTGGTTCAACCGATAGCCGTGGTCTGCATCATTTAGTTTATGAAATCGTAGATAATGCAGTTGATGAAGCATTGTCCGGTTATGGAAATGAAATTAGTGTGACAATCAATCACGATAACAGTATCTCAGTTACTGACAGCGGTAGGGGAATGCCGGTCGGAATGCATGCTTCTGGGATTCCTACTGTTGAAGTTATCTTTACCGTTTTACATGCCGGTGGAAAATTTGGTCAAGGCGGCTATAAAACTTCTGGTGGATTACACGGTGTTGGTGCCAGTGTCGTTAATGCCCTTTCGAAGTGGTTGAAGGTGACCATCGTTCGTGACGGTATGGAATACCAAGAAGAATTTAAAAATGGCGGCAAGCCAGACGGTACCTTGAAAAAAATCGGCAAGACGCGGAAGAAAAACGGAACTACCGTAACCTTCATGCCGGACGATACGATTTTTTCAACAACGAAATTTTCCTACGATATTTTGGCGGAACGATTGCGGGAATCGGCCTTTTTGTTACGAGGTGTGAAAATCACCTTAACGGATTTGCGGGAAGAACCTGTATCAGAAACCTTTCATTTTGAAGAAGGAATTAAAGAGTTCGTCAACTATTTAAATGAAGAAAAGGATACCTTGTCTCCAGTCATTTATTTTTCTGGTGAAAAAGAAGGCATCGAAGTAGAGATTGCCTACCAATACAATGATGGTTATTCCGAAAATGTCTTGTCTTTCGTTAATAATGTCCGAACAAAAGATGGTGGTACCCATGAAGCCGGCATGCGGGCTTCCATGACGAAGGCCTATAATGAGTATGCCCGTAAAGTTGGTTTATTAAAGGAAAAAGATAAAAATCTTGAAGGCAGTGATTTTCGTGAAGGATTGGCGGCGGTGTTGTCGATTCGAGTACCGGAAAATCTTTTGCAATTTGAAGGGCAAACCAAAGAAAAACTAGGGACACCGATTGCGAGAAATGCGGTGGATAATGTCATCGGAGAACAACTAGGTTTTTACTTGCAGGAAAACAGCGAAATGAGCCAAATGCTGGTTCGAAAAGCTGTCAAAGCCCGGGAAGCACGAGAGGCTGCCCGCAAAGCACGGGAAGAAAGCCGCACCGGAAAGAAACGAAAAAAAGGGGAATCTCTTTTATCTGGAAAATTGACACCAGCGCAATCTCGAAATCCCAAACGCAATGAATTGTATCTTGTGGAAGGAGATTCTGCCGGAGGCTCAGCCAAGCAAGGGCGGGATCGAAAATTCCAAGCCATTTTGCCTTTACGAGGAAAGGTTATCAACACAGAAAAAGCAAAAATGCAGGATATTTTAAAAAACGAAGAAATCAATACTATGATTTATACGATTGGGGCCGGTGTCGGGCCGGAATTTGCCATTGATGATTGCAACTATGATAAAGTCATCATCATGACGGATGCGGATACCGATGGTGCCCACATTCAAGTGTTGCTGCTAACCTTTTTCTATCGTTATATGAAGCCGCTAATTGAAGCGGGAAAAATCTATATTGCGCTGCCCCCTCTTTATAAAGTATCAAAGGGTGTCGGAAAAAAAGCCGTGGTTGAATATGCGTGGACCGACGAAGAATTATCTGAGGTAACGACAAAAGTTGGTAAGGGCTACATGTTGCAACGATACAAAGGTCTGGGGGAAATGAATGCGGAACAGCTGTGGGAAACCACGATGGACCCGGCTACCCGAACCTTAATTCGTGTGCGAATTGATGATGCAGCGCAAGCAGAGCGTAGAGTTACAACCTTGATGGGGGATAAAGTCGAACCCCGCCGAAAGTGGATCGAACGACATGTTCAGTTTACTTTGGAAGAAGACGGCAGTATTTTGGATCGTAAGGAAAATGAGACTGGACCTTTAGAAACTACCGAAAAAACGGACGTTCCAGAAACAATTGAAGAAATCAATTTATTTAACGAATAGGAGGTGCCCTCTTGGAACATCATCATGACATTCAAGAATTGACTTTAGAAGAAGTAATGGGGGATCGGTTTGGCCGTTACTCCAAATACATCATCCAAGAACGGGCATTGCCCGATATTCGCGATGGCTTAAAACCCGTGCAACGTCGAATTCTATTTGCGATGAACAAAGATGGCAACACATATGACAAAGGCTTCCGTAAATCTGCGAAATCAGTCGGAAATATCATGGGGAATTATCATCCTCATGGAGACAGCAGTATTTATGAAGCAATGGTTCGCATGAGTCAGGATTGGAAATTACGGGAAGTCCTGATCGAAATGCATGGAAATAACGGGAGTATGGATGGTGACCCACCGGCTGCGATGCGGTACACAGAAGCTCGTCTATCGGAATTAAGCGGCGAAATGCTGAAGGATATCGAAAAAGAAACAGTAGATTTAGTTTGGAATTTTGACGATACTGAAAAAGAACCGACCGTTTTACCAGCAAAATTTCCTAATCTGTTGGTTAATGGGTCAACGGGAATCTCTGCCGGATATGCAACAGAAATTCCTACCCATAATTTGGATGAAGTAATCAATGGAACCATTTATTTAATCGATCATCCTACTGCACCGTTGGAAAAATTACTGGAATTTATTCCTGGTCCGGATTTTCCAACCGGAGGGATTTTACAAGGAAAAGAAGAAATCCAAAAAGCTTATGAGACAGGTCGGGGAAAAGTAATTTTACGTTCTCAGACCAGTATTGAAGCAATGAAAGGCAATAAGCAACAAATTGTCATCACAGAGATTCCTTACGAGGTTAATAAAGCGACACTCGTGAAAAAAATGGACGAGATTCGCTTGAATAAAAAAATTGAAGGAATCGCTGAAGTTCGGGATGAAAGTGACCGGACGGGTTTACGAATCGTGGTTGAGCTGAAAAAAGATGTCAATGCGGAAGGAATTCTAAATTATCTTTTCAAGAACACCGAGTTGCAGATCAATTATAATTTCAATATGGTCGCCATCGATGAAATGCGTCCCAAACAAGTGGGCTTGAAGCGGATTCTCGAAAGCTATATCAAACATCGCAAAGAAGTGATTATGAAACGCAGTCGTTTCGAACTAGAGAAAGCGCAACGCAGACAACATATTGTGGACGGCTTGATCAAAGCGCTGTCGATTCTCGATCAAGTTATCGCAACGATTCGTGGGAGTAAAGATAAAAAAGATGCCAAAAATAATTTGGTTGTTCGCCATGGCTTTACTGAAGAGCAGGCAGAAGCAATCGTTACGTTACAATTGTATCGTTTAACAAATACCGACATCACGCAACTACAGCAAGAAGCGAAAGAACTGCAAATCTATATTGCTGAACGACACAATATTTTGAACAATGAGTCGGAGCTCCTGAAAGTCATCAAGAAAGAATTGAGGGAAGTCAAAAAGAAATACGGTAATCCACGACTGACAAAAATTCAAGATAAGATTGAAGAAATCAAGATTGAAACGGAAGTCTTGGTTGCCCAAGAAGATGTTGTCGTTTCAGTAACTCATGAAGGATATATCAAGCGTAGCAGTCTGCGTTCTTATGGCGCATCGAAACCAACTGAACTGGGAATGAAGGATGGAGATTTTGTCTTATTCACCCAGCAGGCAAATACGCTCGATCATTTGTTGATAGTTACGACTCAGGGAAATATGATTTATCGTCCAGTTCATGAGCTGCCAGATATGAAATGGAAAGACATTGGTGAGCATATTTCTCAAACCATGATGAATTTTTCGACTGATGAATCAATTTTAGCTGTCTTCAGCTACAAAGAATTAGATCCACAAAAGAATTTTGTTTTAATGACAAAACAGGGACTAATTAAACAAACTCGAATGTCAGAATTTGAACCTTGGCGGACCTACAAGAGCCGTCCGTTATCGATTATCAAATTTAAAGAGGCAAAAGACGAATTAATTAGTTGCTACCTTGTTAATCAAGAAGAGACGAAGGATGTCTTTTTAGCAAGCAATCGTGGATTTGGTTTGCGCTATCCATTGACGGAAGTGCCCGTTGTAGGACCAAAAGCTGCTGGCGTTAAGGCAATGAATCTGAAAGAAGATGATTACCTTGTTGGGGGAATGGTCGTTTATTCAGAAGGAGATACACCGGTTGTTATTGTGACGCAGCGTGGAGCGGTCAAACGAATGCTGGCACAAGAATTGAGTCCTCTTGGCAGAGCCAAACGCGGCTTGATGATCTTAAGAGAATTGAAAAAAAATCCGCACCGAATTGCCTATATTGGTCCCGGAGATCAGCGTCAATTGATTTTACAAAATCAAAAAGGACAACAAGTAGAAATTCAGTCGAATGATTACCCAATCAGCGATCGAACATCTAATGGTTCCTTTGCTATGGATGAGAAACAAGGCGGAACAATCCTTCATGTTCAGGAAGTGAAAGATCCAGCCATCGAAGAAAACAAAACTGTTATATAGTTAATTTGAAAAACAGGTATCTGTATTGTTACAGATACCCGTTTTTTGTAGCAATAAATCGCAGGATTTTTTTTATTAGAAAAAATTAAATTAAGCGCTTCACATAAGAGAATTCTATTGTATCAACGTTTATAAGAGGCGATTTTTTGTAAGTCACTTCCTTGTTCAAAATAAAACAAGAAAATGCTTGCAAAGCCAATCGCTTGTGTTATACTAACCTTGTAAAGCTGTTACATATTGAACAGAAAGATTAAGGAGGTCCATTAAATGGAACAATGGAATGGATTCAAAGGCAAACTTTGGAAAGAAGAAATCAACACTCGCGACTTTATCCAAGCGAACTATACGCCATATGAAGGGGATGCAGCTTTCTTAGCAGAACCAACAGATGCAACCAAAACACTTTGGAGCAAATTGCAAGATTTGCAAAAACAAGAACGTGAAAATGGCGGCGTATTAGACATGGAAGCGGATGTTGTTACGGCAGCAAATGCTTACGGTGCTGGCTATATTGATGAAGAACTAAAAGATCAAGAAAAAATCGTCGGTATCCAAACAGATAAACCTTTGAAACGTGCCTTCATGCCTTATGGCGGTATTCGCATGGCAGAAGAAGCGCTTGAAAGCTATGGCTACAAACCAAATCCTAAATTTACTGAAATCTTCAGCAAATATCATAAAACACATAATCAAGGTGTATTTGATGCCTACACACCTGAAATTCGTGCGGCTCGCCGTAACAAAATCATCACAGGACTTCCCGATACCTATGGTCGTGGACGGATTGTTGGCGATTATCGTCGGGTAGCATTATACGGTATCGATTACTTGATGGAACAAAAATTCAAAGATCACGAAAACTGTGGACATGGACAATTCACTGACGAAGATATTCGTTTGCGTGAAGAAATCACTGACCAATACAATGCCTTAAAACGCATGAAAGAAATGGCTGCTGCTTATGGATTTGATATTTCACGTCCAGCTGCTGACGCACAAGAAGCCGTTCAATGGTTATACTTTGGTTACCTTGCTGCAATCAAAGAACAAAATGGTGCGGCAATGTCAATCGGCCGTGTATCAACTTTCTTAGATGTTTATATTCAACGCGACATCAAAAATGGTACGTTGACAGAAGAAGGCGCACAAGAATTGATCGACCATTTGGTAATGAAATTACGTATGGTTAAATTCGCACGTATCCCTTCATACAATGAATTGTTCTCTGGCGATCCAGTTTGGGCAACTTTGTCAATCGCTGGTATGGGCTTAGACGGACGTACGTTGGTTACAAAAAATGACTTCCGTTTCTTGCGTACTTTGCAAAACATGGGACCTTCACCAGAACCAAACTTAACTGTCTTGTATTCTTCACGTTTACCTCAAGGCTTTAAAGATTATGCTGCGAAGATTTCTATCGAAACATCATCAATCCAATACGAAAATGACGATGTAATGCGTCCTGTATGGTTGGATGACTATGCAATCTGCTGTTGTGTATCCGCTACTCAAACTGGTAAAGAAATGCAATTCTTTGGTGCTCGTGCCAACCTTGCAAAAGCTTTATTGTATGCAATCAACGGTGGTGTGGATGAAAAATCAAAAGCACAAGTTGGACCTGCTTATCGCGCAATCACTTCTGACGATGCGTTGGATTATGATGACGTAATGGCAAAATATGATGACATGATGGAATGGTTGGCTGGAATGTATGTCAACACATTGAATATCATTCACTATATGCATGATCGTTATTACTACGAAGCTGCTGAATTAGCTTTGATGGATACAAACTTGAAACGTACATTTGCAACTGGTATTGCCGGCTTCTCTCATGTTGTCGATTCATTATCTGCAATCAAATACGCAAAAGTTTACCCAGTTCGTGACGAAGACGGCCTAGTCGTTGACTATAAGACAGAAGGCGAATTCCCTAAATATGGGAATGACGATGACCGCGCAGATGATATCGCTGTTTGGTTATTGAAAACTTTCTTAGAAAAATTGGAACATTACCATACTTACCGTGATTCAGAACCAACAACATCGATTTTGACAATCACATCAAATGTTGTTTACGGTAAAGCAACCGGTAGCCTACCTGACGGACGTCCTGCAGGTGCACCATTATCACCAGGTGCTAACCCATCTTACGGTGCAGAACAACACGGCTTGTTGGCTTCACTAAATTCATTGACTAAATTGCCTTACGAATATGCTTTGGATGGTATCTCAAATACACAAAGTATCAATCCTGATGCATTAGGACATGATGAAGAAGAACAAGTAGCAAACTTGACAAATGTCTTGAACGGTTACTTTGATCAAGGTGCACACCATTTGAACGTGAACGTCTTTGGTAAAGAAAAATTAGTTGATGCAATGGAACATCCAGAAAAAGAAGAATATGCGAACTTTACAATTCGGGTTTCTGGTTATGCCGTTAAATTTATCGACTTGACTCGTGAACAACAATTAGACGTAATCAGCCGTACATTCCACGAAAAAATGTAGGCTTGTCTACAAATTAAATAGTACAAAAACGAAGGCGGATGGACGGAGTTCTATTCGCTTTCGTTTTTTTTATATAAAGGAGGAGCTGTTTATGTCAATTGTGACTGAACAACCAATTATCGGCAATATCCACTCTACAGAAAGTTTTGGCTCCGTTGATGGTCCTGGGGTACGTTTCATTGTATTTATGCAAGGCTGTCGGATGCGTTGTCAATTCTGTCATAATCCTGATACATGGAAAATCAATGACCCGAAAGCAAAACATCGGACCGCCGATGATGTATTGGAAGAAGCGTTGCATTACAAAAGCTATTGGGGAAAAAAGGGCGGCTTGACCGTCAGTGGTGGTGAACCTCTTTTACAAATTGATTTTTTGATTGATTTGTTCAAAAAAGCCAAGGAACAAGGCATCAATACTACGTTGGATACTTGTGGAAATCCTTTTACCTATAAAGAACCATTTTTCTCAAAATTCCAAGAGCTGATGAAATACACCGACTTGATTTTATTTGATATTAAACAGATTGATGACGAAAAACATAGAGAATTGACAGGTCAAAGCAACAACAATATTTTGGAAATGGCAAAATATTTGTCTGAAATCAATAAACCTGTTTGGATTCGCCATGTGTTGGTACCGTTTAGAAGTGATTTTGATGAATTTCTGACTCGTTTGGATACCTTTATCAAATCATTAAATAATGTTGATAAAGTAGAAATCCTCCCTTATCATACGATGGGTAAATATAAGTGGGAAGAATTGGACCTTGCTTATCCTTTAGAAGGAATCAATCCCCCAACAGAAGAACGGGTACAAAATGCCAAAGAATTGTTGCATACCAGCGACTATACCGGCTATTTAACAAGATAAACAAAACAGGAAAGAGGAGATTTTTTATTGAATCTTTCCTGTTTTTTGCTATTATTAGAATGAAGTGAATAAAAAAGGAGCGAATCACATGTCAAAAATTTTAGTTTTTGGTCATCAAAACCCAGATACAGATGCGATTGGTGCAGCAATCGCCTTTGCGCATTTACAAAAAGAATTAGGTAAGGATACTGAAGCAGTTGCTTTGGGTGCCCCTAGCGAAGAAACACAATACGCTTTGGATCATTTTCAATTGGAAGCACCACGAGTTGTTGAAAAAGCAGGAGAAGCAACCGATGTGATGCTTGTCGATCATAATGAGTTCCAACAAAGTATTGCAGATATTGCAGATGTAAATATTTTGGCAGTCGTTGACCACCATCGTATCGCCAACTTTGAAACAGCGAATCCTTTGTATTATCGTGCGGAACCAGTCGGATGTACCAGTACGATTGTTTTAAAATTATATAAGGAAGCTGAAATCGACGTTCCTAAACAAATCGCCGGAATCATGTTATCCGCAATTATTTCTGATACGTTGCTGTTTAAATCACCAACCTGTACCAAAGAAGACGTCAACGCTGCAACAGAATTGGCTGCTTTGGCGGAAGTTGACTTGAATGAATATGGTTTGGCAATGTTGAAAGCCGGGACCAACCTTAGTGATAAATCTGCAGAAACACTGCTGGATTTAGATGCGAAGAGTTTTCCAATGGGTGATAAAAATGTTCGTATCGCCCAAGTCAATACGGTGGATCTAAAAGAAGTTTTTGATCGCCAAGCAGAATTGGAAACAACGATGGCCTTAGAAAATACTAAAAAAGGCTATGACCTATTCTTGTTGATTGCTACTGATATTTTAGCCAGTAATTCTGAATTGTTAGTTGTAGGTGAACCCAAAGAAGCTGTAGAAGCTGCTTTTCAAACGACACTGACAAATAACCGTGCCTTGTTAAAAGGTGTTGTTTCCCGGAAGAAACAAGTTGTACCACAATTAACAGAAGCTTTTTCAAACTAATTCATTTGAAGAAGAGTGGGTGAGTGATTCACTTCCTCTTCTTTTTTTGAGAATAAAAGAGGGAAGACGATGCATTATTTTTATTCAGGAGAAATGCCAGAACTTCTTAAAAATTCCAACTTCGAAAAACTCACTGATTTTTTACAGGAACAGCCGACTGTGACCTTGCGTCAACTGAAAACTGTTTTTCCGGAGAAGAACTTTGAACGATTTTTGGACCAGATGATTCAATTGGGATTTGTTCGTCGAGAAGATCGCCGCTACTCCCTTGATTTTCCAATTTATGAGGAGAAAATTCCTTCGGTAGAAATACTTGGGTTACAAGAAGAACGGCTAGAAACAGCTGATATAGTGCGCGTTTGCTACGAGGTAATAGAAACATTGAAACAGCGCACATACTTTTTCGCACTGACAGATAAGCAACGACTGCCAATGTATTTTGAGGCAGGAAATCAGATTCGGTTTTATAGTGTTCTTTACCAACGAAATAGCTGTGCTTTGCCGGTTTATTTTACGAATAACCGAGAAGGAAGGACGGAGAAAAATCCGTTGGAGCTGCAGCAGTTGATTGGGGATGTCAATGAGGAGTATTTTTTTGATCAGGTGGAAGTTATTTTGGAACGGAGTAACAAGCAGCGGAAAATTCGTGAAAGTATTTTTTTAAAGGCGCTGCTGGAAACACAGATTCTCCAAGAGGAAACGAAACAAGTAATGGTACCTGTGATTTCAAGTGAAAAAGAGAGTTTTGGTCTAGAATTGGATTCTATTCCTACTTTTAGGCTGTTTTGTCTGCTTGATTATTTGATGAACAAACTTGGACAGGAGTCTTTAACCTTCCTAATTAAGGATGAAAAGGAAGAAAAAAGCCATTAAGATTAAATATTAATGATTATTATTAGAATATAACGAGTGTATTGATTGATTATGCCATTTTTTGTTGCTATCATTGATTTAGAATAGCAATGAAGGAGCGTTTTGTGATGGAAAGTGTGAAGGATAATCCGATAACGAAAACAAAAAATGGTGAAGTAATCACGTTTATTCCTAAGGGTGAAATTGAAAAAGCCCGCAGAGAGTTGTCTGTCAGCGGGTTTGATGAGGGAAAGTTTTCTGATGGTGAATTGATTTTGGCGATTCGTCAGAAACAGTCAGTTGGGGCAGCCACCGTTATTCCTGTCGTTTTAGATTGGCTGATTGAAAAAAATTTCATCCTATCAGGTTCGCAAGCAATCAGTTACCTGCACGATAAAGGAAAGACAGCAAATGAACAATTACGCTATCAAGTTGTAGGAGAGATTGATTTTGACGCGGACGGCAACTACTTTCTTGTGGTAGCGTCCAGCCAGAAGAAAAAAATTGAAAGTATGTTTAAGGTTTATACTGGTGGGCTGATCAAAGAGTTATGGGCAACAAATTAAAAAAACCGGAAATTTTCGAAAGACTGAAAATTTCCGGTTTTTTTATTCTGCAACAACAGCTTCTGCATTTTTAACAAATACACTCAAGGTTGCAATCAAAAATACATCCACCAAAACACTACCGGTATTTGGTAAATTGAATTCTGTCAAGAACAGGGTGTACAAAATACTGAAAAGGTAGATGAATAAGCAGGCTAAAGTGATCAAGGCGTAAATTAAATGACCTGGGTATTTCAAAAAGTTCATAAAATAAAAGAATAAGGCCATCGTAACCAAAAGCAGCTGAATCCCCACTAGTAAAAGATAAGAAAAGGAATGAGGATCAAATACAAAAATAAACGTACGAAGAAGCAGGAGCAATTGACATGCGACAAGTAGTTGCGTCGCCTCGATAAACTCATCCTTCGTTGATCGTTTAAAATAAATGAGCAAACCTGAACTAAATAAAAGGGCAGATAAAATGAAGAAATGTAAAAAAAGTTGCGAGCTGGCAATTTGCTGATAAGCCGTTTCTGAAAGCGGGTCAGTGGGTAAAAAAGCAAGAATTTGTTCCATGGACAGAATGTGTAAAAGAAAAGATAAAATCGCCGCAGCGCCGCAGCTGAGCAAGAAACGTTTTAATCGATTTTCCTGTATATATTGTTTCATTTAGACACCTCCCATCAAGCTACATGACTGATAATAACAAAAGGATGAGAAGTTGTCGAATATTTTCACAAACAATAACAAAAAAAGTGAAAAAAACAGCTGAGAAACTGTTTTTTTCACTTTTTATTGCCGCTTTTGTCGTTTCCGAACTCGTTTTGTCCAGAAACCGCCAGAGATATATTTAGGCTCATAAGAAATAATGAAGGCCCGTTCTTCGACTTCTTTGATTAGACGATACAAGTCCCGTTCGCTTTTTCGCGGGGATAAAATTTCTAAAACCATTCGTTCGCCTTCTAATCCTTGCGCAAAGGTCTGTGTAACACCATAGCCATTTTCCCGTAAGATTTTTGGCAGACTCCGTTCTTCTTCTGTATTGGAAGGTAGGATTGCGG
Source organism: Enterococcus sp. JM9B (assembly GCF_009933265.1). Taxonomy (NCBI): domain Bacteria; kingdom Bacillati; phylum Bacillota; class Bacilli; order Lactobacillales; family Enterococcaceae; genus Enterococcus; species Enterococcus sp. JM9B. The sequence continues at coordinate 127,563 of NZ_MAEK01000003.1, read as the reverse complement.
TAACCATGATATACCCGAGAGCCAATGCATCCTCAATTTTAATGCCAACACTGATACCTACGCCATAGCCGAGGGCGTAAACGAATAAATTAATAGGGTTATCCAGGCGATCAAGGACCATGGATAATCCTACGATGTAAATAATGATTTCTGCCATACTAACCAAAGGAGCGATTAAACGATACCCCTTCATTGTTAATAAAAAGCGCAGTGTATTCAGTGTGATATAGGCAAAATTAATAAGGAAGATCATTAGCAACATTTTGATGTCCATTCGATGAACCTCCTTTCGTCAATTTTCAGTATAACAAAAATAAAAAGGAAACAAAAGTTTTAGCGGTTTGTCGAATCATTAGAATAATCAGATAGTTTAGATTGCTTAATGATGAGAAAAAGATTATAATTATCATATAAAACGTTTCCTTTGAAAGAGGTGAAGAGGGTGAAAATCCGTTGGTCATTTTTATGGAGAGGGCACATAACAGTGGCGCTCCTGAGTCTTGGGTATGGCGTGTATATTTTGGGTAACGAATCTCAGACAGTTCTCTCCAGTAAATTTTTGGTGGAACATTTTCCCGGCGATTTTTTACTTTTTGCCTTACTGCTCACACTTATCTTGGGTATTGGAAATCTTTTTGCCGGAGCCGCCTGCTTCTATAACCTGAAAAGCTACCCCTTTTTTAGTTTAGGAATTGGTGGTCTGACACTTCTTCTACTGATAAATTTTCAAACGATACCTGATGTCGGTTCCTGGCTGATTACCGGACTTGTAATTAGTCAGCTGATGATTGTCGGATGCTGTTTGCTTTTGTTAGTTCGTAAAATTTCTTGAAAATAGTAGAACATAGTAGAAATCTTTCTCATCTGGAGAAAGATTTTTTTGTTTTTGAAAATAAATTAGAAAAATTAATAACTCATTTATTTATCAAAAATATAGTTAAATTCTAATGGTGTAAAAAAATATAAATTATGATTAATCGAGAATAAAGTATTTAATTTTGTTCGTTTCGTACGTAATTTTAGGTATATTATCACTTAAATAAAAATGTAAGCGTTTGTTTTATTTATTAAATATTTTTATCTAAAATTCATTGAATAAATATAGAAAAAACTATCACATAAAAATGAGAAGTATGTTATCCTATTATTAGAAAAGAAAAAAGTGATTTTTGTTATTTTTGGAAGATGAAGATTGCAAGCGTTCGGGAAGGGAAATGAAGATGGCTGAAAAAGTAGAACAAATGGAACTGATAAGTGCAGAAAATCGTTTTTTGACCGGAGAAAACTTTTACAGTCAGCATTTGCTGGGGGCTCACCGGGTAAAACAGCACTATGTCTTTCGTGTTTGGGCACCAAATGCGCAACAAGTCTGGCTAGTAGGAGATTTCAATCAATGGGATGATTCCTTGCCGATGTCTTACCGTGAATCATCTGGTATCTGGGAAATAACAACGGATCGACCTCAAGAAGGTCAACTTTATAAATTCAAGGTTCGTCAAGCCGATGGACGAGAAATTTTTAAAATTGATCCTTTAGCGATTCGTTTTGAAAAACGACCGGGAGACGCAGCGATACTTCATACAATTCCGCAAAAAAAATGGAAGGATGGACTGTGGCAGGGACGAAAAAAACGTTCAAGCAGTTTCAAACGTCCATTAAATATTTATGAGATTCATGCCAGCTCATGGAAACACCATGAAAATGGCGAGCCCTATACCTTCAAAGAATTGACAGCTGAACTGATTCCCTATGTTAAAAAAATGGGGTATACCCATATTGAATTTATGCCTTTGATGGAGCATCCCCTTGGAACTTCATGGGGCTATCAGCTGATTGGGTATTTTGCGTTGAGTTCTTATTATGGTACACCAGAAGAGTTTCAACAGTTTGTGGAAACTTGTCATTTAAATAATATTGGTGTTTTTGTTGACTGGGTACCGGGACATTTTTGTATCAATGATGACACACTGCCATACTATGACGGGACACCGACTTTTGAATATGAAGATCCTGATCGCGCAAGTAATGTTCGTTGGGGGTCAATCAATTTTGATTTAGGTAAGCCGCAAGTTCAAAGCTTTCTTATTTCCAGCGCGTTGTTTTGGATTGAAATGTATCACATTGACGGAATACGGGTCGATGCGGTATCGAATATGATTTATCGGGATTATGATGAAGGACCTTGGACGCCGAATCATGAAGGCGGCAATCGGAATCTAGAAGGTTATTATTTTCTGCAAAAATTAAATGCGGTCATAAAGCTGGCCCATCCAACAACAATCATGATTGCAGAAGAGAGTTCTTCGGAAACCAAAATTACCGGATTGATTGAGACTGGTGCGTTAGGTTTTGATTACAAGTGGAACATGGGCTGGATGAATGATGTCTTGCGTTTTTTTGAAATGGATCCACTACTTCGCCGAAATCATTTTAACCTATTGACCTTTTCATTTATGTACATGATGAATGAAAATTATATTCTCCCTCTTTCTCATGACGAGGTTGTTCATGGGAAAAAAAGTTTGATGCACAAGATGTGGGGAGATCGCTACAAACAATTTGCTCAACTGAGAAACCTTTACACTTATTTAATCGGGCATCCCGGAAAAAAATTGTTGTTTATGGGCAGTGAGTGGGGACAGTTTCTTGAATGGAAATACGATCATGGTCTTGAATGGGTGGATTTAGAGGATTCTCTCAACCAAAAAATGCAGTACTTTACCCAAACCCTCAATCAGCTTTACAAACGGGAAAAAGCGTTGTGGGAGTTGGAGGACCAAGTTGAAACCATTGAAATTATTGATGCGGACAATACCCAAGAAAGTGTTCTGAGTTTTATTCGTCAGGGAAAAACGAAAAAAGATTTTCTGATTTTAGTCTTTAATTTGACTCCGGTGGAACGCAAAGACTTTGTGATCGGTGTTCCATATCCGGGAACCTATCAAGAATTATTGAATACCGAAAAAATAGAATTTGGCGGTACCTGGACCAAAAATAATGAGGTCTGTCAAACGGAAGCAGAGGCTTTCAAACAGTTTTCGTACAGGATCAAAACAATCGTTCCGGCACTTGGAGCATTGATTATTAAACCAGAAACAATCAACACACGTCGGCAGTCACTAGGAAGAGATAGAAAGGAGGCAGGTGAGTTTTCACCGAAATAAAATGAAGACAGAAATGTTAGCGATGATCCTGGCTGGGGGACAAGGAACAAGATTGGGTAAATTGACAAAAAATATTGCCAAACCAGCGGTGCCTTTTGGCGGACGGTACCGAATTATTGATTTTGCTTTAAGTAATTGTGCCAATTCCGGCATTCATACAGTAGGTGTGGTGACTCAGTATCAACCGTTAGCTCTTAACCATCATATTGGAAATGGTGCCAGTTGGGGACTAGATGGAATCAACTCCGGTGTAACGATTTTGCAGCCATTTTCCAGTTCGGAAGGCAGTAAATGGTTTGAAGGAACCGCCCATGCCATTTATCAAAATATAGCGTATATCGATCAATTGGACCCGCAATATGTATTGGTTTTATCGGGAGATCACATCTATAAAATGGATTATGAAGCGATGCTTGAAGCCCATAAGGAAAACAATGCTTCATTGTCCGTGGCAGTGATCGAAGTTCCATGGAAAGAAGCGTCTCGTTTTGGTATCATGAACACCGATGAAAATGATCGAATCATTGAGTTTGAAGAAAAACCAGAGCATCCGCAAAATAATTTAGCATCAATGGGTATTTATATCTTTAATTGGGGCCGTCTGCGTAGTGTCCTAACCAGCAGTTATTCAAAGGATGGACAAATGATCGATTTTGGAAAACACGTGATCCCTGCCTATTTGGAAAGTGGAGAGAATGTATTCGCTTATCGTTTTTCTGGTTATTGGAAGGATGTAGGAACCATTGATTCCTTGTGGGAAGCCAGCATGGAATTTATTGAGCCGGAAATGGAGCTGGAAATTCGCGACAAAGGTTGGCGGGTTTATTCTAAAAATACCATCTCTCCACCGCATTTCTTGACAGAAACTGGTTCGGCAAAAAATTCGTTGATCGTTGACGGTTGTTATGTTGCCGGCAGCATTGATCATAGTATTCTTTCAGGAGATGTTCAAGTAAAAGAAGGGTCGACGATTTCCGACAGTATTGTGATGCCGGGTGCAACAATCGGTAAAAATGTGAAAATTCACCGTGCGATTATTGGAGAAAACGCGATTATCGGTGACAATGCAGAAATCGACGGCAGTGAAGAAATTGCAGTTGTGGGGTATTCAGAAGTGATTGGAGTGACCATCGATGAAGACTAATAAAATGTGCGGGATTTTGGGAAATCTCCATCAATACAATGAGCTTTTGCCTTTGACGGAGCACCGACCACTGGCAACCTTGCCTTTTGACTGCAAGTACCGCCTCATTGATTTTAATCTTTCAAGTATCGTAAACGCCAACATCAATACAGTATTTATGGTATTTAATGAAGGGGAGACCCAATCGGTTTTTGATCATATCGGTGGTGGGAAAGAATGGAATCTTGATGGTGTCCAAAATCGTTTCTTTATTCATGTTTATCAAGAATTTCTCAAACGAAAAGCTGAAAACCGTGAGTATTATGATGTGTTGATTGATTATTTGGAAAAATCAAAATCGGAATACACGGTGTTTATGGGAAGTAAAATTTTATGCAATATCGATTTGCGGGCGTTGTTGAAAATTCATCAGCTGCAAAAGAATGAGATGACGGTTGTCTATAAACGAATTGCAAAGGAGAATGTTTATCCTACCGATATCATTTTGGATTTGACTGAAGGTGGAACGATTGAAACAGTAACGGCAGCAAACGACTTGCAGTTACCGGAAACGGTCAACTTATGTGCCGATATCTACATGATTCAAACCCAACGATTGATCGATGAGTTGACAGAAGCTCAGAAAACTGGCGGTACAGTTAACCTTGAATCTTTTTTACGGGAATTGATCGTAAAATTGAATAGCGCCAGCTATGAGTATACAGGTTATTTGAGTAATATTTATGATGTCGCCTCCTATTATCGGGCAAACATGGACATGTTAGATCAACGTCAGTTCAGTTCTCTGATGTATTCCAGTCAGAAAATTTATACCAAGTTGAAAAACGAAGTACCTACCTACTATTCTGAAACTTCGGATGTGGAGAACAGTCAATTTGCTTCAGGATGCATCATTGAAGGACACGTTCATCGTTCGCTGGTTTCCCGCAGCACAAAAATTGCCACAAATGCAGTGGTGGAAGAAACCATCGTCATGGCCAACAATCAAATTGGCGAAGGCGCAGTAGTCAAATATGCGATTTTAGATAAAAATGTCATTGTAGAGCCGGGAGTAAAAATTATCGGTTCACCGGAAATGCCATTAGTCATCAAAAAGAATTCTCACGTGCTTTCTGATGTTTATGGGGGCGAATAAAATGAAAATCCTTTTTGCTTCAGCCGAGTGCGCCCCGTTTTTCAAAACTGGTGGACTAGGAGATGTAGCCGGAGCTTTGCCTAAAGAGTTGGCGAAAAAAGGGGTAGATATCCGCGTGGTGTTACCTTATTTCACAAAAATGCCTGAGGAATACAAAGAACAGTGTGAAGAGTTGTTTTCTTTTTCCGTTCGCGTGGGCTGGCGAAACCAATACTGTGGCATCAAGCGTTTGGTTATGGGCAACGTTACCTATTATTTTATTGACAATCAGTATTACTTTGCTCGGGACAATCTATATGGCTATTACGATGATGGCGAAAGATTTGCTTATTTTCAACAAGCACTAATAGAAATGATGGAGCGTATCAACTTTATTCCCGATGTTTTGCATTTGAATGATTATCACACGGCGATGGTTCCTTTTTTGTTGAAGGAAAAATATCGATGGATTCAAAATTATCGAGGCATTCGAACGGTGTTAACCATTCATAATATTGAGTTTCAGGGGAAATACAGCGGTGAAATGCTGCCGGAATTATTTGGCATGGGGATGGAACGGTATCATGACGGAACTGTCCGTTTGGATGACTGCTTGAATTTCATGAAAGCGGGGATTTTGTACGCCGATCGAGTGAATACCGTCAGTCCTTCTTATGCTGAAGAAATCAAAACCTCAGCTTTTGGTGCAGGTCTGGAAGTAATTTTGCGTATGGAAGCTGGGAAATTGCGGGGAATTATCAACGGAATCGATTATGACAGCTTTGATCCAGAGACAGATCCGGCACTGCCAGCTGCTTTTTCGATGGATGATTTAACAGGAAAAGGCACGAACAAGCAAGCATTGCAGCAAAAAATGGGTTTGCCGATCGACGAAAATATTCCACTGTTAGCGGTAGTGAGCCGTTTGACCTACCAAAAAGGTTTCCATTTATTGTTGGAAGAATTTCCACAGTTGATGCAGCAAGAGGTGCAGTTTGTTTTATTGGGAACCGGTGATCCGGAATTTGAGGAACAGTTTCGACGATTTGCTCATGCGTATCCGGAAAAATGTGCCGTATCGATTTCTTTTGATGTTCAATTGGCACAACAGATGTATGCCGGAGCAGATATTTTTCTGATGCCTTCTGCCTTTGAACCCTGTGGATTGTCACAAATGATGGCGATGCGTTACGGCACCTTGCCAGTGGTTCATGAAATCGGTGGACTAAAAGACACGGTGGTTCCTTTTAATCCGGTTACGGGACAAGGAACTGGATTTGGTTTTATTGAGTTTACTGCTTTTCGTTTTTTGGAGGCAGTTACGAAAGCCGTTGACTTGTATCATACTTCCCAGCCTGCTTGGAACAATCTTATTTATCAGGCGATGTCGCGAGATTTTAGTTGGGCCACTTCATCGGAGAATTATTTTTCGTTGTATAAAGAACTGGTGAAACCTTAATAGATAAAGAAAAGAGTAAGAGGATGAATCATTGACAGCGCTCAATGGCATCCTCTTTTTAAAAAAGGAGAGAAACAAATGCAGTTGACAAAAAAAAGGTTTAAGAACGATATGCGGCAACGGTTGAAAGAGAAATATGCAATGGAGATTACGGATGCTTCTCCGCAAGAATTATTCACTGTGTTGGGCAGTGTGGTTCGGGGATTGTATTCAGATAATTGGCGACAAACTTGGAAAAATTATTTAACGGAAGAGAAAAAGCAGGTTTATTATTTCTCTATCGAATTTTTACCGGGGAAAATGCTGAAAAGCAATTTATTAAATCTAGGGATTCTTCCGCTGGTGCGGGAAGGATTGGCAGAGATGGGAATTGATTTAGAAGAATTAGCCAATGTAGAAAAGGATATGGCCTTGGGAAATGGCGGATTGGGACGTCTGGCATCGTGTTTTATGGATGCCATTGCATCTAGTGGTCTGCCGGGCAACGGCAATGGCATCCGCTATGATTACGGATTGTTCAAACAGCGATTTGTGGATGGGTATCAGGTTGAATTGCCGGATGAATGGCTCAGAAGCGGAAATGTTTGGGAAGTTCGCAAAGAAAGTAAAGCTGTGGATGTTCGTTTTTCTGGAGAAGTTTATATGGTACCGGACGAGTCAGGAAAATTAAAACCGTTTTATAAGAACCAACGAATCTTGCGGGCAGTTCCCTATGATACGGCGATGATCGGGTATCAAAACGATGTAGTGAATACCATGCGTTTGTGGGGGGTAGAGATTCCAACTTCAGAGGAAGCAAAATATACAAGCATTCAAGATCGACGGGAGTTTGAGGATTTGACCGCAGTGCTTTACCCGGATGATTCAAATGAACGAGGGCGAATGGTTCGTTTGGCTCAGGAGTATTTTTTTGTTTCCGCTGGGGTGCAAAGTATTTTACGGTATTTTTTAAAATTAAAAAAACCATTGGATTGCTTAAGTGAATTTGTTGCGATCCACATCAATGATACCCATCCGGCATTGTGTATTCCAGAAATGATGCGGTTATTGTTGGACGAGCAGGGGCTGCAATGGGAACAGGCGTGGGAGATCACCGTCAAAGTGATGAGCTATACCAACCACACCATCATGGCAGAAGCTTTGGAAAAATGGCCGATTGACTTGATGAAATCACTGCTGCCACGGATGTATCAAATTATTGAAGAAATCGATCGTCGCTTTGTGGAGAAAAAGCAATTGGCTTATGATGATTCGTTGATTCAACGGACACGGATTATTCAAAACGGACAAGTCCACATGGCACATTTAGCAATTATTGGCAGTCACAGCACAAATGGTGTGGCCAAACTGCATTCAGAATTATTAAAAAGTGTAGTATTACATGATTTTTATGGGATTTATCCTGATCGTTTCAATAATAAAACCAATGGCATCGCGCAACGTCGTTGGTCACAACTGGCAAATGAGCCGCTTTCAGCAGTCTTGGATAAAAAAATCAAAACTTCTTGGCGTAAAAATCCTGAAGACCTGCGTTTGCTATTGAATTATTTAGATGATGAAGAAACGTTGAATGAGTTGTCGGCTGCGAAGCAGGAAAATAAAATTCGATTAGCGGGTTATATTTATGAAACAACCGGCATCCAAGTAGATCCAACGGCTATTTTCGATGTACAGATCAAACGGCTCCATGCCTATAAACGACAATTGTTGAATTTATTGCATATTTTGAAGCTTTATTTTGAATTAAAAGAAAATCCTGACTTGGCGATTCCTTCACGTGTCTTTATTTTTGGGGCGAAAGCCGCACCGAGTTACAGCTACGCAAAAGCGATTATTAAAGTAATCAACGAGGTTGGGAATCTGATAAACAATGATCCGACGATTGCCGGTCGATTGAAAATTGTCTTTTTAGAAAATTATAATGTTACTTTAGCGGAACGAATCATTCCTGCGGCAGATGTCAGTGAACAAATTTCTTTGGCATCTAAGGAAGCATCGGGAACTAGCAATATGAAATTGATGTTAAATGGAGCCATTACAGTTGCAACTTTAGATGGTGCCAATGTAGAAATTCGGGATGCGGTTGGAGAAGAAAATATCGTTATTTTTGGTTTGACGGAAAAAGAAGTCTATGCCTATTACGAAAACCGTGATTACTCAGCAAAAGCACTGTATGATGAATCGCCCGTGCTGCAAAAAATCTTGAATGCGTTGATTGATGGAAGTATTCCTAATATCGATTTTGAAGGACAGGAAATTTTTGATTCTTTGCTGAAATACAATGACGAATATTTCTTGCTGCGGGATTTTGAGGCTTATTGTCACGCTCAGGAAACCATCAATCAGTGGTATCAGGATCAAACTTTGTGGCAACGAAAAAGCTTGATCAATATCGCCAATGCGGGTCGTTTTTCAGCAGATGAGACGGTTCAACGATACGCAGAGGATATTTGGCAGATAAATCCAACAAAAAGTGGTGGAGAAAACGCATGAAACAGATTTATTATGACCCTTGGCTGATTCAGCACAAAGATCCTTTTGGTGCGGTAGTGGAAAAAGCCTTTGTCAAATTTTCTTTAACAATCAAGGAACCCAACGTTGAAGCAGCTTTTTTGGTTATCCATAAAGATTATCACGCTGCCCATCGTATTCAACTTGAAAATTTTGGCTCTCCGGAATACCAATACGAGTTTTTTTTCAACGAAGGAAAAGGGTTGTATTTCTATCATTTTGAGATTCAGTTTCAAGGAGAAGATCTACTGTATTACGGTAAAAATACAGCCGGAGAAAGCTGTTGTGTGAAAGAGGCATCAGCGATTTCTGACTATCAGGTGACTTGTTATGTGGAAGATAAAGCCCCTAAATGGTACCGAGAAGCGATTTTTTATCAAATTTTTCCTGATCGTTTTTTCAATGGAAATCCGAATCAGCAAGTCAATGCACCGAAACCAAATTCTTTTTTATACGGAACAACAAAGGATGCTCCGTTGTACGTGAAGGATGAGGACGGGGAAATTTTACGGTGGGATTTCTTCGGGGGAAATCTGCAAGGAATCATTGAAAAACTTCCTTATCTTAAAAAAATGGGAATTACCGGGCTGTATCTTAATCCGATTTTTGAAGCCCGTAGCAACCATCGCTATGATACGGGCGATTATCTGAAAATCGACAGTATGCTGGGAACCGAGGAAGAATTTGTTCAGTTGATTAATACATTGCACAAAAACAACATGCATCTGGTGCTAGATGGCGTATTCAGTCATGTGGGGAAAAATAGCCGCTATTTCAATTTTGATGGGGCATACGGTGAAAAAGAAGGTGCCTATCAGTCAACTGCGAGTCCTTATTTTTCCTGGTTCAAGTTTGATTCATACCCAGAAAAATACAAGTCTTGGTGGGGAATCACTGACTTACCGGAAATTGATAAAACAAATCTTGATTTTCAGCAATTTATTTATGGTGAAAATGGCGTGTTAGATAAGTGGAATCGTTTGGGCGTTGACGGTTGGCGGCTAGATGTCGCCGATGAATTGCCGGAAACATTTATTCATGGGATTCGCAAAAATTTAGAAAAATATGAGGAACGTCTTTTAATCGGTGAAGTTTGGGAAGATGCCTCAAATAAGATTTCCTATGGTCAGCGAAGAGAATATGCTCTGGGAAATCATTTGCAGGGAGTGATGAACTATCCGCTGCGGGAAGCAATGCTCAATTTTTTGAAGGGAAAGAGTTCTCCCCAACAAACAGCTGAAGCCGTGACGCAATTACAGGAAAATTATCCGCCAGACTTTTTTTATCAGGCGTTGAATAACCTTGGAACCCATGACACGGTACGATTGCTTACAGAATTAGAAAACGATAAACAAAAAGTTTCACTGGCTTTTGCTCTACTGGTATTTTTTCCGGGAATTCCTTGTATTTATTATGGAGATGAAGCGGGACTGACTGGGGGAACCGATCCAGAAAATCGCAAATTTTTCCCTTGGGAGGAAATCGATACGAGTTGTTATGAAAGTTGTTATAAATGGCTTCAGCTGCGAAAGGAAACCCCTTTATTGTCTCAGGGAGGATTACAGGTATTGTTTTGTCATAATTTGCTGCTGATTCTCCGATTTGATACTGCTGACTATCTTTTGTTGGTGGTCAATCCAACTGAATTCGATCAATCCATCCATGTGAATGAACTGAAAACGACCCGGACGTTGCCTTTTTCGCTTTCACAATTACAGGCTATCGATCATCAACTTATTGTCAGTAAGACGGCGCAAATCTTTTCAGGAAGTTTCTAGCAAAGTAAATGGCAACGAACTTTTTTTGTGGTATGATGGAGAAAAGTCTGACAAAAGGATGAACAAGGATGGGCAATTTTTTAGAAATCAAACGCAAACATTACCGCTTTCCAGCATATTCAGATGAGGAAGGGGTCAAAATACAACGGGAAAACAAACGGCAGCTTTCTAAGACGGATGATTGGATTTTAACCAAAATTCCAGATAATCATGAGAGCAATCGTGGCTATCAGTCTTCGCAAAGTGACTATCCAGAGGTTCATAATCCAGATCGAACATTGCGACGGTCACGAAAAATGACAGCTGAAAAACAAGGGCATTCTGTTCGTCAGCAAGAAGAGTTAAAGAAGCATCGGGAAAATTTACCGGATTATGGGAAAAAGCAAGCACCTGAACCTAGTTTGACCGGTAAAACCTCTCTGTTTGGAGAGGAGCATCGCCGATCCACGTATAAAGTTAAAACTAAGCCGCAGGAAAAAATGGAAAGCACCGTGAAGCGAGAATATTCTGGACGCTCTTATTTTGTACCGAAATATATTCCGGCTTCGATTATTCCTGATCAAAAGCAAAGTGATGTTCCAGAAGACGAATTGCTTCAGTCGATGAATAAATCGCGCGAGAGCTATTTGCTTTTTGATACAGAACCGACAGCTTATCAGGAAAAAAATGATTTGGACCCCAGCGTGCGAAAATTCAACCATTCTGAGGTGACCATGACCCGTGGACAATACCGCCGAACTTCCAAAGAAGAGAAAAAACGTTCTGTTTTGGATCGCTCACTAAAAGGATTGATTGAGGATGGAGAACAAGAATTGGGTCGTAGCGGCTATTTCAAATAGATATGAGTAAAAAGCCCGCGAATTTTCGCGGGCTTTTTAAACGACAATTTTATTGTTTTCTTCTCGAATACCATAAATTTTTTTAGTAGTCGTTCCATCCCAAAACAACAGCTGCCGTCGCTTATTTTTCATTAAGGTTAGTAGCAATTCTTTCATGGAAAGAGGGGCTTTTCCTTTTTCAGAAAAGAAAATCAGTTGCCCCTCTTGGTCGATTTTGATCGTGGTAAAGGGAATCACGTTTTTTTTCATAAAATAAATCCCAATGTAATCCTCATTTTTGGAATTTAAAGACAGTGTCGTCAATAATTCACTGGCTCGCATAAGCGCCTCCTGCTAGTTAATTTTTTGCTTTTCCATATAAAAAATAGCGGGGAACCTTCTTTTTGTAGGTGAGGTAATCTAAGCCAAAGGTCTCTTCACACCAACGTTCTTCCGATAAGATAATCCAGTGGGCGGCAAATTGAAAGAGAAGTAACGAAAAAAACAAAACCCACGAACGAGTGAGAAAAACACAGCCAAGAAAATAAATAAAGTACCCAAGATACATTGGATTACGGGAAAGACGAAACAACCCGGTTTTTATTAACTGCTTTTTTTCTGCAAAGGTGATTGTTGCCATGAGTAATAAGAGGCAGCCTAATACATAAGTAGATAATCCAACAAAACTGACCCAGTCATCCAAATGAATGGTTAAAAAGAAGAGGTAAATAAAAATAAAGAGCGTAGCCAGCTGATAAAGAAGATAAAAGATTTCTTCAAGTCCCTTCATCGGAGGAAAGAAAGCCGCTCGCTTTAAGGCATCTTTGTTCAATAAGCCCAAGAGTATAAACCGAATAAATAAAAGTGGTATCAGTAGAAGTCCCGCATTCATCGTCATTCCTCCCAATCTTTCTTTTATCTTATCATAGCTTGCTGCGGAATGCAGATATCCAAGCTGCAAGAGAAAGCCGGTACTCTAGGAAAAGAAACGAGTTTTAATGAAAATCATCTCAAAAAACAATGGTTATTGCTTGCAATAATCGAACAACTTTTATACTATTGAGTAGTCAATAGACATCACTTTTAAAAAGAGTAACAGATAGCGAAGTCTTGGGGAAGAATCTTCTGCTTAAATCTGTTACTCTTACTTTGTTATTTTATCATTTTTTTATTTTGGTGGAAAGCAAAAAGGGATAGATGTGCTGTTATCAAATTAGTTATTTTCTACTGTATGAATGAAAACATAAAGAGAAAGAAATGTTCTACTTTAAAAAAGTATGCGGTCGATGGGATTCGAACCCACACGAGCTACTGCTCACATGCCCCTCAAGCATGCGTGTCTGCCATTCCACCACAACCGCAGGAGTACTAACTAATACTTGCCTGTCTGCCATTCCGCCACGACCGCAAGTTTTGCAACAATAGTATCATATCAAGATTATTTTTTTTGTCAAGAGGTGTTTTTTTTGGATGGAAAAAAATTTGACGGCACGTTTGCCGGGTTAGGAATAGTTGTTGGAATCTTAATTGGTCTGGCAAAAGAAAATTTGATGTTTGGCTTGTTTTTAGGGGTAATTATCGGGATTGCCATGGACTGGCTAGCTAATCTGATAACGATGTATCAAAAGGATGAATAAAAGTAAAACTTTTTTGAAAAGAAGAATCGAAGGATTGTAATTTTGGCTTTCTTCAATTACTGTTATAAGAAATACCATTGCTGAAGGAGATAACCGATAAGATGAAAAATTTTGCAAAATCAAATAAGCTTGAAGGCGTCAGCTATGATGTTCGAGGACCGGTTTTGGAAGAAGCAGAACGAATGCAGGAGGAAGGAATCAGTATTTTAAAGCTGAATACTGGAAATCCGGCTCCTTTTGGGTTTGAGGCACCGAATGAAATCATTCGGGACTTGATTATGAATGTTCGTGATTCAGAAGGCTATTCAGATTCGAAAGGAATTTTTGCTGCTCGCAAAGCAATCGAGCAATATTGTCAGTTAAAGAAATTTCCTAATGTCACTATCAATGATATTTATACTGGAAACGGCGTCAGTGAATTGATTACCCTGTGTATGCAGGGGTTGTGTAACAACGGCGATGAAATTCTTGTACCTGCTCCAGATTACCCATTGTGGACCGCTTCTGTTTCTTTAGCTGGAGGAAAACCGGTTCATTATATTTGTGATGAACAAAGTGAATGGTATCCAGATCTTGCCGATATTCGTTCGAAGGTCACGGATAAAACGAAAGCAATCATTATTATCAATCCTAATAATCCTACAGGAGCATTGTATCCAAAAGAAATTTTGGAAGGCATCGTGGAGATTGCCAGAGAAAATGATTTGATTATTTTTTCTGATGAAATCTATGATCGATTGGTGATGGATGGACGTCAACATATCCCAATTGCTACGTTAGCACCTGATCGTTTTGTCGTTACTTTGAATGGATTATCTAAATCTCATCGTGTAGCCGGTTTTCGAGTTGGCTGGATGGTGTTGAGCGGAAACAAAGCCCACGCAAAAGATTATATTGAAGGTTTGAATATGCTGTCTTCAATGCGCTTATGCTCGAATGTTCTTTCCCAACAAATCATTCAAACGGCTCTAGGTGGGTATCAAAGTGTGGATGACTTGCTGTTGCCCGGGGGACGTATTTATGAGCAAAGGGAATATATTTACAAAGCAATCAATGATATTCCTGGTTTATCCGCAGTGAAACCGAAAGCAGCCTTTTATATTTTCCCGAAAATCGATACCAAAAGGTTTAATATTACGAATGATGAACAATTTGTTCTGGATTTCTTGCATCAGCATAAAATTTTGCTGGTTCATGGCGGCGGCTTCAACTGGGAAGCACCGGATCATTTTCGTCTCGTTTATTTACCAAAAATGGACGACTTAAAATGGACGACGGCTAAAATGCGAGAATTTTTGGCTACCTATCAACAAAAATAAGCAAAACAGCATTTTCCAACTGAGGACTTCTTTCGGCCCCTGTGTTGGAGAATGCTGTTTTTTTATGTTAAATGATAAATTAATGAAATAAAAATCGTATTAGTAGACAAAAATAGGTCCCGTTTGTTATTTTGACAAATAAGAATACGAGAAAAAATAGCTACAAGAAGCAACCAGAAGAAGCAACTATCGTTTTGTTAAGGTAATATCGGGGAAGGTTCACAATCTTTTTTGCTGACAATCAGCCGATTTGCAAATTTTTCTGTGATTTCTTCACAGGAAGGTTCAGCAACATTGATTAAAAAAGAATTTTCATATTCCTTTTCGATCCGGCCTTTAAATAATCGGTGTTTCCATTTAAACGTAACCAGCGCTTCACTCATGTAATCAACTCCTACTATATATTAATCGAAAAAAATCATGATTTCTTGAGAGGGTAGTTAGTGTTCTTTTTGTATTATGTGATAAACTAAACAATAATGATAATGCGAATTAGCATATAAAAAAGGTGAGTTTTATGGCGGAAAAATTTTCATTTGGCGGGGTCATTCGGGAAATTCGCAAAGAGCGGCAGTTATCACAAAAAATGCTTAGTCAGGATATCTGTTCTCAAAGTGTTTTGAGTCGTATCGAAAATAATGAAGAATTACCTAATGTTTTGGTGATGCAACAATTATGTGAACGTTTGAACGTGACTATTGATCAGGTTATGTTGTTTCATCGCTATGATATTCAAAAAAGCCAACAAATTTTAGAACAGATGGAATATCATTTTTTTCATAATGAGTATGAAAAATTAGAAGAGTTGTTGGAGCAGACCCATGTATTGAATCAACTGTATCTCGATACAGACCTGCAATTGTATTACTACTATGAAGGTAGTTGCAAATTTTATCTGCATCAGGATTATAATGGTGCCTTGCTGAGTCTTAAGCAGGGACTTTCATATACTTTTCAAGTGAATAAAATCCATATGTCAGCCAATGAGATCCAGTTGCTTAGTTGTATCGGTCGAGTGTACTCAGCTTTAGGGGATACAGCACAAGCACAAGCCCATCTGGAAAAAAGCATGACTCTTTATGGAGGGTTGCCAGCGCAACGCCGCAATAATCGGTTGACAAAGATTTTCTTCAACTATGGTAGTTTTTTACTGGAACAAAAAGACTATCAGCAGGCGTTAACTTTTGTCAGTCAGGGAATCGAGCTGGCTCATGCGAAAAAAAGTTATTACTATCTGGGAGAACTCTTTCAGTTAAAAGCACAACTTTTAGAAGCCTCTCAGAATAGAGAAGCCGCAGCACAGTATTTTACTCGTTACCGACAAATGGAAGAAATAAATAAAATTTAAAATGGTGTAGACCTTTTCTTGACTTCTTTTGGCAATAGGAGTAGTTTTAAATTAGAAAATTAAAGGAGCGAGTGCAATGAAAACATTTATTTTTGCTGACAAGTTTTTCTTGAAATCTGGTGTAAAAGGACCCGGCTATTTAGAAATCACAGAAGGAAAATTTGGTGATTTTACTTCTGAATTGTCTGACAAGGACGCAAAAGTAATCGATCAAAGCGGAAAATGGATTGCCCCCGGCTTAGTGGATACACATATTCACGGTTTTATGAATCATGACGTGATGGATAACGATGCAGAAGGAATCAAAGCAATGAGTGAAGGCTTGCTTTCTTGTGGTGTAACTTCCTTCTTGCCTACAACTTTGACTTCCAGCAAGGAACGTTTGCGGGATGTAGCAGAAACTGTCGGCAAGGTGCATCAAGAGGTAACCGGAGCTAAAATTCAAGGTATTTATTTTGAAGGACCTTTCTTTACAGAAGAACATAAAGGTGCGCAAAATCCTTCTTATTTTGGCGATCCTGATTTGGCAACTTTCCATGAATGGCAAGAAGCTTCAGGCGGAATCATCAAAAAAATTGCTTTAGCACCTGAACGTAAGGGTGTGGCAGAGTTTGTGGAACAAGTGACCAGCGAAGGTGTGGTGGTTTCTTTAGGACACAGTAATGCAACCTTAGAAGAAGCACAACACGCTGTTGAAGCGGGAGCGAGCGTTTTCGTTCATGCCTACAATGGAATGCGGGGATTGAATCACCGTGAACCAGGTATGGTTGGGGCATTATTGTCATTGGAACATGTTTTTTCTGAATTGATTTGTGATGGTCATCATGTTCATCCTCAAGCGGCAGAAATTTTGATGGAAAAAGCTGGACATGATCATGTAGCATTGATTACCGACTGTATGATGGCCGGAGGAATGCCTGATGGCCATTATATGTTGGGAGAATTTCCGGTGGTAGTAAAAGACGGTACCGCCCGTTTGGAATCTGGAAATCTTGCCGGAAGTATCTTGAGATTGAAGGAAGCTATCAAAAATGTTGTTGACTGGGGAATTGCAACACCAGAACAAGCAGTGATGATGGGCTCATTAGTACCAGCTATCAGTTGTAAAATTGACGATGCCTGTGGATCAATCGCAAAAAATCGTGCTGCAGACTTTATCGTTTTAAATCCAGATATGACGTTAGCCGCAACATATCTTGACGGAGTAGAACGTTACCACGCATAAAAACAAATCAGACCGAACCGACTAGCTTCTGTTTTACGACAGAAATTAGTCGGTTTTTTTTTGAAGAAATCCTTTTCTTTCCTAAAAGATAGCCGCGGTTTTCTTTCTGAATTATGGTACACTAGAAGGGAAATAACTAAAGGAGCAGGATACGATGAGCTATATTGATGTCATTAATGAAGTAAAAAAATATCAAATGGGCGACACAACGATTATGGCAAATGATGGAATCACTTTTCCCGTTGAAAAAGGAGAAATCGCAGTTATCTTAGGTCCGAGTGGGGCGGGGAAATCCACCGTCTTAAATATACTTGGCGGCATGGACACCTGTGACAGTGGTCAAGTGGTGATCGATGGAGTGGATATTGCTGGATTTAACGCAAAACAATTGACGGAATATCGCCGTTACGATGTCGGTTTTGTTTTTCAATTTTATAATTTGGTTCCGAATTTGACTGCGAAAGAAAATGTAGAGTTAGCGTCACAAATTGTGAACGATGCCATGGATGCGGAAGAAGTTTTACTACAGGTCGGTCTAGGTAAACGGATGAATAATTTTCCGGCCCAGCTTTCTGGTGGAGAACAACAACGGGTGACGATTGCCCGGGCTTTAGCAAAAAAACCGAAACTTTTGTTGTGTGACGAACCGACAGGAGCGCTGGATTATGAAACAGGGAAACAAATTTTACAGATTTTGCAGGACACGGCTCGGAATATGGGAACGACGGTCTTAATCATTACCCATAATTCTCAGATTGCACCGATGGCTGACCGAGTGATCCGCATTAATGATGCAAAAGTTCGCAGCATTGAGGTCAATGAACAGCCGACACCGGTAGATGAAATAGAATGGTAGGAAGAGAATGAAGAAATCAGCGTTACTTAAAACAAGTCTCCGAGAAATCAAAAACTCTCCGGCACGCTTTTTTTCAATCTTAGGGATTATTTTTTTAGGCGTTGCTTTTTTTTCCGGCATCGGGGCAACAGGTCCGGATATGATTCAATCTGCAGAAGATTATTATCAGAAACAACGTTTGGCAGATGGGTCAGTCGCATCTACGTTGGGGGTTACTCAAAAAGATCTGGATCTGATTAAAGCTGATCCACAAGTTAAAAAAGCAGTACCGCAATATATGCTGGATTTAAATTTGACAAAAGCAAATCAGGTGGTTCGTTTATTTGGGTTGTCGGATACATTGAATGACTACCTCCTGACGAAGGGGCGTTTGCCAGAAAAATCTGGAGAAATTGCGCTGGACGCAATCACTGATTTACAAGGGGAATACAAAATCGGTGATACCTTTGAAATTGCTAAAGAGGATGATCCGCAAAATCAAGTGAACACCCACAAATTGAAAGTGGTTGGTTTTGTCCGTTCACCAGAATTTATTGAAAATGTGAAGCGGGGAAACACCAATGTTGGAACAGGCTCCGTTGATTATTTTGGTGTAGTCTCAGAAAAAGATCTGGCTTTAGATGTATATTCGCGCATTCTGGTTACTTTCAATAGCACGAAGGATGAGACAGCGTACACGAAAAGTTATGAAGAAAAAGTTGATAAGGCGTTTGAAAAACTGGAAACTATGTTGGATGACCGACCAGAGGAACGATTAGCCGAGGTCAAAGAAACAGCGGCAGTGGAACTGGACAAGGTAAAAAAACAAATCACTGACGGGGAACAGGCGTTAGATGCTGCGGAAGAAAAATTGGTCCAAGCAAAAAAAGAACTGGATCAGGGAAAACAGACATTAGCAGAAAATGAAACCCTATTGGCAAATGAAACCGCCCAAGCTGAACAAACCTTAGACACCAATGAAAAAGAACTTCTAGAAAAAGAAGCAGAATTAAATCAGCAGGCGCAGCAAATTGCCAGCCAGAAAGAACAATTGACCGCCGCAGAAGAAAAATTGGCAGAAGGACAGGCACAAACAGCAGAGGCAGAAAAGCAACAACAAGCATTGCAAAAAACAATCAGTGAAACGACCACTGGGGTGACGCAATACGAAACATTGTTAAACCAACTGCAACAAGCGGTCACGTTAAGCAAAGAAGAACTGGCAGCAACAATCGATGCCCAACAAGCCAATTGGTTATCCGTCTTGCGAAGCATTAAAAGCGACGCTGCAGTGATTGCACAGGCGGCCGCTTTAACACCGGAAACGGATGCGGCACAATTCCAAGAATTTGTTGCAGCAGTCAATAGTGAGAAGCAAAAAATAACCGCTCAACTTTCAACATTGCAAGCAGAAGCAGCCAAAATTGAACAAGCCCTCCAAGAAGCAACAACAGCGGCACAAACGTTGCAACAGCAAAAGCAACAAATTCAGCAGGCGGAAGCGCAGATCCAAGCTGGTCGCAATCAGATTGACGCAGGAAAAACAGCGATTGCTGCTGGTCGTCAGGAGCTGGCAGAGCAGAAAGCTGCTGGAGAAGCGGAACTGGCAGAAGCTGATGATAAATTAACAGAAGCTGAAACACAGTATCAGGATGGATTGGCAGAATTTCAAAAACAAACCAGCGAAAAAATGCCAAAACTTCAAGATGCAAAGTTACAATTAAAGAATGAGACTGCTCGCTTAGATAAGTTAGAACCAGCAGAATATCTTTTCTCTGACAGAGAGGACAATCCGGGGTATACGGAATATAAGCAAAATGCCGATCGAATTTCTTCTCTAGCAACTGTCTTTCCGATTATTTTCTTTTTGATCGCGGCGTTGGTCAGTTTGACAACCATGACCCGAATGATCGAGGAAAAACGATCAGAAATTGGGACTTTCAAAGCATTGGGCTATAAGAACCATGAAATTGCACTGAAATTTCTCTTTTATTCCTTGAGTGCAGGTCTGATTGGTTCCGTTCTTGGTTTAGCCTTAGGTTTTTATTTATTTCCAAGTATCATTATTAGTGCTTATGGACAACTCTATAATATAGAAAAATTTGTTACACCGTGGTATCTGAATTATTCACTGATCGGTATCGGAGTCGGCTTAGTTTGTACAGTAGGCGTTGCACTGTTGACGTTGCGGATCGACTTGTTGAGTGAGCCAGCCAGCTTATTGCGTCCTAAAGCTCCTAAAGCGGGGAAACGGGTATGGTTGGAAGCCATTCGTCCTCTTTGGAGACGGTTGAGTTTTACACAAAAAGTAACGATGCGTAATTTGTTCCGTTATAAACTGCGGATGTTAATGACGATTTTTGGCATTGCCGGCTGTACGTCGATGATTTTGACCGGTTTTGGTTTGAGAGATTCCATCAGCGACATCGTTCCGATTCAGTTTGAAAAAATTTGGCATTATCAAGGAATCGTCACCTTCAATGAAAATGTGACACCGACACAGCGGGAAAAGTATGAAAAAACCGTGGTGACGTTACCTGATTTCGATGATCGGTTGCCGATTTCTTCTGAGGTACTGACGCTTTCTGGAGAAGGTCAAACGCCACAAGATGTAACAGTTTATGTTCCTAAAAATCCTGATTCGGTAACGGATTTTATTTTATTCAACGATCGTAAAACGAATAAAAACCTGTCTTTGACTGACGACGGGGCAATCATTAATGAAAAATTAGCCAATTTATTCAATTTACAGATTGGAGACACCATCGATTTAAAATCAACAGATCATACGTATTCGATGAAGGTAGCGGCGATTGCTGAAAATTATACCGGACATTTCGCTTATGTAACACCAACCTATTATCAAAAAATATTTGAAGAAGCACCAACCTACAATACTGAATTTCTGACCTTCTCAACAACAGTTTCAACAAAGCAGGAGGAAAAAATTGCTGAAACCTTGATGGAAAATGATGGAATTATCAATGTTTCCTTCTTGTCGGATTCTTCCCATGCTTTGGACGATACTACCGAAACATTGAACATTGTTGTATGGGTGCTGATTATTTCTGCCGGGTTGTTGGCATTCATCGTCTTGTATAATTTGAACAATATCAATATCTCGGAACGAATCAGAGAATTATCCACCATCAAGGTACTAGGTTTTTATGACAAAGAAGTGACCATGTACATTTATCGCGAAAATATTATTTTGACGATTTTAGGAATCTTGGCGGGATTATTCTTAGGAAAAATCGAACACGATTATGTTTTGAAGACAGTGGAACTGGATATGTTGATGTTTCCACCAACGATTCATTCTATCAGCTATCTTTATTCGAGTTTAATTACGATTTTCTTTACGGTTGTGGTAGGGATCGTTATCTACTTTAAACTCAAGAAGGTTGATATGATTGAGGCATTGAAATCAAATGAATGAGGACTAAAAAATTGGAAACAAACAAAGCCCCGAAAAAACGACCAACCGTTTTTTCGGGGCTTTATGTTAATTAGTGTTTATGATTTTTTGAACGTTCGATTTCTTTTTGAGTTTCTACCAGCATGATTTGCAATTTTTCTTCCTTACGTTTTAAAACCGCCAAATCTTCTGTGATTGCCTGTGCGGTTTCTGTTTCAGGGGGACGGATAACGAAATTAAGCGTAATGGCGATGAAGGTACCAATAAAGGTATCAATCACCCGCTGAATCGCAAACAGGGAGGATTCTCCTTGGGGAACACTCAACGAGATCAACAGCATGGTCGCAATGGCAGAAATAATGCCGGAATTGTTTTTGATGCCGTCAGATACAATAATCACCACTGCCACAAAGAGGGGTAATACAAAAAGTTCTACAAGAAAATCATTGTGGAAATATTGCTTGATAAAAAAGAAAATAATCGCCATTATGCCGCCAATTGTATTGCCAAGAACGCGAGAACGTCCGAAAGAAACGGTGGTGGTTAAGTCTTGGCGTAAAGAGAAAACAGCAGAGAGCGCGGCAATCAAAGGTTGTCCTCGATCAAGAAAACGAAAAAGCAGAATACAGATCATGACGGATAGGGCGGTTTTCATGGTGCGCATACCAATTCTGAATCGTCCGAAGTACATAAAATTCTCCTTTTCCTTTATCATATCGAACTATCAAAATGATTGCCAGTTATAACTGTTTTCGTTACTATAGAAACAGTCGGAAAATCATCACGAATCAGGAGGGCTCGTTATAAAAATTGGATTAAGAACTATAAAAACAGCGGCAGCCGCTGCACTTGCAATGATTGTTGCTAACAGCCTTCACCTGCTTTACGCACCGGCAGCGGGGATCATCGCTGTTTTAAGTGTGGGCAATAGCAAACGGACATCCTTGATGACAGGACTCAATCGTCTCTTGTCTTTGCTGTTGGCAACAGCCATCGCCTTTATTTGTTTTCATGTAATTGGTTTCAATCCAGTTGCTTTTGGCATTTATTTGCTGCTGTTTATCAGTCTGTCAGTAAAATTTGGACTGGAAGACGGAATCGTCGTCAATTCTGTTTTGGTAACGCATTATCTCATTGAAGTCTCCTTTGCGCCACAGCTTTTATTGAATGAATTTTTGCTGATGACAATTGGTGTGGGCTTTGCCTTGCTGTTTAATTTAGCAATGCCGGACCTTCAAAAAAAATTAAAAGAAGATCAACTGGTCATCGAAGAACTGTTCCGCAAGCTTTTGCGACAAATGGCTCTCCAATTAAATCAACAGGGAGAAACGAATTTGATTGAAAAGTGCCAAGGGCTGTTGGGCTTCATTTATGAGGCGCAAAAACGAGCAAAAATTGATCAGGAGAATCAATGGATCGATCCAGATGCGTATTTCAAAGAGTATTTTGCAATGCGGCGTACACAGTTGCGGGTATTAGGGGATATGATTGATTTATTGGATAAGATTTTTGTGGAGGAAGAATTTGTGGAAGATATCCGCCATTTATTGGAGCTGACAGCAAATGAATTTGCCGAAGCCAATGACGGTAAACAAATTTTGGCGGAAATCATGCAGGTCTATGAAAATTATCGAAAAAAACCATTGCCTCAAAGCAGAGAAGAATTTGAAAATCGGGCGAGGCTGTTTCAATTTTTGCAATCCTTCACTAGTTTCATCGAAATAAAAGCTGAATTTGCTAAACAAGATGAAGGTTAAATTTCATTGAATAAAATCCGAACGCTACGTAAAAAAGGTCTCCTCGCAGAGTTTTGAGGAGTACTCTTTTTGTAGCGTTCGGATTTTTTTATTTAGATGGAAAAGGTGCTATTTGCTCCGCCATATTGTTTGCATCTGATCTAGAACTTGGATCACGTCTTGTGTCAAATGCAACGAATGGTTCGGTTGTCCTTCAATGGTTTGGATCATTGTATCGACTTCATAATTTAATGCGTTTTGTGAATTGCCGGATTCAATAAATTCTTTTGTACCATCTACATAAAAAATTTCTGCTTGGTCAGCACGAGGATAATCAGCAACCGTAATATAGCCGTTCTCAAAGGCTGCAACGCCGATTTTAGGCATTTTTGCTTGAAAGGTCAGTGTGACAGCCGCCATTTCATTGTGTTCGTTTCGTAAAATGGTGACAGATTGTTCGTCAACGCCGGTTTTAAATGGCAGCATGTCACTCGCAACTACGGTTGGAGGTGCGGTCATAAATTGGCGGACAAAGGAGACAGCATAGGTCCCAATATCTAGCAATGCGCCACCCGCCAATTGAGGATTGAAAAAGCGATTTGTCGGATCTGGTTCTTTGTAACTGCCAAAAGGAGCTTGGATCATTTTTAGTTTTCCAAGTTTTCCGGTTTGGATAATACGATTCAGTTCTTTGAAAAGAGGCATATTAAAAATTGTCATTGCTTCTTGTAAAATTACCTGATTATCTTTTGCAGTTTGAACCGCTTCTTCCAATTCTGCTTGATTTAACGTGATCGCCTTTTCGCAGAGAACGTGCTTGCCGGCTTTCAGTGCTTGCAGGATATGGGCATGGTGAAATTGATTTGGTACAGCAACATAAACACAGTCGATTGCCGGATCAGCCAGCATGGCTTCATACGAATCATAGGCCTGCTGAATAGTGTATTCTTTCGCAAACTCTTTTGCTTTTGACAAAGAACGAGAAGCAACGCCATATAAAACACTTTGTTCCTGTGAAAAACCTGATGCAAATTGATGGGCGATTTCACCTAGTCCGATGATTCCCCAGTTGTATTTTTTCATTTCGTTTCCCTCCTTTTTTAAGATAAGTATAGCAGAAGTCGTGACAGACATAGATGGATTTGTTTAAAAAAAGAGAAATATCCGAGTTTTTCAGGTGATTTTCTTCGGTAAATTCAGTAGAATTGACTTTGAGGAGGCGTTTTTTATGCATGAAGTTTATATCCAAATATTAATGAATACTATCCATGAACAATATGCGACGGAAAGAAATTTCTTTGAGGGCATTCTAGGGAGCGAAGAAGAGCAATGGGTAGCTTGGAAGGCGGGAAAAGCCAGCCTTAGCGCAGAACAAAATCAGAAAATAAAGAATCTTTTCAGTGATTACGAATGGATGCTGCTACAAAAGATTTTACGGCAAACCATTATTTTTCCTGAAAAAAGAAACAGCGCCATTAGTGAATACAAAAAAATGAAAACAAAAATCGCTCAAAAGTGGTTGCAGTCAGAGTTGGCTTCTGCGGAGATGATTCCCCATAGTGAAGAAAACAAAAACCAGCACTATCTTGATTTAAAGGTGACCCTCACGTATGATGAGTGGGGTTTTGATGACATATTGAATTTCCGTCTGCCTGCAGTTATTCAACAGCAGATTGAAAACGAGAAAGTCGCATTATTGGACTGGGTCAATCAAAATCTTGAAGACACCTACATGAGTGAGGAGTAACAGAAACAAAAGTGAGAGGATTTTTATTATTAAAAAAGTAGGAATAACTATACTATTCATTGCGGGAATCGTGGGAGCGACCGCTCTTTTCATGAGTCATGATGCCCCAGCGCCGAAAGCGAAGGTATCGCAAACGACTTCAGAAACAACTCCCGCAAAACAGACAACAGAAAGTTCAGCGGAGGCCTTGCCAGACGTTTCACCTACAGATTGGCAATTGGTTTTAGTCAGTCCAGAGCATAAAATCAGCAAAGAAGTTTCTGCCAATCAATTAGTAACTGTCGATGGCGGACAACAGATTGATCGGCGCATCCAGCAACCCTATGAAGAACTGGTAGCGGCGGCAAAAAAAGCCGGTATTCAGTTAAAACTGATTTCAGCTTTTCGCTCTGTCAGTGATCAGACTTCGGTTTTCAATACCCGAGTAGCACAATTGATGAGTCGAGAAAATTTATCTGAAGAGGCAGCGAAAAAAAGAGCAATGCAGACAATGACGGAGCCGGGATACAGTGAGCATCACACTGGTTTGGCCATCGATGTAGTAGATCAAGAGTGGTTGGCAAGTAATCCCAGCATGATTTTGGACGAAAGTTACAGTGAACACACCGGTGCGAAATGGTTACAGGAAAATGCAAGGAGATTTGGATTTATCGTGCGTTATCCTGATGGTAAGGAAACAATCACCAAAATTACTTATGAACCATGGCATTTGCGGTATGTGGGAGAAGAAAGTGCGGAATATATTGAGGCACACCATATAACTTTCGAAGAATTTATTCAAGAATTAATGGAAAAGTAGGGGGAAAATGGCAGTAAGAAAATACAAATCAAGAAAGAAACAGAAAGTACGCTTACCTGCTATTTTAGCGGGTTTTCTGCTCATTGGACTGGCATTTGTTTTTTCAGTGAAGAGCTTAAGTAGTCCGTTGCAACCATTGCAGCAGTTGATAGATCAGCCGGAAGAAATGGACCGCCAAACTTTTATCGACACGCTGGCCCCACATGCGCAAGAACTGCAAAAAGGGTATGGCATTTTACCGAGTATTATTTTGGGACAGGCGGGCTTGGAATCGAATTTTGGTGAAAGCACTTTGGCAAGCAAGTACAAAAATTTATTTGGTATCAAGGCATTTGGAGATCAAAAAAAGGTCAAATTGGAAACGAAAGAATTTGTTAATGAGCAGTGGATTACCATTAAAGGGGAATTCAAGGTCTATTCTTCTTGGGAGGAATCCATGGATGATCATACGATGCTTTTTGTTAATGGCGTGGATTGGGATCCTAAAAAATATGAGCCAGTTTTAGCGGCGAAAGATTACAAAGAAGCGGCGCAAGCCTTGCAGGAAGCAGGATATGCGACAGATCCAACATATGCTGATAAAATCATAAGTGTCATTGAAGAATATCAGTTGAACACGTACGACCAGTAGGAGAAAGGGAGTGGCACTATGACTGAGCAATTTGTTCCAAATATTACCACCGAACTGCGCAAGGACATCGTCAGAGTTCCTGATGTGATTCGCAAAGCCAGCGGAATTCATTTTTTTGGTAAGAAAATTCGTTCGATTATTTTTACAACAGATATTGCGATTATCCGCAATACGAATGCCGATGCTGTAATTGCGGTGTATCCCTTCACTCCTCATCCGGCAATCACGAAGAGCATTATCGAAGCGGCTGATATACCGGTTTTTTCTGGTGTTGGTGGTGGACTAACTCAGGGGCAGCGTTCTCAATATATGAGTATGTTTGCTGAAGCCCAAGGATCGATTGGTGTCGTTTTGAATGCACCTACACCAGTGGAAACAGTAGAACAAGTTTGTCAAATTGTAGATATTCCGGTGATTAGTACAGTCACGTCAAAATATACGCCCATTGATGAAAAAATTGCGGTAGGAATTAAGGTCATCAATATTAGTGCTGGAAAAGAAACTGCCGAAACAGTCCGACATTTTCGGAAACATTATCCAGAATTACCAATCATTGCCACTGGTGGTCCTACGGCAGAAAGTATTTTAGAGACGATTCAAGCGGGGGCGAATGCAATCACTTATACACCACCGTCAAATGGCGAACTATTCAGCCGAAAAATGGAACATTATCGAGATTTGGAAAAAAACGACAACGAATAAGAGAAAACTTTTTTAAAGATTAGGATTTTTTTATCTAGAAAAGGTTTTCATCCCTTGCGTTTTTAATTGTAGACAGGCATACTTTAGCCTATATTTAGATAAAAATTTAACTTATATATCGTCGTAATTGGTCGACAGTCTCTACCCGATACCGGAAATATCGGACTATAAGTAAAAAAAGTGCATTTAGCACCTTTTTTGCTTACCCGCAAAAAAGGTGTTTTTCTGTATTTAAAAAGAAGGAGCGAAAAAAATGAGAGAACTTATAGAACGAATTGAAAAAGATGGCCGGGTATTGGGAGAAGGCGTATTGAAAGTGGACAGCTTCGTGACCCATCAGGTTGATCCCGAACTAATGGAAAAAATCGGACACCGTTTTGCTGAAGTTTTTAGTGAAGCTGGGATTACAAAAGTTGTAACCATCGAGGCTTCTGGGATTGCTCCTGCGCTTTATGCAGCACAAGCGTTGAAGGTACCGATGGTTTTCGCTCGCAAATCTAAAAGCTTAACGATGGATGAAGAGCTGTTGACTTCTTCTGTGTACTCTTTTACCAAACAAGTGACCAGCACGATTTCGATTTCAAGAAAATTTTTATCAGATAAGGACAATGTTTTGATTATTGACGACTTTCTTGCAAATGGTCAGGCGGCAAAGGGATTGATTGAATTATGCCAACAAGCCGGTGCAAAAGTTGAAGGAATTGGTATTGTCATTGAAAAATCCTTCCAAGATGGACGCAAACTTTTAGAGGAAATGGGTTTAACTGTTGTTTCTCTAGCAAGAATTGCTTCATTATCAGAAGGAAAGGTGGAATTTATCAAGGAGGATGCTTAATTGAAACAAACACAAACAAAAGCAGCAGTATTGGGATTACAGCATTTATTGGCGATGTATGCCGGAGCAGTTGCCGTACCATTGTTGATCGGCACAGGATTGGGATTTAATGAATCACAAATGACCTATCTGATTTCCATTGATATTTTTATGTGTGGTATAGCTACTTTGCTGCAATTGACGGTGACGAAGTTTTTCGGTATTGGTTTGCCCGTCGTGTTGGGCTGTGCGATTCAAGCTGTTGCACCATTGATTTTGATTGGTACCAAAGCAGGTGTTGGAGCGATTTACGGCTCGATTATCGCTTCAGGAATTTTTGTTGTTTTGATTGCTGGATTTTTTTCAAAAATAAAGAAGCTCTTCCCACCATTAGTTACAGGAACCGTGATTACCGTTATTGGATTGACATTGATTCCGGTTGCCATCACTAAAATGGGGGGCGGGGATGCAACTGCAGAAACGTTTGGTTCTCGCAATAATTTGTTATTGGCTTTTGTGACGATCGTATTGATTATTGGTATCCAGATTTTTGCTAAAGGGTTTCTTCGTTCGATTTCTGTCTTGATTGGTCTGGTTGGTGGAACATTGCTTGCGTACATAATGGGTCTGGTTGACTTTTCAGCCATCGGACATGCACCGATTTTTCATATTCCGCAACCTTTCTATTTTGGCAAACCGACATTTGATATCTGGTCGATTTTACTAATGATTATTATTTCAATCGTGAGCATGGTGGAGTCGACAGGTGTTTACTTTGCGCTTGGAGATATCACTGGCAAAAGCATCAAAGAGGATGATTTAAAACGAGGATACCGCGCTGAAGGGTTGGCAGTGATTCTCGGTGGAATTTTTAATACATTTCCTTATACCGGTTTTTCACAAAATGTCGGTTTGGTTCAACTTTCGGGAATCAAAACGAAAAAGCCAATTTATTTCTCGGCGTTTTTCTTGATTGTTTTAGGACTGTTTCCAAAAATCGGTGCTCTTGCTCAAATTATCCCTGAAGCAGTTTTAGGCGGCGGCATGCTGGTGATGTTTGGTATGGTAGCCGTTCAGGGAATGCGTATGCTGTCGAAGGTTGATTTTGCCAATGATAAAAATTTACTGATCATTGCAGTGTCCTTAGGCTTTGGTTTGGGTTTCAACATGATGCCGCAATTATTCAGTGAGCTGCCAGAAACGGTTCAAATGTTTACTGGTAACGGCATTGTCATGAGTAGTTTGACAGCAATTCTTCTGAACTTGCTTTTCAATGGTCTAAAAACAGAGGAACCTGTTGAAGAATCATTGAAAGAAATCGAAGGTGTATAAGTTTTTAATGCAGAACGGGAAAGTTTTCGTTCTGTTTTTTATTTTATTAATAATCCGAACGATTATCAATATTATTTAGATATTATTCGATTTTATTTTGACAGACAGTAGATACCCCGATACAATAAATGAGAAGTCTAAAGAAGGAGAAGGGACAATATGCAATCTTTAGTATCTGTTATTATGGGAAGTACCTCCGATTGGGAAACAATGCAACATGCCTGTGAACAACTGGAACTTTTAGAGATTCCATTTGAAAAAAAAGTTGTTTCCGCCCATCGCACACCAGATGAAATGTTTCGTTTTTCAGAAGAAGCCCGCCAACGAGGCATCAAAGTAATTATTGCTGGTGCAGGAGGGGCAGCTCATCTGCCGGGGATGGTCGCAGCAAAAACAACGCTGCCTGTAATTGGCGTTCCAGTCCAATCACGAACATTAAATGGTTTGGATTCTTTATTATCCATTGTTCAAATGCCTGCCGGTGTTCCCGTTGCGACCACTGCCATCGGAAAAGCTGGTGCAATCAACGCTGGACTACTTGCGGCGCAAATGCTTTCCATGTATGATTTAGAAGTAGCTGAAAAGCTGGCAACATTGCGCAAAGAAATGCGTGAATCTGTAATGGAAAGTAGTGATCAACTTGGTTAAGCCGCTTATGCCTGGTGCCACGATTGGAATCGTTGGCGGAGGACAATTAGGGCGCATGATGACCCTAAGCGCAAAAAAAATGGGATTTCGGGTGGGGGTTTTAGATCCCACAGAAGATTGTCCAACAGCACAAGTCGCTGATTGGCATATCGTTGCTTCCTATGAGGATGTATTTGCGTTGGAGGAATTAGCAAGACGCTGTGATGTCATCACCTATGAATTTGAAAATGTCAGTGTGGATGCGTTAAATGCCATTTTGCCATTAGCCTATGTCCCCCAAGGAACGGATCTTTTAGCAATCACTCAAGACCGATTATTGGAAAAATCTTTTTTGGAGTCAAATAATATTGTTATTGCCCCTTATGCAACGATTATCAGCCCCACAGATATCCAAGATGCAATCGACAGTATTGGCTATCCCTGTGTGCTAAAAACAACTCGGGGAGGATATGATGGCAAAGGGCAATACGTTCTTTACAGTACAGCCGATTTGGCCCCATCAATGAATTTATTAAGAGAAGGAACCTGTGAATTAGAAGCGTGGATTCCATTTGAAAAAGAACTGTCGGTTATGATTGCAGGTAATGGCAATGGACAATTCACCACATTTCCGGTAGTAGAAAATATCCATCGAAACAATATTCTACATGAAACCATTGCTCCGGCGCGTATTCAGCCGGAAGTTGCAGAAGAAGCCCAACGAATCGCCAAAGTTGTAGCGCAAGCATTGGATCTTCGTGGTGTATTGGCAATTGAAATGTTTTTGACGAAGTCTGGCGGCTTGTATGTAAATGAACTTGCTCCTCGTCCTCATAATTCGGGACATTATTCTATTGAGGCGTGCAACCTCAGCCAATTTGATGCCCATATCCGTGGAATTTGCGGTTGGCCATTGGGAGAAGCACGTTTGTTGACGGATGCGGTGATGATCAATGTGTTAGGAGAAGAATTAACGGATACCTATGATTTGATTGCAATGAAACCAGATTGGCAATTTCATTATTACGGAAAAAATGAAGCAAAGACTGGTCGAAAAATGGGACATATAACGATTCCCACGACAGATATTTATCAAACGCTAGAAGAAATTTATCAAACCAATATTTGGGATTAAAAAGGAGCAGGTTGATGTTAGAACGATATACAAGACCCGAAATGGGGAAAATTTGGACGGAAGAGAATCGTTTTCAAGCATGGTTGGAAGTAGAAATTTTAGCCGATGAAGCTTGGGCGGAATTAGGAGAAATTCCTAAAGAGGACGTCAAAAAGATTCGCGAAAAAGCTTCTTTCGACCCGCAGCGAATCGCAGAAATTGAACAGGAGACTCGCCATGATGTGGTCGCATTTACTCGCGCTGTCTCAGAGTCTTTGGGTGAAGAACGAAAATGGGTTCACTACGGATTGACTAGTACCGATGTTGTGGATACAGCTTATGGCTATTTAATTAAACAAGCCAATGATCTATTGAGAGCAGATCTGCAACGGTTTACTGCGATTATTGCTGAAAAAGCGAAAGAACATAAATATACTGTGATGATGGGTCGGACTCATGGTGTACATGCAGAGCCAACAACATTTGGGTTGAAATTAGCAACTTGGTACTCAGAAATGAAACGCAATATCGAACGTTTTGAACATGCGGCTAAGGGAGTCGAAGCCGGGAAAATTTCCGGTGCAGTCGGAACTTTCGCTAATATTCCGCCATTTATCGAAAATTATGTGTGTGAACATTTGGGTATTCGACCACAGGAAGTTTCAACCCAAATTTTACCACGGGATCTTCATGCGGAATATTTTGCTGCAATGTCTTTGATTGCTACGAGTATTGAGCGTTTTGCGACCGAAATCCGTGGACTGCAAAAATCAGAAACTCGGGAAGTGGAAGAATTTTTTGCAAAAGGTCAAAAGGGTTCCTCCGCGATGCCTCACAAACGAAATCCAATCGGCTCAGAAAACATGAGCGGGCTTGCACGGGTCATTCGCGGGCATATGCTGACGGCTTATGAAGATGTCCCATTATGGCATGAACGGGATATTTCCCATTCTTCTGCTGAGCGGATTATTTTACCGGATACTACGATTTTACTGGATTATATGCTGCAACGCTTTGGAAATATCGTAAAAAATCTGACGGTTTTTCCAGAAAATATGAAACGAAATATGGATGCAACTTTTGGATTGATTTATAGCCAGCGAGTAATGCTTAAATTGATTGACAATGGCATGACTCGAGAAGAAGCCTATGATTTGGTACAACCTAAAACGGCCTATGCGTGGGATCATCAAACGGCTTTTCGTCCACTTTTAGAAGAAGATGAAGCTGTCACTTCAATTCTAAGCAAAGAAGATTTAGACGACGCCTTCGATTATCACTACCATTTGAGAAATGTTGCTACCATTTTTGAACGAGTAGGTTTGGATTAGCAGACCATGATTTAAAAATAAACCTAAAACAGCCCGAACAATTGAGAATATTCCAGTCACGTTTTCGTGAGGAGGACTTCTTGATTGTTCGGGCTGTTTTTTACTCTTGATTAGCCAGTTGTGTTAAAACATCGGCTGCAAGAGCCGTTGCAGATTCATTTTCTTGTCGGTCTTCAAGCATAGAAACCATCAAGTAATTGCTGTTTTCTGCATCAAAGGCTAGTAAGAAACTATTTTCCTGTCCTTTTTCGTCTTGTTTTTCTTTGATTTCTGCTGTTCCAGTTTTAGCAGCAAGAGGGAAACCAAGGGAAGAAAGACTGTGGGCTGTCCCATTTGGATCATTTACTACCGCCTGTAAATCGGTGACGATTGTAGTGACGGCATCCTTAGAAAGAGATTCCTTCGTTTTTGATTCTGCATTCAGTAGAAGACGAGGATAAACCAAAGTTCCCTGATTTGCAAAAACGGAATACATCGCAGCTTGCTGGATAGGTGTGATCAATAGTTGCCCTTGGCCATATCCTGTATCTGCTAAAAGAATTTCTGAATCAAACGATTTTTCATTAGAAATTTGCGGCGTTTCCATGGCAATCGGCAGATCCAATTCTTCGCCGAAAATAAATTTATCTAAACCAGCTCGAAATTTTGTTTCACCCATTGCTAGCGTTTGCTGTGCCATATAAATATTGTCAGAATACACTAATGCGGTTTCTAAATCAACTTGTGGAACATCAGAGACTCTCGTTACCTGATAGTCTCCCCACGAATGATTTTTTTGCCATTTTAACCCATCGATTGCAACTGTTTTTTGCGGATCAATCGTGCCGTTTTCTAAGCCGATTCCGGCAGTAATCGTTTTGAAAGTAGACCCCGGTGCATACCTGGTAGCAAAACGAGATAAAAAGGGTTTTGCTGTATTTTTTTCATAGGCATCGTATTCTGATTGCGAAATACCGTGCGTCATTTTGTTTGGATCAAAGCTTGGAGAACTGACCGTAGCCAGTAAATCACCTGTTTTGGGTTGTGTGATGACTGTCGAACCGGCTTTATTGTCTAGTGCTTGGAATGCTGTTTTTTGGAGATCGGCATCGATGGTGAGCTGAATGGTTTCCCCATCTTTTTTAGTTTGTTCCAATAGAATGTCTTTTTCTGTACCGTCCTCTTTGGTAATTGCAATTTTTCCACCATTTTGGCCCCGTAGCTCTTGGTCGTAAGCCGCTTCCAGTCCTGAGCGGCCAATTTCTCCAGAACTGCTTAACTCTGGATTTTTTTCAATGTCTTCTGCTGTGACCGTGCCTAAATATCCAATCAATTGGGCAGCCGCTTCGCCTAGTGGGTAATTTCTCCCGGTGGTTTCTTGAATACTGGCACCGGTTGGTAAATCATCTGTTGCACCATCGATAATTTTAAGAGGGACGAAGTAATCTGGTTGGACCCAGGCTTGTTCGATCGCCTGAGTAATTGTGTCATTTTCAAGAGAAAACTTATCTGCGATAGCTTGAATGTTTTTTTCTTTCTCGGTTCCTTCACCTAACTGATTGGGAACAACACCTAATTGCTTTAACGTGGCATTGACAGCTAGGGGTTGGTTGTTTCGATCGACGATTTCGCCGCGCGTGGCATCAGTAACCGAGACGTTGATTTTATCTTTTCCAGACATTCCCGGAAAAATCAAACTCGGACTCCATTCCAGTTTTGGTTCTTTTTCACTGATATCGATTATCCCTTGATAATTCAAGTCTTTTAACTCACCTAAAGAGGTAGTCATAGTTAAGGAATAGGAAAATGTATAGGTATCAGCGCTTTTTTCGTTGACTTTGATTTTTTTTGCGACGAGATTGTCGGCACCAATTCCGGGATAAATCGCTTGGTATTTCTCAACGATTTCTTTTGTAGAAAAGTCATTTCGTTTAGTGGCATCTTTTGTCAAAAGGGAAGGCAAAGTATCAAAATCTTGTTTTTTGAGAGCGGTTAGGTACTTATTTACTAGTTTTTTACTGGCTGTCATTGTTTGATTTTTAGTAAATGCCTGATAAGCAATAAAGCCACCGCCACCAAGCACAAGGAGAAGAGGGACTATCAACAGGGGCAGCAGGTTTTTCTTTCTTTTTTGTTCAGAACGTGTCTTTTTTTCCATAATTGACCTCCAAGTTGGTATGGTATCTATGATAAGGGAAAAGTTCGTAAAGTTGATAAGAAATAAAAAAGAAATCCATAAGAAAATGGATTTCAGCAACGTTATTTTATAAGTAGATTATGCAAGAGCGACCCGCTGATGTGTGTACTGAGAAACTCGCTCTTCCCGCAATGCCTCTAAAAGTAATTCAATGAAAGAAAAATTTTGTTCTTCCAAATTATAAAAAACTTGGAAGCGATAGTGATTTTTGAAAATATGTTGCTCGTGAATTTGATGAATAACGAGTTCATCATTTTTTTGATTTTTGAATTGAATTGTACGTTTGCGGCATTCGCAATGTCGCTGAGAAGCCCGCTTTAATTTACGAAAGGTATAAAACGATGTGTCTTTATTCAGATGGTAGACTTCATCGACCGCGAGCAAATCATTGAATAATTGAAGTTTATCTTCTACTGACAATGTGGCCAAAAAATACTCAACGTTACTTCGTTGACAATCCATGAAACATCCTCCTCAAAAACTTACCCTGAAATTACACTCTCACTATAGCATTTCAATCCTTATTTGTAAACGTTTTATCAAAAAAATAAATAATAACGAAGAAATCTAACAAGTAAATTACGCAAAAGACGAACGATTTTAATAAAATAATAATTAATATTCACAGTAATATTGACCACCTTTTGCTAAGTTGTTAAAATAATCACGAGTCAAACACGAACGATTAACTGCATCGTGTGCGAAAATATAAACAAAAGAGGCGTAGGAATGGAAAAAGCGAGTTTAGTTTATGAAGGAAAGGCGAAAAAGCTTTTCTACACGGATCAACCAGATGTTTTATGGGTAGAATACTTAGATCAGGCAACTGCATTGAATGGGGCAAAAAAAGACATCGTCGTGGGAAAAGGAACCTTGAACAATCAGATTACGGGTTTGGTTTTTCAATGGCTGAAGGAGGAAGGAATTCCTTCGCATTTTGTTGGCAATTTATCTAAAACCGAACAATTAGTGAAAAAAGTCGAGATTATTCCACTTGAAATTGTCGTTCGTAATTATGCTGCAGGAAGTTTCACCAAACGATTTGCCATTTCAGAAGGAACTCCTTTAGACTTTCCAATTGTTGAGTTTTATTACAAGAATGATGGGTTGGATGATCCGTTTATCAATGACGAGCATGTTCGGTTACTGAAATTGGCAACCGGAAAAGAAATCAATGATATTAAACATTTGGCACAGAAATTAAATCATGCATTGCAAAAATTATTTTCTGAAATCAATATTCAATTGATTGATTTTAAAATTGAAGTCGGTCGAACAGCAAACGGAAAGATTTTATTGGCAGATGAAATCACCCCGGATACCTGTCGTCTTTGGGATTTACAAACACAAAATCATTTAGATAAAGATATCTATCGTCGAGAATTAGGGGATTTGGTTCCAGTTTATCAAGAAGTATTAAATCGTTTAGAAAAATTCAGTGAAGGAGTGTCACCATGTATTTAGTGAAAGTCTATGTTACTTACAAAGATTCCGTTTTGGATCCTCAAGGAGAAGCCGTAAAAGGAGCCGTTCATCGTTTGGGGTACGAAGAAATTACCGAAATACGAATGGGAAAATATTTTGAAATCAAAGTCGCTTCGTCCAATCGACCTGTGGAAATCGCTATTGAAGAAATCTGCGATAAATTATTAGCGAATGTCACGATGGAAAGCTATCGGTTTGAAATCATCACATTGGAGGAAAAGTAAAATGAGATTTGCAGTCATTGTTTTTCCCGGTTCAAATTGCGACAAGGATCTTCTTTGGGCGGTACAAGACATCATGGGACAAGAAGCTGCTTATGTTCGTCATGATGCCGAATCACTGGTTGGCTTTGATGGTGTGCTGCTACCGGGAGGATTTTCTTATGGTGATTATTTACGCTGTGGCGCCATTGCCCGGTTTGCACCGATTATGCAGGAAGTTATTCGTTTTGCTGAAGAAGGAAAACCGGTCTTTGGTACTTGCAATGGGTTTCAATTGTTGACAGAAGCTGGACTTTTACCAGGAGCTTTACGAAAAAATGATTCCTTACATTTTATTTGCAAGACCGTTTCTTTAGAAGTGAATCCCAATACACCATTTACTTCAGAATATGAAGAGAAAACAGAGATTCATTTGCCAGTAGCCCATGGGGAAGGCAATTACTATTGTGATGCGGAAACCTTGCAACAATTACAAGACAACAATCAAATCGTCTTTACTTACAAAAATGAAAACATCAACGGCAGCGTAGCGAATATTGCCGGAATTTGTAATGAGGCGGGAAATGTTTTGGGCATGATGCCTCACCCTGAACGAGCCGTGGAGGACCTTTTAGGTTCTGAGGATGGCAAAAATTTCTTTGCTTCAATTATTAAAAACTTTGGAAAGGTGCCGATGAATCAATGATAACTATGACTGAACCAACACCTGAATGGATCAAAGAAGAAAAGACCTATCTCAACTGGGGATTGTCGGAAGAAGAATACCAGTTGATTGAGAAAATTTTGGGTCGTTTACCAAATTACACAGAAACTGGTTTATTTTCTGTCATGTGGAGTGAGCATTGTTCCTACAAAAATTCAAAACCAGTTTTGAGAAAATTTCCCACGGATGGTCCACAAGTATTGCAAGGTCCTGGAGAAGGTGCAGGCATCGTTGATATCGGTGATGGTCAGGCAGTTGTTTTTAAAGCGGAAAGTCATAATCATCCATCTGCTGTTGAACCATACGAAGGAGCGGCAACAGGTGTTGGCGGGATTATTCGGGATATTTTCAGCATGGGCGCCCGACCAATTGCTATTTTGGATTCTCTGCGGTTTGGGGAATTGACCAACTCACGAACAAAGTATTTATTGGAAGAAATCGTTGCCGGAATCAGCGGGTATGGCAATTGTATTGGTATTCCGACAGTTGGCGGCGAAATCAGTTTTGATTCTTGTTATGAAGGCAATCCGCTGGTCAATGCCATGTGTGTTGGATTGATTGAGCACAAAGATATTCAAAAGGGTCAGGCAAAAGGTGTTGGAAATACTATTATGTACGTCGGGGCAAAAACTGGTCGTGATGGGATTCATGGTGCGACATTTGCTTCGGAAGAATTTGTTGAAGGGGAAGAACAGCAACGTTCTGCCGTTCAAGTCGGTGACCCCTTCATGGAAAAACTATTGCTGGAAGCCTGTTTGGAATTGATTTTAGATCATGCGGATATTTTAGTGGGAATTCAAGACATGGGAGCAGCAGGATTGGTTTCATCTAGTTCTGAAATGGCATCGAAAGCCGGTTCCGGGTTAAAACTATTTTTAGATGATGTTCCTCAACGGGAAAGCGAAATGACACCATATGAAATGATGCTCTCTGAATCGCAAGAACGTATGTTGATTTGTGTCAAACAAGGACATGAAGAAGAAGTCGTTGCCTTATTTCGCAAGTACGATTTAGAGGCGGTATCGATTGGTGAAGTAACTGATGACGGTATGTATCGTCTTTATCATAAAGGGCATCTAGTCGCTGATCTTCCGGTTGATGCCTTAGCAGAGGATGCACCGGTTTATCAGAAGGAACGAAAAGAACCTGCCCGTATCAGCGCTTTTCAAAAAATTCCCGATTTTTATCCAGTAATTTCTGATGGAGCTGCTACTTATTTAGAATTGCTTCGTCAACCAACCATCGCATCAAAAAAATCAATTTATGAAATGTATGATAGTCAAGTTTTGACTAATACCGTTGTGGCACCGGGAAGTGATGGTGCAGTATTACGAATTCGTGGAACAAATAAAGCGCTGGCGATGACCACCGACTGCAATGGTCGGTATCTCTATTTGAATCCTGAAATCGGCGGACAGATGGCTGTAGCGGAAGCTGCTAGAAATATTGTTGCCAGCGGTGGAAAACCATTAGCAATCACTGACTGCCTAAATTACGGGTCCCCAGATAAACCAGAAGGCTTTTGGGAGTTGTGGACTTCGGCCGATGGTATTGCAAAAGCCTGTGAAGTTTTAGAAACTCCAGTGATTTCGGGAAATGTTTCTTTATACAATGAAACAAATGGCCGCAGTATTTACCCAACTCCTGTAATCGGAATGGTCGGACTGATTGAAAATGTAGCCGACATTACAACGCAGGAATTTAAGGAAGTCGGAGATTTGATTTACGTTCTTGGCGATACACAAGCTGATTTTAATGGGTCAGAAATTCAAAAATTGCAAATCGGGAAAATTGAGGGGAAATTGATGGCCTTTGATTTAGCCGTTGAAAAGAAAAATCAAGAAATTCTTTTAGCTGCTATTCAGGCAGGATTGATTGCAAGTGCCCACGATTGTTCAGAGGGGGGTCTAGCTGTTGCACTTGCAGAAGCTGCTTTTCCAAATGAATTTGGGATTGATGTAACCTTGACTTTCCCTAAAGAATGGTTATTTTCTGAAACTCAATCTCGCTTCGTTCTTTCAGTAAAACCAGAAAGACAACAAGCCTTTGAAAAAATGGTCGGTTCATTCGCAACAGCAATCGGTGTCGTGACAGATGATGCCATCTTGAAGGTTCAATTAAGGGACGACAAAATTCAGTTACCAACGAAAATGGCAAAAGAAGCCTGGGAGGAAGCCATTCCATGTCTTATGAAGTAAAAAGCTTAAATGAGGAGTGCGGAATCTTTGGTGTGTGGGGGCATGCCGATGCAGCTCGGGTGACATATTTTGGTTTGCACAGTTTACAACATCGTGGGCAAGAAGGCGCAGGAATTGTTGCGAATAAAAACGGCAAGCTGAAAGGGCATCGAGACTTAGGTCTGCTATCCGAAGTTTTCAGAGATGACCGACAACTGGCTTGTCTGGAGGGAGAAGGAGCCATCGGACATGTGCGCTATGCTACTGTGGGAAATGGGAGTGTAGACAACATCCAGCCTTTTCTTTTCAAATTTTATGATTGCCAAATTGGTTTAGCCCACAATGGTAATCTGACGAATGCACGGAGTTTGCGGACTGATTTAGAAGCAAACGGTGCGATTTTCCATTCTAATTCAGATACAGAATTATTGATGCATTTACTTCGACGCAGCAAGCAAACCACTTTTTTAGAACAATTGAAAGAAGCTCTAAACCAAGTGAAGGGCGGTTTTGCTTATCTTTTAATAAAAGAAGACTGTCTGATCGCAGCGTTAGATCCTAATGGCTTTCGTCCTTTAGCAATTGGTCAAATGAAAAATGGAGCGTACGTGGTTGCTTCTGAAACCTGTGCATTAGAAGTGATTGGTGCGTCCTTTGTACGGGATGTCCAACCAGGAGAAATCGTGACGATTAATGATCAAGGTATTCACATCACCACTTATACAACAGAAACGCAACCAGCAATCTGTGCGATGGAGTATATCTATTTTGCTCGTCCGGATTCAAATATCGCGGGTGTCAATGTTCATACTGCTAGAAAAAACATGGGTAGACGTTTAGCAAAAGAAGCCCCGGTGGAAGCTGACATGGTGATTGGTGTTCCCAATTCCTCTTTATCGGCAGCAAGCGGCTATGCAGAAGCGTCGGGAATTCCCTATGAGCTTGGTTTGGTAAAAAATCAATACATTGCCCGAACGTTTATTCAACCTACACAGGAATTGCGAGAACAAGGAGTGCGCATGAAACTTTCTGCTGTACGGGGAGTCGTTGAGGGAAAAAGGGTAATCATGGTAGATGATTCCATTGTCAGAGGAACCACAAGTCGTCGAATCGTGCAACTGCTAAAAGAGGCTGGAGCAAAAGAAGTTCACGTGCGAATTGCTTCTCCGCCATTGAAATATCCTTGTTTTTACGGAATCGACATTCAAACCCGCAAAGAATTGATTGCGGCCAATTATTCCATTACTGAGATTCAGCAATGTATTGGGGCAGATTCATTGAGCTTTTTAAGTGAACAGGGCTTGATTGACGCCATCGGCTTGAACTTTGATGCTCCTTATACCGGCTTGTGTATGGCCTATTTTAACGGGGATTACCCAACGCCGTTGTACGATTATGAAGAAAAATATCTTGCATCGCTGAAAGAACAGACATCATTTTTTTAAAGGAGAGATTACGTGACAAACGCATACGCGAAAGCTGGGGTAGATGTGGAAGCCGGCTATGAAGTGGTTGAACGAATCAAAAAACATGTAGAAAAAACAAAAAGACTCGGTGTGATGGGAAGTCTGGGTGGCTTTGGCGGTTGTTTTGATCTTTCCGCACTTTCTGTGAAAGAACCGGTATTGGTTTCTGGAACGGATGGCGTCGGAACGAAATTGCTGGTTGCCATTCAAGAAGGTAAACATGATACGATTGGCATTGATTGTGTTGCCATGTGTGTGAATGATATCGTGGCACAAGGAGCAGAACCATTGTATTTTCTAGACTATATTGCTACCGGAAAAAATCAGCCCGCTCGATTGGAACAAGTGGTAGCGGGGGTTGCTGAGGGCTGTCTACAGGCTGGCGCAGCTTTGATTGGCGGTGAAACAGCAGAAATGCCTGGAATGTATGGTGAGGGAGAATACGATTTGGCTGGTTTTGCTGTTGGTATCGCTGAAAAAAGTCAGTTGATTACTGGGGAAACCATCCAAGCCGGTGATTATTTAGTTGGACTACCCTCATCGGGAATCCATTCCAACGGCTATTCACTGGTTCGGAAAATCTTTTTTGACAACCATCATTTTTCAGGAAGCCAGCAGTTACCAGAATTAGGAAATGAATCACTGGGGACTGTTTTATTGACGCCAACAAAAATTTATGTGAAGGCGTTATTGCCATTAATTAAAGAACAACTGGTGGCCGGTGTCGCCCATATTACTGGGGGCGGTTTTGTTGAAAATATTCCTCGAATGCTGCCGGAAAATTTATCAGCTGAAATGGAAAAAGGAACTTGGCCGGTATTACCGATTTTTCATGCCCTAAAAAAATACGGTGAATTGTCAGAAGCGGAAATGTATGAAATTTTTAATATGGGTATCGGAATGGTTTTAGCTGTTACGCCAGAAAACCTTGCGAAAGTTCAAGCGTCCTTGCTGAAATCAGGGGAAGAAAGTTTTGTCATCGGAAAAGTTGTTCCTAAGAAAAAGGACGCAGTAGTGGTGAAAGGATCAACAGAATGAGGATCGCTGTGTTGGCATCAGGAAATGGCAGTAACTTTGAGGCAATTGTGAAAAGTTATCAACGACGAGAGATTCCCGGAGAACTTGTTTTGCTTTTTTCAGATAAAAAAGAGTCCTACGCAATGAAACGGGCAGAAATGCATGGAATTCCAGCATTCACTTTTTCGCCAAAAGATTTTCCTTCAAAAGACTGCTATGAAGAAGCCCTTTTTGATTTATTTGCGGACCACCGGATTGATTACTTGATTTTGGCCGGTTATTTACGAATTATCGGTAAAAAATTATTACAGGCTTTTCCTAACCGGATTATTAATATTCATCCTTCTTTGTTGCCGGCATTTCCGGGACTTCACGGAATCGAAGACGCTTTTTCATACGGAGTGAAAATGACCGGAGTCACCGTTCATTTTGTGGATGACGGCGTTGATACTGGACCAATTGTTGCACAAAAAGGTGTATCGATCTTACCGGAGGATACTCTCGAAACTTTGACAGAAAAAATTCATCGGGTGGAACATCAGTTGTATCCCAAAACGATTGCAGAACTATTCAAACAGGAGGAAGCAAGAAATGAAACGAGCATTGATTAGCGTATCGGATAAAACAGGCATTCTTGAATTGGCAAAAGGGTTATTGGCAGCCGGATTTGAAATCATCTCCACCGGAGGGACGCAAAAAGTTTTAGCTGACGCAAATATCGAGACGATTACGATTGAGTCAGTCACCGGTTTCCCGGAGATGATGGACGGACGGGTAAAAACACTCCATCCGGCAATTCATGGCGGATTGTTGGCGCGGCGAGATTTACCAGCGCATCTTGCGGCAATGGAAGCCCATCAGATTTCGCCAATTGATTTAGTTGTAGTCAATCTTTATCCCTTTAAAGAAACGATTCAGCAGCCAGATGTCACCGTTGCTGAGGCAATTGAACAAATTGATATCGGTGGTCCCAGCATGTTGCGTTCAGCAGCAAAAAACCATGCTTCAGTTACCGTACTCGTTGATCCAGCCGATTATTCCGTTGTATTACAGGAGTTAGCTGAGGAGGGCGTAACCCTTGCTACGAGACAACGGCTTGCTGCAAAAGTTTTTCGCCACACGGCTGCCTATGATGCATTGATTGCAGAGTTTTTGACAGAGAAGTTTGAAAAAGAAACTCCCGAAAAAGTAACTGTCACTTATGAGTTGAAACAGCCGTTGCGTTATGGGGAAAATAGTCACCAAAGAGCAACGTTTTATCAATCAGCATTGCCGGTTGCCTATTCCATTGCTAGCGGAACACAGTTGCATGGGAAAGAATTATCTTACAATAATATCAAGGATGCTGATGCTGCTTTGCGGATTGCCAGAGAATTTTCTGAACCGACAGTTGTTGCTTTGAAGCACATGAATCCTTGTGGCATTGGTAGAGGAGCAACGATTGAGGAAGCCTATGATTTTGCCTATGAAGCTGATCCGATTTCGATTTTTGGTGGAGTAGTGGTGTTGAATCGGGAAGTTGATTTATCAATCGCTGAAAAAATGCATCGTTTATTTTTAGAAATCATTCT
The DNA here is from genome assembly GCF_009933265.1 of Enterococcus sp. JM9B. Lineage (NCBI taxonomy): Bacteria > Bacillati > Bacillota > Bacilli > Lactobacillales > Enterococcaceae > Enterococcus > Enterococcus sp. JM9B. The sequence goes on along the minus strand of NZ_MAEK01000003.1, from coordinate 84,144 downwards.
GGCACCCTCGTTTACGCCGGAAGCTTTTGAGGTGTTAGCTAGCAAGAAAAATTTGCGATTAATGACGGTCGATTTTGATTCAACAGCAACGAAAGAAACAGAAATGGTTTCGGTTTTAGGTGGTGTGTTGATTCAAGAACAAGATATTCTTCAAGAGGATGAAAGCCAGTGGCAAGTGGTCACGAAACGGCAGCCAACCGAAGCAGAAAAACAAGCGTTGCAATTTGCATGGAAAGCAGTCAAGCATGTGAAATCAAATGCGATTCTTCTTGCAAACCAATACCAAACTGTGGGAATCGGTGCCGGTCAAATGAATCGAGTGGGTTCGATGAAAATTGCAATCCAGCAGGCAGAAGAAAACAATAAGTTAACCGATGCTGTAGTGGCAAGTGATGCATTTTTTCCAATGAGTGACAGTGTGGAATTTGCAGCCCAGCATGGAATCCGGGCAATCATTCAACCTGGTGGCAGCATCAAGGATCAAGAATCCATTGACATGGCAAATAAATACAATATTGCCATGATTTTTACCGGTGTACGTCATTTTAGACATTAACCTAAGTTTCTAGGAGGAAGCCATGAAAATATTAGTAATCGGCAGCGGTGGGAGAGAACATGCCATTGCGAGAAAATTATTGGCAGAAAAACAGGTCACTGCGGTTTATTGTGCTAAAGGAAATCCGGGAATGACCAAAGATGGGATTTGTTTAGTGAATATTCCAGAAGACGACCATGAGGCATTGATCGATTTTGTTAAAAAAGAAAATATTGCTTGGACTTTCGTAGGACCAGAAATTCCTTTATTGAATGGCATTGTTGATGATTTCCAACGGGCAGGTTGTAAAATTTTTGGCCCCACTAAAGCAGCAGCCGAGATTGAAGGATCGAAGGATTTTGCGAAAAAATTGATGCAAGACAATGGCATTCCAACGGCGGCGTATCAAACCTTTATAGAACTTGCTCCTGCTGTGGAATATGTGAAAGAGCAAGGGGTACCGATTGTTATCAAAGCAGACGGATTAGCGGCAGGAAAAGGGGTAGTAGTGGCAGAAACATTGCCCCAAGCGATCCATGCGTTAGAGGATATGCTGGCACGTCATAAATTTGGCAAAAGTGGAGCAAAGGTCGTAATCGAAGAATTTCTTGATGGTGAGGAATTTTCATTAATGGCATTTGTCAAAGGCAGCGAAGTTTATCCAATGGTCATCGCACAAGACCATAAGCGGGCGTACGATGGTGATCATGGCCCCAACACTGGTGGAATGGGGGCGTATTCTCCAGTTCCGCAAATTTCGGATGCGTTGGTAGCCGAAGCAGTAGAAAAAGTTTTGAAACCGGCTGCCATAGGGATGATTGAAAAAAACATTCCCTTTCAAGGAATTTTGTATGCGGGTTTGATTGCTACAGAAAAAGGCCCCAAAGTGATTGAATTTAATGCCCGGTTTGGTGACCCGGAAACACAAGTCGTTTTACCACGACTATCTTCAAGCTTGTTTCAAATCATTGATAATTTGCTGAATGATAAAGTACCGACAATTATGTGGTCACCACAGACTTCCCTTGGGGTTGTTGTCGCCGCAGAAGGCTATCCAGAAAAATACCAACAGGGAATGCCGATTCCATCCATTCTTTCATCGAAAGTTCGTGTGTCTTATGCCGGGGTTGCAGAATCAGAAAACGGAACCTTACAGGCAAATGGAGGCCGGGTTTTCTTGGTAGAAGCGACCGGCAGTACTTTGGATGAAGCAAAAAGGAAAGTGTATCAGACGCTAGATGAATTACCTCTGTCCAAAATGTTTTATCGCCACGATATTGGAGAAAAAGCAGGAAGCTAATCTTCAAAATTTATCATAGAAAATGAAGCCTTTTCATGAATGGTTGTGGTACAATTTGACATGAAAGCAACATATGCCGATTCTTTGGCGGGTCTCATTCGTGGATGGGAATACGGCATGAAAATAGGTTAAAGTTTTGACAGAAATTTTAACTCATAATGTGAATAAGGAGGAATTTTTTATGAAACAGGTAAAGTTTGGTTCAGAAGATTTAGCAGTTTCCAGCGTGATTCTGGGTTGTATGCGGATCAACAATGCAAAAGATCCGGTAAAAGTGATTGAAACAGCAGTTGAAAATGGGATTACTTTCTTTGACCATGCAGATATTTATGGGCAAGGAAGTTGTGAGTCGATTTTTGCGGATGCTTTAGCAAAAACCAATTACAAACGCGAAGATTTATTTATTCAAACAAAATGCGGCATTGTTCCAGGTGTGATGTATGATTTCTCGAAAAAACACATCATTGAAGCAGTGGAAGGCAGTCTGACTCGATTGAGAGTTGATTATGTGGATGCGTTATTGCTTCACCGTCCAGATACGTTGTTTGAACCTGAGGAAGTAGCAGCAGCATTCGATCAACTAGCAGCAGATGGCAAGGTGAAATATTTTGGTGTCAGCAATCAAAATCCCGGACAAATTGATTTGTTGAAAAAATATGTTCGGCAACCATTGCTTGCAAACCAATTACAATTTGGAATTAAGCATTCAGAAATGATTGATCGTGGATTGCACGTCAATATGACGGATGCTGGCAGTTTTGATCACGATGGCGGTATTTTAGAATATTCCCGCTTGCATGATATGACGATCCAAGCCTGGTCTCCTTATCAATACGGTTTCTTTGATGGCGTTTTTATTGATAACGAAAAATTCCCAGAATTGAATCAAAAATTACAGGAAATGGCAGAAAAATACAAAACGACACCAACTGGAATTGCCTCTGCTTGGATTTTACGCCATCCAGCCAATATGCAAGTGATTGCCGGAACGATGACGCCGCATCGAATCGAAGAAATCGCCAAAGCTTCTGAAATCGAAATGACCAGAGAAGATTGGTACAGTGTGTATTTGGCAGCAGGCAATATTTTGCCATAAAAACAGATTGCTATTTCAGTCTATTTAAATAGAATAAACGAAAATCGTTCGTGATTTACGAACGATTTTTCTTTTTTATAAAAAACATTTCGATAAATCATTGATTTCCCCGATTAATTGCGCTAAATTACATAGGGCGCTAAGAGACGCCGATGATTAAATTGTTTTTTGGATACAGAAAGGATGTTCTATTTATGTTTGACATGAAAGTATTTGATTATGAAGATATCCAATTGATTCCTAATAAGTGTATCGTCAATAGTCGATCCGAATGTGATACACAAGTAACACTCGGTGGTCACACCTTTAAAATGCCGGTGGTTCCTGCTAATATGCAGACAATCATCGATGATAAAATTGCAGAATTTTTAGCAGAAAACGGCTATTTCTATATCATGCACCGTTTTGATGAAGCGGCACGGATTCCTTTTATTAAAAAAATGAAGCAACGGGGATTAATTTCTTCAATTAGTGTGGGGGTAAAAGCGTCAGAATATACCTTCGTGGAAGAATTGGCAAAAGAAAATCTGATTCCTGATTATATTACTATTGATATCGCTCATGGGCATGCCAATTCTGTCATCGATATGATTCAACACATCAAAAGACAAGTACCTACAACTTTTGTAATTGCCGGCAATGTTGGGACTCCGGAAGCTGTTCGCGAATTAGAAAATGCGGGAGCTGATGCTACCAAAGTCGGTATTGGACCAGGAAAAGTATGTATCACAAAAATCAAAACCGGTTTTGGTACCGGTGGTTGGCAGTTGGCTGCCGTTCGTTGGTGTGCAAAAGCGGCCCGTAAACCAATCATTGCGGATGGGGGAATTCGTACCCATGGCGATATCGCAAAATCAATTCGGTTTGGCGCAACGATGGTGATGATTGGCTCGTTATTTGCTGGACACGAAGAATCTCCGGGAGAAACAAAAGTCGAAAATGGTATCGTCTATAAAGAATATTTTGGCAGTGCCTCTGAATTTCAAAAGGGCGAAAAGAAAAATGTCGAAGGAAAAAAAATCTGGATTCAACACAAAGGATCATTGAAAGATACCTTGGTGGAAATGCAGCAGGATCTCCAATCATCAATTTCTTATGCTGGTGGCAAGGATTTAGAAGCAATTCGCAAAGTAGACTACGTGATTGTTAAGAATTCAATTTTTAACGGAGATACAATCTAAAAGCTACGACTATCAACAAAGTAACAATGCTATAACCTGTAAATAAAAATCGTGCCGCGAATGTTTCCGGCACGATTTTTGTTTTGAGGAGAGTGGACTTGCTGGGCTTTTTTGGTACAATGGGGAAAAGGAAGTGAAACAATGACGATTAAAGTAATGTCCATCTTTGGGACACGTCCGGAAGCAATCAAGATGGCACCGCTGATTAAAACATTGGAGCAAGACCCGCGTTTTACCTCTATTGTAACAGTGACGGGACAGCATCGAGAAATGTTGGATCAGGTTTTGCAGGTGTTTCAAATTCATCCGGATCATGATTTGAATATTATGAGCGCCAATCAGACATTGACGGGAATCACAACAAAAGTCTTATTGGCACTGGAGCCGATATTGCTTGCGGAACGCCCTGATATTATTTTGGTACATGGAGACACGACAACGACGTTTGCTGCGGCAACTGCGGCTTTTTATCAACAAATAAAAATCGGTCATGTGGAAGCTGGTTTGAGAACTTGGAACAAATGGTCACCCTATCCTGAGGAAATGAATCGCCAATTGACAGATGTTTTGGCAGATCTTTATTTTGCCCCTACGAAAGAAAGTGCCGAAAATTTACGGCGGGAACATCGAGAAGAAACGGCCATCGTGGTTACCGGAAATACAGCAATCGATGCAATGAAATATACGGTCTCAGCAGATTATCATCATCAAAACCTTTCAACAAAGGAAAAACTGCTTTTAGTAACGATGCACCGGCGGGAAAATCTTGGTGAGCCGATGGTGCATGTTTTTCGAGCGTTGGCAAAAATCGCAAGGGAATTTCCGGAAGTCTCGATTGTTTTTCCAATGCATAAAAATCCCCGCGTGCGGGAAACTGCCCGAAAAATTTTGGGAAATGCTGAAAATGTTCGGTTGATTGAACCTTTAGATGTCGTAGATTTTCATAATTTTGCAGCAAAGAGCTATCTGATTTTAACTGATTCCGGTGGGGTACAAGAAGAAGCGCCATCCTTGGGCGTACCAGTTCTTGTATTACGAGAAACGACCGAACGTCCAGAAGGAATTGCGGCGGGAACATTGAAATTAGTAGGAACTGACGAGACCATTGTCTATCAGGAAACGAAGAAATTATTGGAAGATTCCGCTGCCCATCAGCAAATGGCGCAGGCGAATAACCCGTACGGTGACGGATTTGCAAGTGAACGAATTGCCGCTGCCATCGCAGAATATTTTAAATAAGAAAAAATCCAAACGCTGGAATTTGGCGATCGTTTGGATTTTTTTTCATCTTCAGCTGGGTTCTCGAGTTCGGATTAGGTGATTGATGGTACGTTGAATTTTCTGAAAGTCTTCCAATGACGGGGCAGCTTTAATGGTTATCACGGGTAATTCTGGAAAAGTATGGAGCAACTCAAAGGTAGTGAGAAGCAAATCAAATTGCTGTAACTGTTGCTGAATCAAATGGTGATGATCAAAAATATTTTCAATAGTTGAAAAAATTAAATTTCCGTCTAAAAGTTGATGTGCTTTTTCTTTTAGAAATTGTCCATGAAAAGGTGCGATGTCTGACATGACGAGGATACGTAACGGCGGCATCAATTTTTCCAATAAATCCGGCAGAGCCGTCAGTAAGATAAAGAGTTGATGGTATCGTTGATCAGACGTAATTCGTACGCGATATTTCAATCGGAAATGATCGATGAATTGGTGAAGTTGCTGCAATTCATTTGGATAATTTTGCTGGTAGTCCTCGATAAAATGGTGCCGATCATTCCTCAAAATTGTCACGATATCGCCATTTTTTGTATAAATCAAATTCTCATCACAGAGAAGCTGTAAGATCTGCTGTCTTTTTTGTGATGGAAGGGAAAGAGAAAAGTGTTGTTCTAATTCTTGTAAATAGTATTCTGCAAAACCATAGACTTTTGCTACCCAAGGATTATTTTTTTTTGCAGCGGTAAAATGGTTGGTTGATAAGAAATAGCTGTCGGTAAAATAGGGCCAAAGAATTTCTTCAATAAAATAAGGGATATTTTTACCAAGTGCTTCCTGTTGGATTTCTGTCAGAAGTTGTGGTTCTGATAGAATGAAGGATTTATCTGCAGAACAAGCAACCATCGAATGCCCCTTCTGCAAACGGAGGATAGCTACGGAAGCAGCAATGACCAGTTGTTCATGGAGCAGATATTGTTCATCCAGTCGGTTTTCTTTCAGAAAAGAAACGATCCATTGACTCAGACGCTGATCCAGATCTGTCTCTGGAAAAAAAGTGACATTATTTTTACGATGCTCTTTGAAATATTTAGTAAACAAGTAACGGATGAAGGGTTCATTTCCACACAAGCGTAAAGGATTTCTTTCGATTCGCACTTCTTTTTCTGCTAAAATTTCTGCTAATTTTTTTAAAAGGCGATTACAGGAAGTGGTACTGATAAATAATCGTTCAGCGGCTTCCGTCTGTACTTTGCAATTTTCTTGCAACAAAAGATGCAACAACTGCATTTCGGTGGTTTGACCAATCAAACGACTATAAAGCGAATCCAGACCAAATCCTGGAAGATGTCTTAAACGATAGCCGCTTTGCACTCGCTCAATCTTCAATTCCGGAATCTGTTGATTGATCTGCTGGATGTCTTCCCGCAAGATGGGAAGAGAACTTTTTGTCACCTGCAGCAAGTCCATGTTGGTTGCGTCTTTTTTGTTAAAGTAAAGATATTCAAGCAAAAGCAAACGTCTCTTATCTTCTTTTTTCAATAAATTGCGTAAATTCAAACCATCACCTCGTTATTATTGTAACGAATTAAAATAGTCAAAATCAAGATAAAATAAACAACTTATTGACTATTTTATAATCCTGATTTATAGTTGAAGTGTAATTAAATAATTGTTAGGTGAGGCTCCTATATAGAAACAAGCTGCTGCCGCGAAAGGATCGAGAGATTCTTAGTTTGGTTTGAACAGGGATAGATCGTGAAGGTCATCCATAATGCAGCTGATAGTCATAATGACGATCTACGCTATATAGTGCTAAAGCTCTACGATGATCAAAAACGTTCGTATTACGCGTGTTCATTGTTGAGCGCGCGTTTTTTTGTGTTTTGTTGAATTCGTACAGTGATACAGATTTTCTTTGCGTTTTTGAAGGGAAAATTGGTCGTCGAATTTGTGAAAAATCATATATTTTCGATGAAAAGATAAAAGAAATTCTAGTGCTTGACCAGTGACAAAATGAAAGGATGATGGTTATGGATCACCCCAGTTCCCAGATAAGAATATCAGTCATGAAAATCAGTGCTAGGAGTTCTGTTTCTTAAACTCCTAGCAAACAGGAGGAAAGAAAATGTTAAACAAAAAAAACGACTCAAAAGAATTGGAATTAAAAAGACTTGCTCTACTTTCAGAAAGAGAGCTATTCATGAATTTGCGAACTTCACTGAATGGACTTTCAGAAGAGGATGCTCAAAAACGATTGGCTGAATTTGGTCCCAATCGGATTGATGCAGAAAAACCAACTCCAGCATGGTTATTATTCTTTGGTGGTTTTAAAGATCCCTTTGTTTTAGTTTTAGCGTTATTGATGATTGTTTCTGCTGCTACCGGTGATTTTGAAGCGGCGATTGTTATGGGAATTATGATTTTAGCCAGCGTATTAATCACTTTTATTCAAGAATATCGCTCCCAAAAAGCTAGTTTGGCCCTCAAGGAAATGATCGAAAATACTTGTGGCGTCACACGAGAAGGAATCAAACGGGAAATACCGATGGATGAAGTCGTACCGGGAGATATTGTTACTTTGGCGACCGGTGATATGATTCCAGCAGATGCGATTTTAGTCTGGACGAAAGACCTTTTTGTGAATCAATCTTCATTGACAGGAGAATCTATGCCGGTAGAAAAATTTGTCGAGGCAGGCATTGACAAAGAACAAAATGTTTCAGCTTTAGACATGCAAGACCTGGTTTTTATGGGAACGGATGTCTTAAGTGGGCAAGGAATAGCCATTATTTTAAAGACCGGTCAGATGACCTTTTTCGGTGATATTGCCAAAAATGCTACCAAAAAAAGAGGAAAAACTGCTTTTGAAACAGGACTGACTCAGGTCAGTAAACTGTTATTGCGAATGGTGGCTGTATTATTTCCCGTCGTTTTTTTGATCAATGGTTTTACGAAAGGTGATTGGAGCTCGGCTTTCTTTTTTGCAATTGCGGTGGCTGTAGGATTGACGCCAGAAATGTTGCCGATGATTGTTACCAGCAATTTAGCAAAGGGCGCCTTGGCGCTTTCAAAGAAAAAAGTAATCGTCAAAGAATTACCAGCGATTCAAAATCTTGGTAGCATGGACGTTTTATGTACAGACAAAACCGGAACAATCACCGAAGATCGGGTGGTCTTAGTGGAACATCTCAATCCGTTAGGTCAAGAAAATCAACAAGTATTGGATATGGCTTTCTTGAATTCCAATTACCAAACCGGTTGGAAAAATTTGATGGATATCGCGGTAATCAACTATTATCAAGAGACGGATCGTACATTGCCCTTTAATGAAGTAATTAAAATTGATGAGATTCCCTTTGATTTTTCTCGGCGACGAATGACCGCCGTGGTCAAAGCAGATGGGCATCAAATCATGGTAACAAAGGGTGCTGTTGAAGAGATGGAGCAAATTTGTCAATATGCAGAACTTGACGGCAAAACAATTCCTCTGACGGATGATCTGCGAAAACAAATGCGGGAAGTCAATATTCAAATGAATAAAAAAGGTATGCGGGTTCTGACAGTGGCAATCAAACGGGACGCTCATACAGCTGCAACCTATTCCATTGAAGATGAGCAAGACATGATTTTAATCGGTTTTGTTGGCTTCCTTGATCCAGCCAAGGCATCAGCAAAATCAGCAATTCAATCTCTGCATGCACACGGTGTCAACGTCAAGGTGCTGACTGGCGACAATCCTATCGTTGCCAAAAAAGTTTGCGAAGATGTTGGGATCGAAGTCAACAGGATTTTACTAGGCTCTGATATAGAAGAAATCAGCGAAAAAGAATTAGCTGAATTGGTGGAAAATACTAATCTTTTTGCTAAATTGAATCCTATGCAAAAATCACGAATCATTGCCAGTCTGCAAGAAAAAGGACATACCGTAGGCTTTATGGGGGATGGAATCAATGATGCTCCTGCACTACGAAAAGCAGATGTGGGAATATCTGTAGATACAGCGGCAGATATCACGAAGGATGCCAGTTCGATTATTCTTTTGGAAAAAAGTTTAAACGTTTTGGAAACAGGAGTCATTGAAGGTCGAAAAGTTTTTAATAATATGATGAAATACATCAAAAATACAATCAGTTCCAATTTTGGAAATGTATTCTCAATTTTAGTTGCCAGTGCTTTTCTCCCTTTTCTCCCAATGCTATCGATTCAGTTATTGGTGCAAAATCTGATTTACGATATGGCACAACTGACGATTCCTTGGGACAACGTGGATAAAGAAGAACTGCAAAAGCCTGTTCGCTGGGAGATTGGCAACCTGTTTCAATTTACCCTTTTTATTGGTCCGGTCAGCAGTATCTTTGATATTTTAACGTATGTTGTGATGTGGTTTATTTTTAGCGGTAACACGCTTGCTGAACAAAGCCTTTTCCAAACTGGGTGGTTTATGGTCGGTCTAGTCAGTCAAACACTGGTGGTGCATATGCTGCGGACTAGAAAAGTTCCATTTTTTCAAAGTATGGCCTCGTTACCAGTGTTGGCAGCAAGTATGATAGCTATTGCCTTAGGAACTCTTGTCGTCTTATCTCCCCTTCGAGATGTTTTTGGTTTCGTTTTGCTTCCTGCAAGTTACTGGATTTGGTTTGTTGGAATTATTCTCAGTTACCTGCTGGTGGTCCAAATTGCTAAAAAAATCTATATCAAAAAAACAAATAATTGGATTTAATCATTTTTTTAAAATCTTTCGTCTTTTGGCGAAGGATTTTTTTGTGAAAGAAATCATTTTGAAAACTTCCCGAATATTTTTCACTAGAATCTGCGTAAAAAATACAAACTGTATGATATAACTTGAAAAACTGTATTAATATTTCTGTTCATGATTTCTCATACAGCAACAAAAGTGAAAACGGTTGTGTAATTGTGATGTGTTTCACTAAAACTTTGATGAAACTTGGGCTTTTTGAAAATTATTTAATTAAAACGATTGCATTTTACTTGTCTTTCTAGCAGAGAAATGATAGTTTAGTAATGTAAGTGATAAAAAAAGTGATACAGTTAATGTGGCTGTTTCACCCGACTAGAATTTCTAAGAGAGGAAAGTGTGACAAGATGGCAAAGAATCAAAAACAAATTGATTTCGAAAGTTTGTTAGAAAAAATCAATGCAGATTTTCCAACATTCCAAGCTTTGGACAAAGACGGCAATGTGGTGGATGAGGCATTAGTACCTGATTTATCTGATGAAAAACTAGTAGAATTAATGACTCAAATGGTTTGGTCACGTGTACTGGACCAACGCTCAACAGCACTCAACAGACAAGGACGGTTAGGTTTTTATGCTCCGACAGCCGGGCAAGAAGCCAGCCAATTAGCGAGTCATTTCGCATTTGAAAAAGAAGATCGACTATTCCCAGGGTATCGTGATGTTCCTCAACTTGTACAACATGGACTTCCATTAAAAGAAGCTTTCTTGTGGTCAAGAGGGCACGCTGCCGGAAACCTATACCCAGAAGATCTCCACGCAATGCCGCCACAAATTATCATCGGCGCACAATATGTGCAAGCAGCCGGCGTTGCTTTAGGATTGAAAAAACGTGGCAGTAAAAATGTTACATTTGTCTATACTGGTGATGGCGGTTCTTCCCAAGGTGATTTCTATGAAGCAATCAACTTCGCTGGCGCTTATCATGCAAATGCAGTATTCTTCATCCAAAACAACGGGTTTGCTATTTCAACCCCTCGTGAAAAACAAACTGCAGCAAAAACTTTGGCACAAAAAGCAGTAGCCGCTGGTATCCCAGGTATCCAAGTTGATGGGATGGACGCATTAGCTGTTTATACTGTATCAAAAGCCGCTCGTGAATGGGCAGCTAACGGAAATGGACCTGTTTTAATTGAAACATTGACTTACCGTTATGGTCCGCATACATTGTCAGGGGATGACCCAACCCGTTACCGTTCGAAAGAATTAGATGGCGAATGGCAACAAAAAGATCCATTGATCCGGATGCGTAAATATTTGACAGACAAAGGATTATGGTCTGAAGAAAAAGAAGAACAAGTAATTGAACAAACAAAAGAAGAAATCAAAGCAGCGATTGCAGAAGCCGATCGCGTACCAAAACAAAAAGTTTCAGATTTCTTGAAGAGTATGTTTGAAGTACAACCACAAAATATCAAAGAACAAATTGCAATCTATGAAGCGAAGGAGTCGAAATAGTCATGGCGCAAAAAACAATGATTCAAGCAATTACTGATGCCTTAGCTCTTGAAATAGAGAAAGACGAAAATGTTTTAGTATTTGGTGAAGACGTTGGGAAAAACGGCGGTGTTTTCCGGGCGACGGAAGGTCTGCAAGCTAAATTCGGCGAAGAACGCGTATTTGATACACCGTTGGCTGAATCTGGTATCGGCGGATTAGCCTTTGGTTTAGCATTAGAAGGCTATCGTCCAGTACCTGAAATCCAATTCTTTGGGTTTGTTTTTGAAGTAATGGATGAAATCGTAGGACAAATGGCTCGTACCCGCTATCGTATGGGTGCAACACGCAACTTGCCAATCACAATCCGTTCACCATTTGGTGGTGGCGTGCATACCCCTGAGTTGCACTCAGATAACTTAGAAGGCTTGATTGCTCAATCACCAGGTATTCGGGTGGTTATTCCATCAAATCCTTACGATGCAAAAGGACTATTGATTGCATCCATTCGCAGCAATGATCCTGTTGTCTTTTTGGAACACATGAAACTATATCGTTCCTTCCGGGAAGAAGTGCCAGATGAAGCTTATGAAGTACCTTTGGATAAAGCAGCAGTAACTCGTGAAGGCTCCGATGTTTCAATCATTACTTATGGCGCAATGGTTCGTGAAGCAATCAAAGCTGCCGACAATTTAGCAAAAGAAAATATCAATGTGGAGATTATCGATTTGCGTACAGTTGCACCTTTAGACGTTGAAACGATTATCAAATCCGTTGAAAAAACCGGTCGTGTGGTTGTTGTTCAAGAAGCACAAAAACAAGCCGGCGTTGGTGCCCAAGTAGTATCAGAAATTTCTGAACGGGCAGTATTGTCACTTCAAGCACCGATTGGTCGGGTTTCTGCACCAGATACGGTCTTCCCATTTGGTCAAGCTGAAAATATCTGGTTACCAAATGCGTCAGATATTGAAGCAAAAGTGAAAGAAATCGTGAATTTTTAATCAACGCTAATTAACTCAGAAGGGAAGAAAGTAAAATGGCTTTTCAATTTAAATTACCAGACATTGGTGAAGGAATTGCAGAAGGTGAAATCGTAAAATGGTTTGTAAAACCAGGCGATACCATCAATGAAGATGACACATTATTAGAAGTACAAAATGATAAATCAGTAGAAGAAATCCCTTCTCCTGTCACAGGTACAGTAAAAAATATCGTCGTTCCAGAAGGTACCGTTGCAAATGTAGGGGATGTTCTTGTTGAAATCGATGCACCTGGTCATGAAGACAATGAAGGAGATGCCGGTGTAGCTGCACAAGAACAAACACCTGCACAACCAGCAGCAGTGCCAACAGAAAGTACTTCCGGTGGCGTCTATCAATTTAAATTGCCTGATATCGGTGAAGGAATCGCAGAAGGCGAAATCGTAAAATGGTTCGTTAAAGCCGGTGATACCATCAACGAAGATGACACATTATTAGAAGTACAAAATGATAAATCAGTAGAAGAAATTCCTTCTCCTGTTACAGGCACAGTGAAAAATATTGTTGTTCCAGAAGGCACCGTTGCAAACGTAGGCGATGTCCTTGTTGAAATCGATGCACCGGGACACAATAATGCTCCTGCTGCGGCCGCACCAGCAAGCGAAGAAAAAGTAGCAGCTCCAGCAGCAACTAATGCTACCGTGGTTGAAGCAGCGGATCCAAACAAACGTGTATTGGCAATGCCTTCTGTTCGTCAATATGCCCGTGAAAAAGATGTTGATATTTCTCAAGTAACAGCATCAGGAAAAGGCGGACGTGTAACTAAAGAAGATGTTGATCAATTCTTGTCCGGCGGTGGAAAAGCTCCAGCAGCCGCACCAGCACAAAGCGTTTCAGCTTCTGCACAACCAGCGGCAGCTCCTGCGGCAAAACCAAAGGCATTTACTTCAAATCTAAGTGATTTGGAAACACGCGAAGCATTGACGCCGACTCGGAAAGCTATCGCAAAAGCAATGGTTACAAGCAAGCACACAGCACCTCATGTTACATTGCATGATGATGTGGAAGTTTCTGCATTATGGGATCATCGTAAGAAATTCAAGGAAGTTGCTGCAGAAAATGGCACAAAATTAACTTTCTTACCTTATGTTGTAAAAGCTTTGACAGCGACAGTCAAAAAATTCCCTGTATTGAATGCATCTATTGATGACGCATCCCAAGAAGTTGTTTACAAACATTATTTCAACATTGGAATTGCAACGGATACAGATCATGGCTTGTATGTACCAAATGTTAAGAACGTGGATCAAAAAGGAATGTTCGCGATTGCTGATGAAATCAATGATAAAGCAAAATTAGCTCATGATGGTAAATTAGCAGCAGATGATATGCGCAACGGAACAGTTACAATCAGTAATATTGGTTCTGTCGGCGGCGGCTGGTTCACTCCAGTTATCAACTACCCTGAAGTTGCGATCCTTGGCGTGGGAACTATTTCTCAACAACCAATCGTCAATGCAGAAGGAGAAATCGTTGTCGGTCGTGTAATGAAATTATCATTGAGTTTCGATCACCGAATCGTTGACGGCGCAACAGCTCAAAAAGCAATGAACAACATTAAACGTCTATTGGCTAACCCAGAATTAATGTTGATGGAAGGATGATAAACAAATGGTAGTTGGAGATTTTGCTATTGAATTAGATACAGTTGTAATCGGTGCGGGACCTGGCGGCTATGTAGCTGCCATCCGTGCTGCTGAAATGGGACAAAAAGTGGCAATCATTGAACGGGAATATATTGGCGGCGTTTGTTTAAACGTTGGTTGTATTCCTTCAAAAGCATTGATTTCTGCTGGTCATCATTACCAAGAATCTTTGGATTCATCATTGTTTGGCGTAACTAGCGAAAACGTTACGTTGGATTTTGCTAAAACACAAGAATGGAAACAAAATGGCGTTGTTAACAAATTAACCAGCGGTGTTGGCTTCCTATTGAAGAAACATAAAGTAGAAATTCTTGAAGGCGAAGCATTTTTTGTTGATGAACATACGTTGCGAGTAATGCATCCAGATTCAGCACAAACGTATTCTTTCAACAATGCAATTGTCGCAACAGGTTCTCGTCCAATCGAAATTCCTGGCTTTAAATTTGGCGGTCGTGTGTTAGATTCTACCGGCGGTCTGGCATTAAAAGAAGTTCCTAAGAAATTTGTTATCATCGGTGGCGGTGTAATCGGTGCAGAATTAGGCGGCGCATATGCCAATCTTGGTTCAGAAGTAACAATTCTTGAAGGTACAGCTCAAATTTTGCCAACCTATGAAAAAGATATGGTTAAAATCGTTGAAGAAGAATTCAAGAAAAAGGGCATGAAAGTCATTACTAAAGCAATGGCGAAGGAAGCAATCGACAATGGTGACAGTGTGACCGTTAACTATGAAGTAGATGGCAAACAAGAATCTGTCACTGCTGATTATGTCATGGTTACTGTTGGGCGTCGTCCAAATACAAATGATCTTGGTTTGGAACAAGCAGGCGTTGAAATTGGTGAACGTGGTCTGATCCCAGTAGACAAACAAGGTCGGACGAATGTTTCGAATATCTTTGCAATCGGTGATATTGTTCCCGGTGCTGCCTTGGCTCACAAAGCCAGCTATGAAGCAAAAATTGCTGCAGAAGCAATTTCAGGTAAAAAAGTTGCTGTAGATTACAAAGCAATGCCAGCTGTTGCTTTTACTGATCCTGAATTAGCTTCTGTTGGGATGACGATTGCAGAAGCAAAAGAGGCCGGGTTGAATGCGAAAGCCTTCAAATTCCCATTCTCTGGTAATGGTCGTGCATTATCTCTAGGAAAAACTGAAGGATTCATTCGTTTGGTAACGACGGTTGATGACAATGTCTTAATCGGTGCACAGCTTGCTGGTGTCGGTGCAAGTGACATGGTCTCTGAATTAGCGTTAGCAATTGAATCTGGCATGAATGCCGAAGATATCGCATTGACGATCCATCCACACCCATCTTTAGGTGAAATCGTGATGGATGCTTCAGAACTTGCTTTAGGTATGCCAATCCATATCTAACCTAAATTTTAATAAAGGATTAGGAGCAGGTGAAAACCTGCTCTTTTTCTATATTTTTCGTCAGACTTTATGCTACACTAAGAATTGAATGTTTGAGGTGAGAAAAGATGCGGGAATATCAATATCCCCTTGATCTTGATTGGTCAACAGAAGAAATGGTGATCGTGATGGATATGTGGGAAAAACTGGAGCGCGCCAATGAAAAAGGGCTCAAAGCAGAAGTTTTTCTCCAAAGCTATCAAAAATTTAAGACCGTCGTCAAAAGTCTGGGAGAAGAACGGAAATTGGGACGCGAGTTTGAGAAGCTTTCGGGCTACTCGCTTTATCATACTCTCCAAGAGGCGAAAAAAGAACCCAATGGACAATTAAGAATGAAAGGTTGAATTTGTGATGGATGAAATGATTGACCAGATTAAAAGCTGGATTTACCAAGCTGGAGAAACGATCAAAGAAAATTTGAATGAGACAGTTTTGCAGGTGGAGACCAAGTCAAGTCGTAAAGATCTCGTGACAAATCTTGATAAAGCAACACAAGACTTTTTGACAGCCAAAATTTTAGCCTTTGATCCGGAGGCGAAAATTTTAGGAGAAGAAAATGGTCGCGATAAATTAACGGATTTGCAAGGCCGCGTATTTATTATTGATCCGATTGATGGAACCATGAACTTTGTCTTGGAACAAGAAAATTTTTGTATCATGGTAGCAGTCTATGAACAGGGCATCGGACGTTTTGGTTTTGTTTATAATGTCATGAAGGATGAATTTCTTTGGGGCGGTAAGGAAATCGGCGTTTTTTGTAATGACCGTAAAATCACACCACCAAAAAATTTAGCATTAAATGAAGGAATGGTTGGGATGAATACCAACTTGTATAAGCAAAATGCATTTAATTGTCAAAAAATCGGCGACATTGCTATGGGAGTGAGGATGTCTGGTTGTGCCGGTAAAGAATTGATCGGTATCGCTTTAGGCCGTCGCAATGGCTATATTTCTAATTTAGCACCTTGGGATTATGCACCGGGAGATGTCCTGCTGGAAGCATTAGGAATGAAATTTTCTGCCATTGATGGGGAACCTCTAAAGCTGGATGGTCGAGAACTTTTTCTGGCGGGAACTCCGGCAGCATATGAAGAAATGCGGGCAATTATTCAAGAGGCATAGTTTCACAAGCAAAAATAGCATGATGACAACCGTTTTTTCAAAAAAATGAAAACTTTTCACTATATTTCAGAAAGATATTCTGTTATAATTAGCCGTCGAGTGCTATTGAGGAGAACAAAGAAGGAGAAATTACATTGAAATTAAGAACAGATATTCGCAACGTTGCCATTATTGCCCACGTTGACCACGGGAAAACAACGCTAGTAGATGAATTGCTAAAACAATCAGATACCTTAGATAGTCATACCCAATTACAAGAACGGGCAATGGACTCCAATGCGATTGAAAAAGAACGTGGAATTACGATTTTAGCAAAAAATACAGCGGTTGAATATAAAGGAACAAAAATCAACATCATGGATACACCTGGACATGCGGACTTCGGTGGTGAAGTTGAACGGATCATGAAAATGGTTGATGGGGTAGTTCTTGTCGTTGATGCGTATGAAGGAACGATGCCACAAACTCGTTTTGTGTTGAAAAAAGCATTGGAACAACATTTAATACCAATCGTGGTTGTAAATAAAATTGATAAACCTTCTGCACGTCCTGAACATGTAGTTGACGAAGTGTTAGAACTATTTATCGAATTAGGTGCAGATGATGAACAATTAGAGTTTCCAGTGATTTATGCATCAGCAATTAATGGAACATCAAGTCTTTCTGATGATCCTGAAGCGCAAGAACACACAATGGAGCCTGTTTTTGATACAATCATCGAACACATTCCGGCACCGGTAGACAATAGTGAAGAACCTTTGCAATTCCAAGTTTCATTATTGGATTACAATGACTACGTTGGACGTATCGGTATTGGTCGTGTATTCCGTGGAACAATCCGTGTTGGGGACCAAGTAGCTTTGATGAAATTGGATGGCGAAGTGAAAAAATTCCGAGTAACAAAATTGTTTGGTTTCTTTGGCTTGAAACGCTTAGAAATTCAAGAAGCAAAAGCTGGGGATTTGATTGCCGTTTCAGGTATGGAAGATATTTTTGTTGGTGAAACAGTGACACCAGTCGATCATCAAGAAGCATTACCAATTCTGCATATTGATGAACCAACCCTACAAATGACCTTCTTAGTAAACAATTCACCTTTTGCTGGTCGTGAAGGTAAATTCGTAACAGCTCGTAAAATTGAAGAACGTTTGATGGCTCAGCTGCAAACAGATGTTTCTTTGCGAGTAGAAGCAATTGCTCCGGATGCATGGATTGTTTCTGGTCGTGGTGAATTGCATTTGTCGATCTTGATCGAAAATATGCGTCGTGAAGGTTATGAACTGCAAGTTTCTCGCCCAGAAGTTATTGAACGAGAAGTTGACGGTGTGAAATGTGAACCTTTTGAACGAGTACAAATCGATACACCGGAAGAATACATGGGATCAGTTATTGAATCTCTTGGGATGCGTAAAGCTGAAATGCAAGATATGATCCATACAGGAAATGGACAAGTACGGTTGATTTTCTTGGCACCAGCTCGTGGATTGATTGGTTATACGACAGAATTTCTTTCAATGACTCGTGGTTATGGAATCATGCACCACACCTTTGATCAGTACCTTCCAATGTTGCAAGGACAAATTGGCGGACGTCGCCAAGGTGCCTTGGTATCTATTGATACAGGAAAAGCAACAATGTATTCCATCATGAGTACGGAAGAACGGGGAACCGTTTTTGTTGAACCAGGTACGGAAGTTTATGAAGGAATGATCGTTGGCGAAAATTCTCGGGATAATGACTTAACTGTCAATATTACAAAAGCGAAGCAAATGACCAACGTTCGTTCAGCAAATAAGGACCAAACTTCTGTAATCAAGAAACCACGGATTTTGACATTAGAAGAATCATTGGAATTCTTGAATGACGATGAATACTGTGAAGTGACTCCTGAAAGTATTCGTTTACGGAAACAAATCCTAAACAAAAACGAACGGGAAAAAGCGTCGAAAAAGAAAAAAATGGTAAGTGATTTATAGAATGGTTAGAAACGTCGAGATGAGAAATCATTTCGACGTTTTTTTGTGGAAAACTTCATAGGTTTTTGAATGAGAAACCGTGATTCTAATGGAAAAAACTTTTAAAAGATTTTAATAAGGCAGAAATATTCTGTTTGAATGTTTCATATTCTATTGATGTTTCACGGCGGAGGGTGATTAAAAAGTTGAAAATCGATAAATTAGAAAAATCGTTCGGCTTTTTCGTGAATTTACAGAAAAATCTAGTAAAGCTTTCTTTCCAGCTATCCAAAATATTTTGTAGATATGCTATAATGATGAAACAAAAGAGGGGGTTCGGTGCAAAATGGAATCTATTTCTCCAGAGTTTGCTCTAGATGTTTTAAAACAAGATGCCGACCGTATCAAACGGTTAATTCGTGATCAAAAAAATAGTTTGTGTATTTCTCAATGCAAAGCCTTTGAAGAAGTTGTCGACACGCAGATGTATGGTCTTTCTCGTCAAGTTGCTTACGCAATTCGTTTAGGGATTGTTTCTAAAGAAGCGGGGCATCAATTATTAAGTGATGTTGAACGGGATTTAAATATTTTATACAGCGAAGTGTATGAAAAACAAGCAAAAAACAGTGAATCCGGCAAGGAGGTTTAACACTTGCCAAAGCAAATAAAAAAACGTCATCTTTTAGATTATGGAATTTTGATTCCATATCTTATTTTATGTATTTTAGGCTTGGTGATGGTGTATAGTTCGACTTCATATGTATTACTGGAGACCAATCAAAATACCATGTCTTCGGTAATCAACCAAGCGGTATTCTGGGTTTTGAGTCTTGCGGTAATCATGGTGATCTATAAAATGAAAACCGATGTCTTTCGCACAAAAGGGTTTGCCTGGATGGCGATGATTACAATCATCGCTTTACTATTATTAGTACTCGTTATCGGAGAAGAAAGTAATGGAGCAAAAGGTTGGTTACAAGTAGGCGGCTTTTCGATTCAGCCGGCTGAATATATGAAAATCGTTTCTATTTGGTATCTTTCGTTGAAATTATCCAATCGACAATCGGCAATCCAAGGGAAAACATTTTTTGAGACGGTACGCAGACCCTTGTTTCCTATCGCTATTGCATTGATTATTATTGCGTTGATGCCCGATTTTGGGAATGCTACGATTATTGCATTGATCGTTCTTACGGTTCTTTTTGCCAGCGGGATCAATTATATTTATACATGGATTTTAGGAATCGCAGGAATTCTTGGTAGTATAGGAATTATTGAGGTTATCAACCTTACCCATGGCAAGTTTTTACCCGCCCATGTGTATAGTCGATTTGCAACTTTTCAAAATCCTTTTGCTGATGAATTCAATAAAGGTCATCAAATGGTCAACGGTTACTACGCTATTTATAATGGCGGATTGTTTGGTCGCGGGTTAGGAAACAGTATCCAGAAAAAAGGTTTCTTGAAATTTGCCCATACGGATTATATTTTTTCCATTGTTATTGAAGAATTAGGGTTAATTGTCGCGCTTTTGGTGTTGGCATTATTGTTTTATATGATTGCCCGGATCATTCTTGTAGGAATTCGTTCCTCTGATCCTTTTAATTCTATGATGTGTATCGGTATTGGTGCACTGTTTATGATTCAGACTTTCGTTAATTTGGGAGGAATCTCTGGTTTGATTCCTTTAACCGGTATCACTTTTCCTTTTCTGAGCCAAGGCGGTTCAAGTTTATTAATGCTTTCCATCTGTATCGGATTTGTTTTGAACATTAGTGCAGAAGAAAAACGAAAAAAATATGGTTTAGATTTGGCAAACTAAAAATGCTTGAGGAGTGGTTTAATGAAAAAGATTCTTGTTGCGAACAGAGGCGAAATCGCCATTCGAGTGTTTCGAGCTTGCTCGGAACTGCATATTCAAACAGTAGGTATCTATGCGGCAGAAGATGAGTATTCTGTCCATCGTTTTAAAGCAGATGAGGCTTATCTAGTAGGTAAAGGAAAAAAACCGATTGATGCTTATCTGGATATTGAAGATATTTTGCGTATCGCAAAAGAGTCTGGAGCAGAGGCGATTCATCCCGGATACGGTTTTCTTTCAGAAAATCTGGAATTTGCCCAACGCTGTGAACAAGAAGGCATTATTTTTATTGGACCATCCACCCATCATTTAGATATTTTCGGCGATAAAATCAAAGCCAAAGAAGCGGCCGTTGCGGCAGGTATCCAATCAATTCCCGGTTCAGAGGGGCCGGTTACTTCCATTGAAGAAGTATTGGCCTTTGGAAATACTCATGGGTATCCAATCATGATTAAAGCGGCACTAGGCGGCGGTGGTCGTGGCATGCGGGTTGCACGGGATGATAAAGAAGCTCGTGATGGCTATGATCGAGCAAAAAGCGAAGCAAAAGCTGCATTTGGCAGTGATGAAGTTTATGTTGAAAAGTATGTTCAAGATCCGAAACATATTGAAGTCCAGATTTTAGGAGACACCCATGGCAATGTGGTTCATTTATTTGAGCGGGACTGCTCTGTTCAGCGACGACACCAAAAAGTCGTAGAAGTTGCACCATGTGTTTCCTTAAATGCAGACCAACGGGAAAAAATCTGTCAAGCGGCAGTAAAATTAATGAAGCATGTCGGTTATATCAATGCAGGCACTGTTGAATTTCTTGTGGAAGGGGATCAATTTTATTTTATTGAAGTCAATCCTCGGGTTCAGGTGGAGCATACGATTACAGAGTTGATCACTGATGTTGATATTGTTACGTCACAGATTTTAATTGCTCAAGGAAAAGATCTTCACAAAGAGATCGGAATTCCTGAACAAAAAGATTTACGATTCACAGGTGCGGCAATCCAATGTCGGATTACGACAGAAGACCCATTGAATCAGTTTATGCCAGATACGGGAAAAATCGATACTTATCGTTCACCCGGCGGCTTTGGTGTTCGTTTGGATGTAGGAAATGCTTATGCGGGAGCGGTAGTTACCCCTTATTTTGACTCGTTATTGGTTAAGGTGTGTACTCATGGGGCAACCTTTGAGCAGGCGATTCAAAAAATGCAAAGATGTTTACGGGAATTTCGGATTCGGGGAGTCAAAACCAATATTCCCTTTATGCAAAATGTGATCAATCATTCTGTTTTTCAAACAGGAAATGCCAAAACTACCTTTATTGACAGCACACCCCAGTTATTTGAATTTCCAAGACTTCGGGACCGCGGCAATAAAACCATGAAATATATTGGTGAAATTACGATTAATGGTTTCCCGGGAATCGAGAAAACCACGAAACATTTCTTTGCGGAACCTCGGTTGCCGAAGAAAATCGTGACAGGATTCCATGAAACGGCAAAAACAATTCTAGATCGTGACGGAGCAGAAGCAGTTTCAAACTGGGTAACGGCGAAAAAAGAATTACTTTTAACCGATACAACTTTCAGGGATGCCCACCAAAGTTTATTGGCAACGCGAGTACGGACGCATGATTTTGAAAAAATTGCTGCGGCGACAGAGCAGGCTTTGCCACAACTTTTTTCTGCAGAGATGTGGGGCGGAGCCACCTTTGATGTTGCGTATCGCTTTTTAAATGAAGACCCTTGGAAACGATTGAAGAAAATTCGTCAATTGATGCCGAATACTCTGTTACAGATGCTCTTTCGTGGATCAAACGCGGTAGGGTATTCCAACTATCCAGATAACGTTCTTGTTGAATTTATCAAAGAAGCTGCACAGCAAGGCATCGATGTCTTTCGGATTTTTGACAGCTTGAATTGGATTCCTCAAATGGAAAAAAGTATTCAAGCAGTTCGTGACACTGGCAAAATTGCGGAAGCAACAATTTGTTATACTGGGGACATCAACGATCCTAGCCGAGCAAAGTATTCGGTTCAATATTATAAAGATATGGCAAAAGAACTGGAAAATCTTGGGGCTCATATAATTGCCATCAAAGATATGGCGGGATTATTGAAACCTAAAGCTGCATATCGCTTAATCAGTGAGCTGAAAGCAACGGTGGATATTCCTATCCATCTTCATACCCATGATACTAGTGGAAATGGGATTATCACCTATTCAGCCGCTACACAAGCCGGCGTGGATATCGTCGATGTTGCCATGAGTGCCATGAGTGGATCAACGAGCCAGCCAAGTATGAGCAGTTTGTATTATGCGCTGGATCAAAATGTTCGTCAGCCAAAAATTGATGTGGCAAATACACAAGAGATCAATCATTACTGGGAAGATGTGCGGATGTTTTATAAACCCTTTGAAAATGGGTTGAATGCACCACAAACAGAAGTTTATCTCCATGAAATGCCCGGTGGACAGTATTCGAATTTGCAACAACAGGCAAAAGCGGTCGGCTTAGGCGAAAAATGGGATGAAATCAAAAAAATGTATCAAAAAGTCAATCTGATGTTTGGTGATATCATTAAAGTTACTCCATCTTCAAAAGTTGTTGGAGATATGGCATTGTTCATGGTACAAAACCAGTTATCAGAAGATGATATTTACGAGCGGACAGATTTGAATTTCCCAGAATCCGTGGTGACTTTCTTCCAAGGTGAGCTGGGGCAACCAGTTGGAGGCTTCCCTAAAAAACTACAAAAAGCGATATTAAAAGGCCGCCCTGCATTTCAAGAACGTCCGGGAGCTTTGGCAGCACCAGTGAATTTTGAAAAGGTAAAAGCCGAATTAACAGAAAAAATCAATTATGAACCTAACCAGCGAGAAGTGCTCAGCTATTTGATGTATCCTCAAGTTTTTCTTGATTATCAAAAAGCAAACGAGCAATTTGCCGATGTGACAGTTTTAGATACACCGACCTTTTTCCAAGGAATGCGCTTAGGGGAAACAATCAATGTCGAAATAGAAAAGGGAAAAATCCTGATTATTCGACTGGACGAAATCGGTGAACCAGATATCGAAGGAAATCGAGTATTGTTTTTCAATTTAAATGGGCAACGGCGCGAAATCGTAATCAAAGATAATTCCATCATCAGCTCGGTTCAAACCAAGCGAAAAGCAGAACCAACGAATAAAGAGCAGATTGGCGCTACTATGCCGGGCTCTGTTTTAAGTGTTCTAGTGAAAAAAGGGGACCGTGTGGAACGAGGAGATACCCTGATGGTCACTGAGGCAATGAAGATGGAGACAGCGATTGAAGCACGTTTTGATGGTGTGGTAGAACATATTTATGTGACAGAAGGCGAAGCAATCACCACCGATGATTTGCTGATTGAAGTTAAAGAAAAATAACGAGAAGGAGGTTTTGGCGTGAAGCGAGGGGGATTATTTATCGGGTTGTTTCTGCTGGCTTTATCGGTTGTTTATCTGCAGCCTGTTTTCTTTCCCCAAAGTCCGTCAAAACCTCGACAATCGGTGACGACTTCAGTGGACGGGATTCCGACCACTATGAATTATGAACCCATTAAAGCACAGGGATATGCAACGTCGATTGGCATGACGGTGAAAGCCTTCAACCAACAATTTGGTACACCTATCAAATCCTATTCTTCGGGGTATGGGGAAACAGTCAGTCTCTATCCGACGCTGGAGGAAGAATATCTTGAAGTAAACAGCAAAAACGGAAAAATCACGATGGTCAAAACCACCGGTACAGCGGCAAAAAATCTAGAACCTTTTGCTATGGGGATGACCATGAGTGAGCTTTCTCAATTAACAATGATTTACCCTAATTTTTTATTGGAGTATCAAAAAGAATCGATTTCTTTGGAACTGATGGAAGAGGATATGAATTATCGCCCATTAATTGCTTTTGATAACGGCAGTTTCGCAGTTTTATTTTTTGATCAGGCAAATAGCAAATTATTTGCAGCCGCTTTTGTCGATGAAGAAACGTTGTTAAAGCTTGCTCCTTATCAAGTCGTTGATGGAAATCTGCCGAGTTTCGTGGAAGAAGCAGATGATTGGGCACCAATCGATCACGCAAAATCAGAAAATTCCTTCGTGCTGTTGAATCTTTTACGAGGAATGGATCAACTGCCGGAGTATCAGTCAGATTTTGACTTGCAACAGTCTTCAGAAAAACTTTTAAAAGACTTTTTAGAAACGCCACAGGAATTTCTTAATGAGGAACGATTGGCAATTTTTGAGGATGTAAAAGAAAAAAGAAATCTCCAACCCTTCTTTTTGAGTTCAGAGGAGTGGGGCAAAATACTGCAAGAACATAAAATCGAAAAAGCGCAAGGGGTTATGGAATTTCCCGTGTATGATCCAACCTTTCAGTTATTGACCTATTATAGTGATCCATATTTACATACCAAATTTTTCCGTGATGATTCTGAAGGAATAGCCGTTGCCATTTCAAAAGAAAATATGGTAGTCTTATTACAGGAACGAGAAACCAAGGTAGAGGAAAGTGAAGAACAATGATTTATGATGATCACTTTTTCAAAATAGAAGATCAGCTGACAGCAGTACTGGATATGGTGAAATCTTCTGCGGTTTTTGCGACTTATCGGCAGAAACGAGAAAACCTTTATAATGACTCTGCTGCTATGCAGTTAAAATCAGTCTTTGAGGCAAAAAAAAATCAGTTTGAGCAAATTGCTTCTTATGGAAATTTTGCACCTGATTATCGGGAAAAACAGAGATCGGTACGTAAAGCAAAACGAGCACTGGATTTAAATGAAACGGTGGCAGATTTTCGTTTGGCAGAAACTGATTTGCAAGAACTGTTAGATGAAATCGGTTTGACGATTGCGCAAACGATTTCTGATGAAATAAAAGTTGATGCCGGAAATCCGTTTTTTGAAACGGGCGGACACTCCGGTTGTGGAGGAAGTTGTCATGCAAGTTGATACAACAGCAAACTTTGAATTGATCAAACGACGAGGATTGGTGGTTTGGGTTTACAGTTTGCGACAATTAAAAAATTTAAAAAGACTGGGATTTGTGCATTATGTCTCCCGTAAAATGAAATATGTCGTGATTTATCTCAATGAAGAAAACTTTGGAGAAATGAAAGAAAAAATCGAACGATTACACTTTGTCCGTTCAGTTGAGCCTTCCTATCGTCCAGATATTGAAATGAATTTTGCTGACAAAATTGGAACAAGGGCTGCTTACCAAGCAGAGGATTATGACGAAGAAATCAATACAAAAATCCGCTTGGCTGAAAATGTTTGATAGAAAACGGGTTGGGGTCCATTGGTTTGGAAGCCAACCTTTTTTGTGTATAATTGAAGAAAAGTTTTTACTGGAGGAAAGCAGATGCGTGTAATTTCAGGAGAATTTCGCGGTCGCCGGCTGAAAAGTTTGGAAGGAGCCAATACGCGGCCAACGACTGATAAAATCAAAGAATCGATTTTCAATATGATTGGTCCATATTTTGATGGGGGAAACTGTTTGGATTTGTTTGCAGGAAGCGGCGGTTTGGCAATTGAAGCCATTTCTCGTGGGATGGAACAGGCAGTCTGTGTGGATCGCAGCTTTTCTGCGATGAAGGTCATCAAAGAAAATATTGCTTTGACGAAACAGGAAGAAAAATTTTATACCTTAAAAATGGAGGCAAAAGCAGCTATCAATGAGCTGCAAAAACAAGGACAGACGTTTGATTTGGTCTTTCTTGATCCGCCGTATGCCAAACAAGAAATCATCAAAGACATTGAAGGACTACTGGCAGGTGGGCTATTGAAAAAAAATGCCAGAATCGTTTGCGAAACAGCAAAAGAGGTTTCTTTACCAGAGCAAATCGGCCGCTTATCCGCCGTTCGCCGCCAAACCTATGGCATCACTGAAATCACGATTTATCGAGAAGAGGTCTAAAATGAAGAAAATTGCATTATTTCCCGGAAGTTTTGATCCGTTTACTAATGGTCATTTAGAAACCATTGAACGGGGCGCCAAACTTTTTGATGAACTGATCATCGGCATTTTTGTCAACACGAATAAAAAAAGTTTTTTTACATCAGAGGAACGAAAACGACTGATTGAAAAAAGCGTTGCTCACTTAGAAAATGTTCGAGTCATTGCTCAGGAAACAGAATTGACAGTTGTGACGGCAAAAAAATTAGGGGCCAACTTTTTATTGCGTGGGGTTCGAAGTGTGAAAGATTACGAATATGAAAAAGATATTCAGATGATGAACCACCATCTTGCACCAGAAATCGAAACGGTCTTTTTATTGGCCAGTCCGGAATACAGTCACGTTAGCTCCAGTCTTTTAAAAGAGGTTTTGCATTTTGGTGGCGATGTTCAAAAATATTTTCCACCAAATGTATACCAAGAAATTGTAAAGAAGCGTGATTCTAGTGAAAAATAAAGTATCGTTAAAACGACTCCTCCTGTTGTTGGCTGCCTTAATCCTTGCCGCCTGTGCAATTATTCCTACATCGTATTATGTGGAAGCGCCGGGAGCTACGATTGATTTGAAGGAATTGATTACTGTCAATGGTAAAGAAGACGAGGCATCTGGTTCCTTTTCCTTAACCTCAGTAGGAATTCGACAAGCCACAGTTTTTCGGATGATTAAAGCCAAGCTTACAGATTTTGAAGATTTGGTCAGTGAAAAGGAATTGCTTGGGGGAGCCACAGATGATGAGTACAATCGAATTCAAGCTTTTTATATGGAATCCTCACAAAATACTGCAATCGAACAGGCTTTAAAATTAGCAGACAAAGACTATACGATGAGCTATAAAGGTGTTTATGTATTGGGTGTCGAAAAAAATTCCGATTTTTACGGAAAAATTGGAATCGGTGATACGGTTACGGCAGCGGATGGTCAGTCGTTTAAAAGCAGTGAAGAATTTATGAAATATGTTCAAAATCAAAAAATCGGACAAAAAATGCAGGTTACCTATTTGCAGGATGGCAAAGAAAAAACAGCAGAAGGAAAACTGATGAAGTTACCCACGACTGGTAAACCAGGAATTGGTATCACGTTGACAGATCATACCGAAGTTTCCAGTCAGGAAAAAATCAACTTTGATTTAGACAATATCGGAGGGCCTTCCGCTGGCTTAATGTTCACTTTGGAAATTTATGAACAATTGACAGATAAAAATCTGCGACAAGGAAAAGAAATCGCCGGAACCGGCACCATCAGCACTACAGGAGAAGTTGGTCGTATTGGTGGGATTGATAAAAAAGTTGCCAGTGCCAGCAAGAGCGGTGCCGAAATCTTTTTTGCACCGGATGATGATGTATCAGATGAGCCAAAACTAAAATCAAACTATGAAGAAGCTAAAGCAGCGGCTAAAAAACTGAAGACAAAAATGAAAATCGTTCCAGTGAAAAATGTTCAGGATGCCTTGGATTATTTGGAATCTTTGGCTGACTAACTTTTTAGCGGAAAAAGACACGTGGACTGCAGAATATGCTATAATTTTTTTGAAGGAGAGTGAATCGTTTGGAAATCCAAAGACAAAAACCTGTCGTGGAAGCGTATCATTATGATCAACGTGTTCCTGACAAAGAATATCAAACTGAATTAAAGGTGGGCTTTGCCCCATTGGAAGCAAGTGAACCGAATTATCCTAAGACCAACAGTATTTTGGGTGCAAGATTGGAATTTCGTCTTGTGTTTGATGCCTTTATTCTTGCAGGAAGAGTAAGTCAAATCAATCATGTGATCAACCGTCAAATCAAAGCACAAGAAGATGTCACAAAAGCAGAAATCGATGAATTGGTCGCTCCTTTGTTTGATATCGTGAAGCGCTTGACCTACGAAGTAACGGAGATTACAACGGATGAACCGGGTATCAAATTGAATTTTAAATCAGAACCTGAAACGGAACAGTAGGGGGAAAGAAAAATGTTTAGTACAGAAATGCAGATTATGCTGTATGTAACAGATGTCGATGCTTCGGTAAAATTTTGGGAAGCCTTGGATTTTGTTGTTGTTGATCGCCAAGAAGTTGATGGAACAGCAGTAGTTGAAATTGCCTCTTCTGAAAATGCGCAAGCGCGGTTTGTGTTGTATGATCGAGAATTCATTATGCAGCATTCACCGGAAGTTGCTTCCAACACACCGTCAATTATGTTTTTTGCCAAAGACGTTCTTTCATTGTATAAAAAAATGCAGGGATTAGGTGTCACAGTAGGCGAAATGGTTCAACTCGAAGAACGATTAGTCTTTAACTTTGCTGACAATGATGAAAATTATTATGCTGTCAGTGAACTAAACTAAAAAATGAAAAAGGAGCTGTTCACAAGGAACGGGTCCTTTTTCATTTTTTAGAAAATCCTGCTTGGTCCGTTGCAATCGCACCAGTCGCTACGGCTTCTTTTAATTCTTTTGTCACACGTTGGAATGTCTGTTTTAGTCGATTCACGCAATTCCTCGCTTCCATTCTTCTTTTAGTATACCTGTTTATCAAGGAAAGAGAATGTTCCGCAATGATTTTTACTTTTTGTTAAGAACCGATAAAACTAAAAATGGGTAATTTTTTTACTATTTTTGCGAATTTGTTATACTAAAGAAAAAGAAAGAAGCGATGAAGATGAAACCTTACGTGTTTGCCATCAGCGATATTCATGGAGAATATGATTTATTTGTTAAAGAAGTGGCAAATTTTGACCCGACATTGCATCAGTTGGTGCTGATTGGGGATTTGAACGACCGAGGACCTCATTCTAAGGAGTGCTTCTTATTAGGGAAAGAACTGGTTGAAAAATATGGAGCCATTTATTTGCGGGGGAATCACGAAGAATATTTTTTGCAATTTTTGGTTCACCCAGAAGATTGGTTTCAAGCGTATCTTCGAAATGGTGGCAAAGAAACGATGGAAAGTCTGCTGCATAAAGGCGCCACGGAGGAATATTCTCCTACCGAGATTGCGATGATGATTCGCAGCCGCTACTCAGAATTAGTTGCTTTTTTAATCGAGCGTCCTTTGTATTATGAGTGGAAAAAGTATATTTTTGTACATGCCGGTGTCGATTTAACAAAAAAAGATTGGCATGATACCAGTGACCATGATTTTATTTGGATCAGGGAACCTTTTCATGAGGGAAAAAACAATACAGGGAAAACCATCGTCTTTGGTCATACAATTACACCAATGCTTCATGGCGATATGCAGACGACTGATTTGTGGCTATCAGATAATAAAATCGGCATTGATGGGGGAGCAGTTTTTGGCGGTTCCGTTCACGGTGTGGTATTTGATGAAAAAGGTATTCTGCAAGATATCGAGTATCAAAATCTGCGAGGACCTTGGCAACCGGATTTTTAATTTTTCCCATCAACAGGACATACCGAGAGGGTTTGAGTTGTAGATTTGACTGCTGCAACTCTTTTTTTGTGGTAAAATAACTCAGTAAAAGGAAAGGAATGTAGAAATAAAATGGCAGAGATGATGAATCAAGAAATCCTTCTTTTATTACAAAAAGAATTGACACAATATACGAAAGCACAGCAGACAAAGGTTTTGACTTTGCTGCATGAAGGCAACACGGTTCCTTTTATTGCACGCTATCGAAAAGAAGCAACCGGGAATCTTGATGAAGTTCAAATTCGTGAAATCGAAGAACGGTATAATTATTTAGAAACGATTGAAAAACGGAAAAAAGAAGTTCTGCGTTTGATTGATGAACAAGAAAAATTAACGCCGGAATTGACCCAAGCTATCACGCAGGCAACCAAGATGCAGCAAGTGGAGGATCTCTATCGTCCCTATAAACAAAAACGCCGAACCAAAGCAACGATTGCCAAAGAACGGGGTCTTGCACCGTTGGCAGAATGGCTACTGACATTTCCGTTAAAGGAAGATGTTTTTCAAAAAGCATTAGAATTCGTAGGCGAAAATGAAATCACTACTGGGGAGGAAGCTTTAGCCGGTGCCCATGAAATTTTGGCAGAACAATTTGGTGATGAAGCAAAATTCCGTACCTGGATTCGTTCGTTTACTTTTAATAAAGGAAGCTACACCAGCAGTGTGAAGGATCAGGAGAAGGATGAAAAAGGAGTTTATGAAATGTATTATGATTTTGCTGAGCCCATCAGTAAAATCGTTTCACATCGGATTTTAGCCACGAATCGAGGAGAGAAAGAAGATATTTTAAAAGTTTCGCTAGTCGTGGATGAGCAAACAATTTTTGACTATCTTCAACGGCAACTAATTAAAGATAGCCGTTCAGTGGCGACTCCTTTTGTTACAGAAGCCTATCAAGATGCGTATAAACGGTTTATCGGTCCAGCAATCGAGCGGGAAATTCGTAATGAATTGACGGAAAAAGCGGATGAGCAGGCAATTCATATTTTTGGTGAAAATTTGAGAAACTTGCTATTACAGTCACCTTTGAAGGGGAAAGTCGTGCTTGGTTTTGACCCTGCCTATCGAACTGGGTGCAAGTTGGCGGTTTTAGATGCCACAGGAAAAGTGTTGGCAATTGAAGTGATTTATCCTCATAAACCAGCCAATCAGGAAAAACGCAAAGCTGCCGGTCCTGCTTTTATTCGTTTGATTGAAAAATATCAGGTGGACATGGTTGCGATTGGAAATGGAACTGCCAGTCGTGAGTCTGAGCAGTTTGTCGCCGAGCAATTAAAAACAGTCTCTCGGGAAGTTTTTTACGTCATTGTAAATGAAGCCGGAGCCTCTGTTTATTCTGCCAGCGATATTGCTCGGGGAGAATTTCCTCATTTGCAGGTAGAAGAACGCAGCGCAATCAGTATTGGACGTCGATTGCAAGATCCGCTTGCTGAATTAGTGAAGATTGACCCCAAAGCGGTGGGTGTCGGGCAATATCAACATGATGTTTCACAAAAACGTTTGGCTGAACAATTGGATTTTGTTGTTGAAACAGCTGTTAACCAAGTAGGAGTAGATGTGAATACTGCCAGCCCACAGTTGTTGCAACACGTTTCCGGACTGAATAAAACGACTGCACAAAATATTTTCACCTATCGTGAAGAAAATGGGGCGTTCACTCAACGAACACAATTAAAAAAAGTTCCTCGCTTAGGACCAAAAGCCTTTGAACAAGCTATCGGATTTTTACGCATTCCAAATGGCAAAAATATTTTGGATAATACAGGCATTCACCCAGAAAGCTATGGGGTTGCCAAAGAAATTCTTGCTCTGCTGGATGTATCCCTTGGAGAATTAGGAACGGAAGCTGCTAAAGAACGGCTTTCAAAAGTATCGGTCAATGATTTGAATGGGAAAATTGATGCCGGTAAGGAAACCTTGAAGGATATTTTAGCGGCATTGTTGCAACCGGGACGGGATATGCGAGACGAAATGCCAGCACCATTGCTACGAAAAGATGTGTTGACGATGGAAGATCTGCAACCGGGAATGGAATTAAAAGGGACCGTTCGGAACGTAATTGATTTTGGTGCTTTTGTCGATATCGGTGTGAAGCAAGATGGACTGGTTCATATTTCCAAACTAAGCAATCAATTCGTGAAACATCCCAAAGATGTGGTTGCAGTGGGAGATATTGTTACGGTTTGGATTGAACAAGTAGATTTAAAAAAAGGACGCATCAGTTTGACGATGCTTGATCCTGGAAAATCAAAATGACCCAAGAAGAATTACAACAGTTAGTGGAAAAAATTTCCTTAGAAAGTTTCCATCGTCCGTTTCTTCATCGTGCGCTTTTTAACACTCGCTTGCGAACAACCGGCGGACGGTATCACTTGTCAGATCATCATTTAGATTTCAATGAAAAAATGTTTTTGTCAGCGGATAAGTCAGCTATCGTGGGAATCATCAAACATGAGTTGTGTCACTACCATTTGCATTTGCAAAATAAAGGGTATCGCCATAAAGATCAAGATTTTAAAAAATTATTGGCAGAAACCGGTGGCAGTCGTTATGCCCCAGCGACAGTTGGAAAACAGTTGACGTATCAGTGTCAACAATGCGGACAAAAGATAAAAAGACAGCGAAAAATCAATACCCAACGTTATGTTTGCGGCCGTTGTAGAGGAAAATTACAATTGCTACAAACAGATGTCCAGCCTTTAGAAAGTGTGTCGTGAGTTTGACGATTCATTAAATTCGGATAAACTCGTTGAAATTTTGGAGGATTTGTTAGATAATGATGGTCGTGTCAATGTATGAAAGAAGAATACTCTATCGAGCAGAGGCAAATCGAGAAAAGAGGATATAGAATAAATGAAAAACGATAAATTGTATCATTTTGTTGGAATCAAAGGTTCAGGCATGAGTTCTCTTGCATTGGTCCTTTTTGAAAAAGGCTATCGCGTACAAGGCTCCGATGTGGAAGAATATTTCTTTACACAAAGAGATTTAGAAAAAAATCATATCAAATTACTACCATTTAGTGCAGATAACATTCAAGAAGGCATGATTGTGATTGCCGGAAATGCTTTTCCTGATACCCACGAAGAAATTGTTCGGGCAAAAGAATTAGGTCTTGAAGTGATTCGTTATCATGATTTCATCGGGCGTTTCATTCAAGATTATACCAGTATCGCAGTCACCGGTTCCCACGGGAAAACCAGTACTACCGGTTTGTTGGCTCATGTGTTGAGTGGTGTTCGTCCAACCAGTTATTTGATTGGTGATGGAACTGGACACGGTGTACCGAATGCAGAATTTTTCTCGTTTGAAGCCTGTGAATATCGTCGGCATTTCTTAGCCTATGCACCTGATTATGCAATTATGACGAATATCGATTTTGATCATCCTGATTATTTCAAGAGTATTGAGGATGTATACTCCGCATTTCAAACGATGGCTAGCCAAGTGAAAAAAGGTATTTTCGCTTTTGGTGATGATCCATATCTGCGGAAATTGGAAGCAGATGTGCCTATTTATTACTATGGGGTTAATGAAAACGACGACATTCAAGCGCGAAATATCCAACGGACAACAAAAGGATCAGAGTTTGATGTTTACATCCAAGACAAATTTATCGGACATTTTGAATTGCCGGCTTTTGGACAACACAATATTTTCAATGCACTAGGTGTAATTGGTATCTCTTATTTGGAAGGAATTGATATGCAAGAGGTTGCAGATGAAATGCTTTCTTTCCAAGGTGTTAAGCGCCGGTTCAGTGAAAAAAAAGTTGCTGATATGACCATTGTAGACGATTATGCGCATCATCCTGCTGAAATTAAAGCAACGATCGACGGTGCTCGTCAAAAATACCCAGACAAAGAAATCATTGCCGTTTTCCAACCCCATACCTTCACACGAACGATTGCTTTAATGGATGAATTCGCAGAAGCCTTGGATTTAGCTGACCATGTTTATTTATGTGACATTTTTGGCTCTGCACGGGAAACGAAAGGCAATGTCAAGATTGAAGATTTAGGAGACAAAATCCAAAAAGGCGGACAAGTAATCAAAGAGGAAAATGTTTCGCCCCTACTTGACTATGAAAATGCAGTAGTTATTTTTATGGGTGCCGGTGACGTTCAAAAATTTGAATATGCTTATGAAAAATTATTGAGCAACACGACACGGAATGTTCTGTAATTTTTAATGATAAAAACCACTTAGAAAAATTTCTAGGTGGTTTTTTTACAACCGTCATTGGCTATGGCCAGTGAGGGGCGTCGAATGAAACGAAAGTCCCCTTTGATTTATTATGGAAGAAACCTTCGAAAAGTCTTGCTGTATTTGTTGAAATTGGGGTGTCTGGATAAATTTGCCACAATTAAATTCTTTTATTTTTTCACTAATGGTCGTGTATTGAAACAAAAAAATCAGGGATATCTTTTGATTCCTTAATTTCTATCGCAAAAACTTGCACTTTTGGCGGGTTCTGATAGAATTAGATTATTAAAAATGGTAGTTGGAGGAACGACATTTTGCAGATAAACAAACCGAAAAAACTTGGGAAGACCATCGAAGAAATCGAGGAGGGTGATTCGTTATCCTTAACAGAATCGCTAGAGGATAATCAGTTGCTTTTATATTTAGGGTTAACGAATGATTCGAATCCTTTATATATACAGCATGATTTTGCTTCTCATACTGAGTATCAACGTCCGATCGTACCATCTGTTATGTTGATGGGTATCATCACTAGTGCAATCTCAAAACATTTACCTGGTCCGGGTTCTCACGTGGTGAACTTTTCCGTGAATTTCATTGAACCAGTCTATCATTATGAAACCTTAACTTTTGAATTTGAAGTTATCAAGGTAGATAAAATGAAAGATGTTGTGACGATTTCAGTAGAAGCTACGAATACAGAAGAAAATCGGGTATTAGATGCTGTCGTTATGGTACAGCCGCCAATTTTACAAGAAAGTAGTGAAGAAAATGAATAATATGAACCATTCAGTTGCCGAAGCAAGTGGGTTGAACCGCTTCTATTCGAAAGTATATTTGTTTTTTGCTGCGGGACTTGGTCTTAGCAGTGTTGCTTCTTATTTATGTTCTACCGTGTTTCAATATGAAACGTTGAACTTTGTCAACAATTTTCCATTAGGTTTTATGGGTCTATGGATTATTCAAATGATTTTAGTTGTGGTCTTAGGAAGAAAGGCGAAAAAGAATCCTTCCTTGACGATTGCCGGTTACATTGTTTTTTCTCTGTTAATGGGAATCACATTATCCATTACTTTGATGACCTACAATGTCGGAACGATCGTTCAAGCATTTGCTGCCGCAGCGGTTACGTTTACCGGTGCCGCATTGATTGGAATCTTCATTAAAAAAGATTTAAGCGTTGTTGGTCGCGTGGCTATTATTGGTGTTTGGGGAATCATCGGGGTTTCCTTGATGAATGGTTTCTTTTTCCATAGTGCTGGTGCAGATTTCTTGCTGTCAATCATGACGGTAATCATTTTTGCTGGATTAACAGCCTACGACAATCAAATGATTCGCAGATTTTACAGTGAAACACAAGGCGAGAATACTGGTGTTGCTGCCTTTGTAGCGTTGCAACTATATCTTGATTTTATGAACATGTTTTTGGCGTTGGTCCGTATTTTCGGAAGAAACGACTAACCCTCAATACACTTAACAGACAAAAGGACAAAATCGACTTTGATTTTGTTCTTTTTTTTCACGCAGAAATTGGGATTATCAGCTCAAAACAATGCAATCAAAGGATATCTTTGTTAGAATAAAGAAGAACTTTTTTAGAAGAGGAGCTAACAAAAATGGCTAAAAAGAAACTCTTATTAGTAGATGGAAACAGCGTGGCTTTTCGCGCGTTTTTTGCCTTGCACAATTCATTGGAACGTTTTACAAATAACAATGGGTTACATACAAATGCAATCTATGCCTTCAATACAATGTTTGAAAATGTTATGTCAAAAGAAAAACCGACACACGTATTGGTAGCATTTGATGCGGGCAAGACAACCTTTCGAACCGAAATCTATCCGGAATACAAAGCGGGACGATCAAAAACACCAGGGGAATTTCGGGAACAAATGCCTTATATTCGAGAACTGATCAGTGGATTAGGGGTACAGCATTATGAATTGGAAAATTATGAAGCAGACGATATTATTGGCACATTGGCAACCCAAGTAGACAAGAATGAATTTGATGTGGTCATTTTATCAGGAGATCGGGATTTGACCCAATTAGCAACAAACGATATCAAAGTTGCCATTACTGTCAAAGGTGTCAGTGAAATCGAAAACTATACACCAGAACATATCGCAGAAAAATATGATGGATTAGAACCGAAACAAATCATCGATATGAAGGGGTTAGCCGGTGATACCGCAGATAATATCCCCGGAGTGACGAAAATCGGTGAAAAAACTGCGATTAAATTGTTGAAGGAATACGGATCAGTTGAAGGTGTTTATGAAAATATCGACAGCTTGAAAAAAAGCAAAATGAAAGAAAATCTGATCAATGATCAGGAGCAGGCCTTTTTGTCAAAACGTTTGGCAACCATTAATGTCAACGCCCCGGTCGATGTTTCGATTGATTCGTTGGAATATCACGGAAAAGATTTAGATAAGTTGGTTCCTTTTTTCAAGGAAATGAATTTTAAATCTTTCTTAGATAAGCTGAATGTTGTTGATACGCATGAAATGGAAGATATTCATTTTAATGTCGTTGATCAATTTACCGAGGACATGTTTGCTGAAGATATGGCACTTTATGTTGAAATGTTGGGAGAAAACTACCATTTAGAAGATATCGTTGGTGTTGCTTGGGGATCAAAAAAACAAATTTATGTCACTAGTAACGAAGAAATTTTTGAAAATCCTTTTTTCAAAAAATGGTTACTGGCAGAAAATCAAAAGAAAGTCTATGATGCAAAACGGACGTATGTGGCATTAAAGCGCTATGTGACCCGTCCACAAGGAATCACTTTTGATGTCTTGTTGGCCGCCTATCTTTTAGATACCAATGACAATAACAATGATATCGCTGGTGTAGCAGCCCATTATGACTATACCGATATTCAATCAGATGAAACAGTTTATGGAAAGGGTGCAAAAAAAGGACTACCGGAAGAGGAAGAACTTTTCTATGCCCATTTATCTCGGAAGGTCAAAGCAATTCATTGGTTGAGTGAAAAATTAGACCAGGAATTGACAGAAAAAAATCAGAGTGAGTTGTTCTATCAAATGGAATTGCCTCTTTCAAAAATTTTGGCAGAAATGGAAATTGCTGGAATCAAAGTGGATGCTACTCGTCTGCATACAATGAAAGGTGAATTTTCTCGTCGTCTACAGGAAATTGAAGAAAAAATCTATCAGGAAGCAGGAACAACCTTCAATATTAATTCGCCGAAACAATTAGGCGTGATTCTTTTTGAAAATATGGGCTTGCCAGTTATCAAGAAAACAAAAACCGGCTATTCTACAGCGGTGGATGTACTGGAACAATTGCGAGAACAAGCACCAATTGTAGAGGACATTTTAAATTACCGTCAAATCGCCAAAATCCAGTCTACCTATGTGGAAGGCTTGCTGAAAGTGATTCAAGGCGACGAGAAAATTCATACCCGCTATGTGCAAACTTTGACTCAGACGGGGCGATTAAGTTCTGTAGATCCTAATTTGCAAAATATCCCGATTCGTTTAGAAGAAGGACGGAAGATTCGCCAAGCGTTTGTCCCTCGAAAAAAAGACTGGTTGATTTATTCTTCCGATTATTCACAAATCGAGTTGCGGGTATTGGCGCATATTTCCGATGACACTCATTTAAAAGAAGCGTTTATTGAAGGACAGGATATTCATGCCAGTACCGCGATGCGGGTTTTTGGGATCGAAAAAGCCGAAGACGTGACACCAAATATGCGACGTCAAGCCAAAGCTGTCAATTTTGGGATTGTTTATGGAATTTCTGATTATGGACTTTCACAAAATCTGGGAATTTCTCGAAAAGAAGCGCAACAATACATCGATACGTATTTTGAAAAATATCCTGGTGTGAAACAATACATGGAAGATATCGTTCGTGATGCAAAAGACAAGGGCTTTGTTGAAACCCTTTATCATCGCCGTCGATATCTGCCGGATATCAATGCTCGGAATTTTAATCTGCGCTCTTTTGCTGAACGGACTGCCATTAATACACCAATCCAAGGCAGTGCTGCCGATATTTTAAAAATTGCGATGATCGAATTAGATAAGCGAATGAAAAAAGAAAAACTTGAAGCAGTTATGCTGTTGCAAGTACACGATGAATTGGTATTTGAAGTACCGGAGACCGAGTTGGAGACTCTTGATCAGCTAGTCAAGGAAGTCATGGAGTCAGCAGTTGCGTTGAGTGTGCCGCTGATTACCGATAGCAGTTGGGGTACCACTTGGTACGATGCAAAATAGAAGGTGAAGAAAGTTGCCAGAATTACCAGAAGTAGAAACAGTTAGAAAAGGCTTAGTTCATTTAGTTAAAGGAAAAAGAATCGATAATGTAGACGTTCGTTGGACCAAAATCATCGAAGCCCCGGAAGTTCCCACGTTTCAAGAGCTAGTAAAGGGGCAGACGATTGAAGATATTCAGCGTCGCGGCAAATATTTGATTTTTAAATTAACAGATTTTGATTTGATTTCCCATTTACGGATGGAAGGAAAGTATGAATTTTTTGAATCGAATCCGATTGTGGATAAGCACACCCATGTGATTTTTCATTTTTCAGACGGAACACAATTACACTATCATGATGTTCGTAAATTTGGACGTATGGCGCTGGTGGGGAAAAATCAAAGCGAAACTTATAAAGGAATTCTACGATTAGGACCAGAACCTTTACCGGAAACGTTCACGTTGGCAGGTTTTACAGAACAACTAAAAAAATCCCATAAAGCGATCAAACCATTACTTTTGGATCAGCGATTGGTTACCGGTTTGGGAAATATTTATGTCGATGAAGCTTTGTGGCAAGCTAAAATCCATCCTGAACAGCCAGCAAATACATTGACGGATAAAGAAGTAAAAAAGTTGCGACAAGCAATCATTGAAGTTTTATCCAAAGCAGTTGCTGCTGGGGGCACAACGATTCGAACTTACTTGAACGCACTAGGGGAAGCAGGGAAATTTCAGCTTTCATTAAACGTTTATGGTCAAACTGGTAAGCCTTGTCCTCGATGTGGCACCCCAATCGTAAAGTTAAAAGTCGCTCAACGGGGTACGCATATTTGTCCAACCTGTCAGAAATTGAAGGTGTAGAAATGAAAAAAATTCTTGGTGTTACCGGTGGAATCGCCACTGGTAAAAGCACGGTAGTTGATATTTTTCGCGCCCATGGTTTTCCTATCATTGATGGTGATCTAATTGCACGGGAGGTCGTGGTTCCTAATAGTCCTGGTTTAGCAGCAATCGTCGGAGCCTTTGGGAAGGAAATTCTTACTGAAGAAGGAACCTTGGATCGTAAAAAACTTGGAAGAATCGTTTTTCAAGAGGAAGCAAAATTAAACTTGTTGAATCAGGTATTAAATCCATTTATTCGCTCGGAAATTTTACGGCAATTACAGGAGGCGGAGGCACCCTTAGTTATCGCTGATATTCCGCTATTATTTGAAGGGTATTACGATCAATATGTGGATCAGGTCGCTGTTGTTTATCTTCCCGAGTCCTTGCAGGTCCAGCGTTTGATGGAACGGGATAACTTCTCTCAAGAGAGCGCTATGCAGCGTATCCGCAGTCAAATGCCTATCGACGAAAAAAGAAATCGGGCAGATATCGTATTTGATAATCAAGGAACTCGACAACAAACAAAAAAAATCGTTGAGGATTGGTTGAGGCAAAATCAATTCATTTGAGTCATTTCGTCAGTTTCGTTCAAAAATTTTGTTCATTTTACTGAATTTTGTTACACTTTAGATAGGAACAAAAGGAGGAAGGACGCATGGGAACGATCAAAGATGAAAAAGATAAATTGGTAGGCGGCGCAAAGGAAAAATTT
Source organism: Enterococcus sp. JM9B (assembly GCF_009933265.1). NCBI lineage: Bacteria > Bacillati > Bacillota > Bacilli > Lactobacillales > Enterococcaceae > Enterococcus > Enterococcus sp. JM9B. The sequence goes on along the minus strand of NZ_MAEK01000003.1, from coordinate 44,159 downwards.
GGCGAATTAACAAAGAATGAAGAACTTTCAGAAGAAGGAAAAAGTCAAAAAGAAGATGCCGAAAAAAATCTTGAGCAGCGAAAAAAAAGAATTGAAGAACTTGAAAATCTTCATGATGAAAAACAAGCGAACATTCAGGATGGTACCAAAGATCAAGTGGGTCGTGACCTGAAAGAACACGCTGTCCCAACGGAGGAAGACTTGAAAAATAAAGATCGTTTGGAAGAAGAACGCTTGAAACATTATACCGGAATTGAGGAAAAACTCTAAGTTTATCGAAAATCTTATTAGTCATTGACTAGTAAGATTTTTTTTTAATCTGTCCAAAAAAATTGGTAAAAACTAAAAATTCTATCAAATCGATTGATTTCTGTGAAATTTCAAGTCAAACTCCCACCGTTGAAAGGATTTCATGTTATAATTAACCAAGAAATAAGTCGATAAATTGTAGACTTTAGCTAAAAATTTAAAGAATAATGAGGTGGAATCATGCGTTGTCCAAAATGTCACCATAACAGCTCCCGTGTTATTGATAGTCGTCAAACAGATGAAGGGCGAACCATTCGCCGCCGTAGAGAATGTGAAAACTGCGGGTTCCGTTTCACGACTTTTGAACGAATTGAAGCAGCACCCCTTTTAGTGATTAAGAAAAATGGCGAACGGGAAGAATTCAGCCGAGATAAAATTTTACGTGGATTGATCCGTTCGGCGGAAAAACGTCCAGTTGCAATGGAACAAATGGAAGAAATCGTCGACCATGTGGAAAATCGCGTCCGGAGTTTGGGCGTTAATGAAGTATCAACTAACTTGATTGGCGAATATGTCATGGAGGATCTCGTTGATGTGGACGAAATCGCCTATATTCGCTTTGCAAGTGTTTACCGTCAGTTTAAAGATATGTCTGTTTTTCTTAAGGAGTTACAGGATATCGTTGAAAAAGCGAAAGCTTCTGACCACAAAGAGGAGTAATTAAAGGAGGACTTTTTTTGGAAAGTGCCTGGTATGAAGTTCAGCCGAAAAATATTTATCAAGCAAAAAAAGCCTTGCCGCTGACACAAGACGGAGAAAAATCATTGGTTTATTTATACCAGCCAATCATCGGCGGCGATGCCATGAGTTTGTATTTTTGTCTGTTGGGGGATGCAACGGAAGAACAAGAATTGACTCATTTAGATTTGCTGAATGGCATGGATGTTGGTCTACCGCGTTTTTTTCAAGCAAGAAAGCAACTTGAAGGTATTGGTTTGTTGCGAAGCTATCAAAAAGACGATTCAGAATTTGGTAAGATGCTGTTGTATGAATTGTTTGAGCCCTTACATCCGCAAGCGTTTTTCAGAGAACAGTTAACGGCATTTTTATTGCTAAGCAAGGTGGGAGAACAGAAGTTTCAACAACTTATCCGTCGTTTCCGCCCAAAAATGATTTCTACAGAGGGCTACCAAGAAGTAACGCAGAAATTTACAGAGGTCTATTCTTGGACGGAAGCCGAATTTGGAAGACAGGAAACTACTTTGGATCATGTATCTGGAACATTTTCTACTTCAAATGAAAATCTGCCGCAACTTGATTCTTCCAAATTGGATTGGGCATTTTTGTTGGATTTATCTGAAAAAAAATTTATTGCTTCAGAGGCATTTACAAATGAATTAAAACAAAAATTGACCTTGTACCATGATTTATATGGCTATAATGAACTAAAATTAAGTGAATTACTGGGGCAGGCGGTTTCTCTTTCTGATGGGTCGATAAATGAAAAGACCCTAGAAAAGGCAGTTCTTGAAGATGCTCAGATTATTTATGCCAAAAATGCCACACCCATTGATCCTGAAAGCACGCCGCAAGTTCGTCGAATGAATACATTGAAGCAACAAGGCTATTCTGACAAGGACTTGGAGATGATCCAACAAAGTGAAGAATTAGCGCCAATGGAATACTTGACTGCTATCAAACAAGCAAAAAAAAGTTTTGTCGCAAAAAATGAAGAATGGCTGGTGCAGGATTTGATGCAAAAATCGCCTTTGCCAAATAGTGTGATTAATATTTTGATCAATTATTTGTTGGTTGTTCAAAATAAAAGTGCGCTGATTCCAGCGTTGGCGAATCAAATTGCGACGGATTGGTCTGAAAAAGGCATTCGTTCCCCAGAAGATGCTATCAAGCATGTGCGGGAACTTGCGAAAAATAAATTACAGAAAAAAGCAACCCCGGCTTATTCTCGTCAAGGACAAACAGTCAAAAAACGGGAAGAAATGCCGGATTGGTCTGCAAAAGCTACGGCGAGCGATCCAAAACGAAAAGCCGAGATCGATCGAATGATGAAAGAGTACTTCGATGATGGAGAAGGTGAAAACTAATGGAAGATGTTGGAAAAAATATCGATAAAATGCTGAATCGACGAAATTATCGTTCGCAATACAGCGAAATGATGGATTCTGTCCTGAAAGATCCCGATGTTACCGCATTTTTATCCGAGCATAAGGATAAATTGACCCCAGAAGATATTGAAAAAAGTTACGCAAAAATTTATGAATTCGTTCAAGAAAAACGAAAATTTGAAGTTAACGATCCCACAATGATTGCTCCCGGTTACGAGCCGCAGTTGACTCTGAATTTTCATTTTGTTGATGTGACTTATGTGCCGACACAAGCCTTGATTGAGCGGAGAAAAATAGAAGAAATCAAAAATCGCATCAGTACGATCGATATTCCTAAAGATATTCGGGATGCAACGATGAAAAGTTTCGATAAAACGGTGGAACGGGAAGAGGCGCTTTTTGAGACAATGCGCTTCATCCGCAGTTACGAAGAAAATCCGAAAACCTTTCATAAGGGGCTGTATTTAGCGGGAGACTTTGGTGTTGGTAAAACGTATTTGTTGGGAGCAATGGCAAATGAGCTGGCCAAACGGGGCTTCACGTCCACGTTGGTTCATTTTCCGACCTTTACCTCACAAATTAAAAGTGCGATTGCCGATAATACAGTCAATGAAAAACTTGATCGAGTCAAAAAAGCCAATGTATTGATCTTAGATGATGTTGGGGCAGATTCAATGACCTCTTGGACGAGGGATGAAGTCTTTGGGGTGATTTTGCAATATCGCATGCAAGAACAACTCCCAACCTTTTTTACCTCCAACTTAACAATGGAGGGCTTGGAAAAACACCTGAGCATCACAAAAAATGCAGATGAGCCGCTGAAAGCCAAACGAATCATGGAACGTATTCGCTATTTGACAAAAGAAATCATCATGTTGGGAAATAATCGCCGAAATGGCTAGGAAAAGGAGCCTGTTATGAAGACCCCTATTTTTCTTTTATGCACTTTATTTTTATTAGCTGCCTGCACTGAGCAAAAGCAAGCAGCGCCTAGTACTGCTGAAACGCAACAAACAACACAATCAACAACTACCAGCACACAAGAAGGAGAAACGATGAAGACCCATTTCACTGGAAAAATCGTTGAGGAAATCGAGGAAAATTCTGCGGATCAGACGGTTCGAATTTTTTTGAAAGAGCTGGAAGCCATCAGTGACCCGGAAACTATTTTACCGAATTTTCAAGAGGGAGTTATTTTGCACGTGCCGGAAGAAAAAATGCCAGATGCGAAAAAGGGAAGCACTGTGGACGTCGTGTTACAAGGAATACCAATCATGACGATGTCGATTCCACCACAGATTCCCGGAAATTCCATTGAGCAAGTCACCATTCGTCAATAATAGATTCAGAAAAACTGAGGATTGCCCAAAAGGTAGCCTCAGTTTTTTTATCGTTGACTGATTTTTTCTTCTTTTCAATGTTATAATAAAAATGTTTAATAGAAATGAAGTACCTAGAGATAAAGGAGGTCTATATGAACGAGCAAACACTATCCTTACGCTTACAGCGAGTGGGTGCAGCAGTACCTCTCGGAGCTCGTTTAGCAGATATTGGCTCAGATCATGCCTATCTGCCGGTGGCGCTGATGCTGAAAGATAAGATTTCTTTTGCTGTGGCGGGAGAAGTCGTCAAAGGGCCTTATGAATCGGCACATAAGCAAGTACTAAAAAATGGCCTGTCAGAAAAAATCATCGTCCGTTTGGCGGATGGTTTAGCTGCAATCCAGCCAGAAGATCAGATAACGGCGATTACTATCGCTGGTATGGGAGGAACTTTGATCCGTTCGATTCTTGAAAATGGTTTTATTTCCCAGCAGCTTTCTGGAAAGGAACGTCTGATTTTACAACCGAATGTTGGGGAACCGGGGTTACGATTTTGGCTGATGAAAAATAAGTACCAGATCATTCATGAGGAAATCATTGAAGAACATCAAAAAATCTATGAATTGATCGTGGCTGAAAAAGCAGTAGCAGAACCAACTTATAGTGAACAAGAAATTTTCTTTGGTCCTTTTTTACTTAAAGAAAAAAACAGTGTCTTTCAAAAAAAATGGCAGCGAGAAATGCAGCAAAGAAAACGGGTCTTGACTCAGTTGAAGCAGGCAGAAGAATTACCAAAAGAAAAAATTCAGGAAATTACACAGCAACTACAATGGATTCAGGAGGTTTTGGAGCAATGAGCGTTTGGGGAACGACCTTTATCCAACGATTTGAAGAGTATTGCCCATTATGGCTGGCTGAATCGGGAGATCCGGTAGGTTTGCATTTGGGAACCTTGGAAAAACCGGTTCAACGCGTGATGATGACCCTTGATGTGCGTCCAGAAGTGGTCGCAGAAGCCATCGAAAAAAAAGTGGATCTGCTGATTGCCAAGCATCCACCAATTTTTCGACCAATCAAACGCTTGACCACCGATGATCCTCAGCAAAAAATGTATATTGATTTAGTAAAAAATGATATTGCCGTTTATGCAGCACATACCAATATGGATATCATTTGGGGTGGTTTGAATGATTGGTTCTGTGAAATGTTAGCCATTGATGTGGAGGACTTTATGACGCAGACCCATCAAGTTCCGTTTAAGAAATTAGCGGTCTATGTACCGACAGAAAATGCTGCTGCAATGCGACAAGCTCTTGGTGATGCCGGCGCTGGTAAACAGGGCAATTATCATCACACCAGTTATTCGATGACTGGTACAGGACGTTTTACTCCTACTGCTGAGGCGCATCCGGCAATTGGTCAGGCAAATCAAGAAGAGGAAGTTCAGGAAACACGAATCGAAGTTATTTTTCCTGAAACAAAAGAAGCTGCTGTTTTGCAGGCGATGTATATCGTTCATCCTTACGAGGAACCGGCTTTTGATATCCTACCTTTAAACAATCTGCCAATGACCTATGGAATCGGTCGGGTGGGGATGCTGGAGAAGCCTTTGACGATCAACGAATTGTGTGAACGAGTAAAAGATGTTTTTGAATTAGAAGGCTTGCGCTTGATTACCGCTGATCCAAATAAAACGGTTCAACGAATTGCGATTTGTGGTGGCAGTGGAGAAAAGTTTTATGAAGATGCACTGAAAAAACACGCCGATGTGTATATTACTGGTGATGTTACGTATCATATTGCCCACGACATGCAAGCAAAGGGATTGACGGTCATTGATCCAGGGCATAATATTGAACGTGTATGCATTCCCAAATTTATAGAAAAAATGAATGAATGGAAAGCGGAGGAGCAATGGACCATCGAATGTATTCCATCGATGACAAATACGAATCCCTTCCAATTTCGATAGGAGAGAAAAAATGTACGAAAACTTATTACCTCGTTTTTTACGGTATGTAAAAACAGAAACGCGTTCTGACGCAACCAGCGGTAAAACACCGTCAACACAGACACAGGTGGATTTTGCCCAAGTGTTGAAAAAAGAATTGGAAGACCTAGGTCTGCAAGAGGTTGTTTATAATGAAGCAAATGGCTATGTCATTGCAACCTTGCCAAGCAACACAGAGAAAAAAGTTCCAACGATCGGTTTCATTTCTCATATGGATACAGCAGATTTTAATGCGAAAAATGTGAATCCGCAAATCATTGAAAATTACGATGGCGAATCAACGATCCAATTGGATGAAGAAGGAAAATTCACTTTGAATGTTCAAGATTTTCCTAATTTGCGTAACTATCGTGGAGAAACATTGATTACGACAGACGGCACGACTTTATTGGGCTCTGATGACAAATCTGGAATTGCAGAAATCATGACCGCAATGGAAATTCTACTTAAAAATCCTGAAATTAAGCACGGGGCAATTAAAGTTGCCTTTGGACCAGACGAAGAAATCGGTGTTGGTGCAGATAAATTTGATGTAGAGCAATTTGGTGCAGACTATGCCTATACGATGGATGGTGGTCCAGTTGGTGAATTACAATTTGAAACCTTCAATGCTGCACAAGCAGAAATCACCATTCAAGGAAAAAATGTTCATCCCGGAACGGCAAAAAATACGATGATCAATGCACTGCAATTGGCTATTGATTTTCAAAATCTACTGCCGGCAGAAGAGGTACCGGAAAAAACCGAAGGATACCAAGGTTTTTACCATCTGATGTTTTTAGAAGGAACACCCGAAGAAGCAAAAATGAGCTATATTATTCGGGATCACGATCGTACTAGCTTCGAAGCCCGGAAAAATAAATTACTAGAAATTCAAACGAAACTGAATGAAGCTTTCGATCAAGAACGAATTTCTATTCATATGTATGATCAATACTATAATATGCGGGAAATCATCGAAAAAGATATGAGTATTGTGGAAATCGCCAAACAAGCCATGATTGATTTGGGAATTAAACCAATCATTGAACCTGTTCGTGGTGGAACCGATGGATCAAAAATTTCTCAATTGGGTACACCAACACCAAATATTTTTGCTGGTGGCGAAAATATGCACGGACGATTTGAATTTGTCAGTTTACAATCGATGGAAAAAGCGACAGATGTCATCGTGAAAATTGCTGAATTGAATGCAAAGTAATGAATGAATAAAGAGCTAAACGAGCCCGGCTTTCTAAAAAGTTTAATGGGCCGTTTGGTTCTTTTTTTTAAAGCATCTTTTTTAACTCAAAGAATCTTTGCAACTCTTTAAATTTTACGGTATCCTGTAATGAGGAATTGGAGGAAACGAAGAACCTATGAATGAATTTTTACGGGCACCACTTTACTTATATTTTATTTTGATCAATCTTTATGTTTTTTTCCTAATGGGCTACGATAAGCATCGAGCAAGAAAACAACAATGGCGTATTCCGGAATCAAATTTGTTATTTATGGGCGTTGTTGGTGGCGGATTAGGCGGATTGTTGGCGCAGCATATTTTTCACCACAAAACCTTAAAGCGAAAATTCACCATTTGCTTTATTATTGGGATTTTGGTGGATGTCGCGTTGGCAATATACGTTTTGTAGGAGTAGATCATGAAGTCAAATTCAAAAATTAAGCTGATTATCAATATTGCCTTACTCGTAGCCATCTTTGGTGTGATGTATTATTTGTTGCGGGGCTCTTTAACTGAAATTTTTATCGAATTGAAAGACACCAGTTTAGCCGTTGTTTTAGGCGTACTTTTTTTAGGAACACTGTATCAAGTGCTTGAAGGATATTCAATTAAAGAGATTGCGACGGTCTTTCAGCCGCGATTTCGTGGGATAGATGGACTTTGGACCGCAAGTTATTCTGCTTTTTATCGTTTCATAACCTTTGGCGCAGGAACTTTGATTTCTGAGGTTAATTTTTATCGAAAAAAAGACCTTCATATTTCTCAAGGAATTGGAGTCACAGCACTGCATATGATTATGTACAAAGCGGCTGTTTTGACCTATGCGCTTGCGGGGCTGATTATTCAATTTTCACTTTTTTATGCTCATGCGCCCAAAATGATTCCCTTTATTCTTGCCGGCATGATTTTAACCTTTGTCATTATTGCTTTTCTGATTATTTTGTCAGTAAGTGTGCGACTTCAAGTTCTATTTGTTCAAATCAGTCACCGATTGTTCAAATCAGAAAAATTACGAGGAATCGTGGATAAATGCAATGTTCAGATTTATTCTTTGCGGGAAACGATGTATCGGGTGTTGAAGGATCGGACGGCAATGTTGCGAATCTATTTATGGAATCTGATAAAGCTGATTGCATGGTATTTGATTCCTTATGTTGTGTTAGTTAACGGTCATCCAGAATTAGACTTTTTATTGAGTTTTGCATTGATCAGTTTTACTGTGATTTTAGCAGGAGTCATTCCTTCACCAGCAGGTATTGGTTCTTTCGAATTTGTTTATCTGCTATTGTTTCGTCCGCTTGTCGGTACGGTTGATGCAGTCTCTTCCATGCTACTCTATCGCTTTGCCTCCTATATCTGGCCGTTTTTGATTGGTTTTGTGTATATTTTGGCAGAAAAAAGAAAAGTGATCCGCACGGAAATCAAAGAAATAAAAAAAGAGAATAGTACAGAAAGCGAGTGAATTCTTTGGTTTTTCAACCAAGGAATTTTTTTGTTCATAGACAGCAATTGTTTTGACCATATTTGACCAAAGGTGTATAATTTATTTTGTGAGAGAAAGTTGCTCTTACAAAAGATGGGAGGAAATTTTATGAATATAGAAAAAATGACAAGCACACTGCAAGAAGCGATTGCAGAAGCACAACAAATTGCCATTACTCGTCACCATCAAGACATTGATATTGCTCATTTATGGAAAATTTTCTTACAGCCAAATCATTTTGGTCGTAATTTTTATACGGATGCCGGAGTAGATGTTGACGATTTTGAGATCAAGGTCGATGAATTATTGGATCAGGCGGCAACAATTGAAGGCGGCAACGTGCAGTACGGACAAAGCATGAGTCAGAACCTTTTCAATCTGCTTTCGGAAGCAGATCGTTTGCGGGAAACTTTTCAAGATGATTACTTGTCTACAGAGATTGTATTGTTGTCTTTGATGCGCTTAAAAAATCATCCTTTGACAAAATATTTACTTAATCATGGAATCAATGAAAAAGAATTACGTAGAAATATTGAAGAAATGCGAGGTGGAGACCGAGTGACTTCACAAAATCAGGAAGAACAATACAAAGCCTTGGAAAAATATGGGGTTGACTTAGTTCAACAAGTAAAAAATGGCAAGATGGATCCGATTATCGGTCGAGATGAAGAAATTCGGGACGTCATACGAATTTTATCCAGAAAAACCAAAAATAATCCAGTGTTGATTGGTGAGCCAGGTGTCGGAAAAACCGCAATTGTGGAAGGATTGGCACAACGAATCGTAAGAAAAGATGTCCCGGAAAATTTAAAGGATAAAACGATTTTTTCCCTGGATATGGGAGCCCTAATTGCTGGAGCGAAATTCCGCGGGGAGTTTGAAGAACGTTTAAAAGCAGTTTTAAAAGAAGTCAAAAAATCAGAAGGACATATTATTCTGTTTATCGATGAAATTCATAACATCGTTGGTGCTGGAAAAACAGAAGGCAGTATGGATGCCGGTAATTTATTGAAACCCATGCTGGCTCGTGGTGAATTGCATACGATTGGTGCGACCACATTGGATGAATACCGTCAATACATGGAAAAGGACAAAGCACTTGAACGACGTTTCCAAAAAGTACTCGTGAAAGAACCGACTGTTGAAGATACGATTTCGATTTTACGGGGACTAAAAGAACGCTTTGAAATCCATCATGGGGTGAATATTCACGACAACGCGTTAGTTGCAGCTGCAACTTTGTCTAATCGTTACATCACAGATCGTTTCTTACCGGATAAGGCGATTGATTTAGTGGATGAGGCTAGTGCAAGTATCCGCGTGGAAATGAACTCCATGCCTACTGAATTAGATCAAGTGACACGTCGGTTGATGCAGTTGGAGATTGAAGAGGCTGCATTGAAAAAAGAATCTGATGATGCTTCTAAGAAACGCTTAACAATTTTACGGCAAGAATTGGCAGAACTTCGAGAAGAAGCAAATGCCATGAAAATGCAGTGGGAAACGGAAAAAGAAGAAGTCAACACAATTTCTAATAAACGAGAAGAAATTGATAAAGCAAAGCATGAGTTGGAAGATGCAGAAAATAATTATGATTTGGAACGGGCAGCTGTTTTACGACATGGAACGATTCCTCAATTAGAAAAGGAATTACATGAGCTGGAAGAAAAAGGCAAAGCAGAAGGCGTTCGAATGGTTCAAGAATCTGTGACTGAAAATGAAATTGCGGCAGTTGTTGGCCGTTTGACAGGTATTCCGGTGACGAAATTAGTTGAAGGAGAACGGGAAAAACTATTAAAATTAAACGATACCCTCCATCAACGGGTCATTGGGCAAGATGAAGCAGTGGATGCCGTGTCAGATGCAGTCATCCGGTCACGTGCAGGCCTGCAGGATCCTAATCGTCCCCTTGGTTCTTTCTTGTTCTTAGGACCAACTGGTGTCGGGAAAACGGAATTAGCCAAAGCATTGGCAGAAAATCTGTTTGACTCAGAAGAACATATGGTTCGAATCGATATGAGTGAATACATGGAAAAACATGCTGTCTCTCGTCTAGTTGGTGCGCCTCCAGGCTATATCGGCTATGAAGAAGGAGGACAGCTAACAGAAGCGGTTCGTCGCAATCCTTACACGATCGTCTTGCTGGATGAAATTGAAAAAGCCCATCCAGATGTTTTCAATCTGTTACTACAAGTATTAGATGATGGCCGTTTGACGGATTCTAAAGGTCGTGTGGTTGATTTTAAAAATACTGTGTTGATTATGACCAGTAATATTGGTTCACAATTATTGCTGGATGGCGTAACAGAAGAAGGAAAGATTCCTGAAAATGTTGCTGATTCAGTGATGGGCCTATTACGAGGACACTTCAAGCCAGAATTTCTGAACCGGATTGATGATACAATTTTATTTACACCATTAAGTTTGGACGATGTAAAAGGAATTGTGGAAAAAATCATCGCCCAATTGTCCCACCGATTGGAGGATCAAGATATCCAATTGGAGATTACCGATGAATCAAAAAGCTGGATCGCAGAAAATTCTTATGAACCGGCCTATGGCGCACGCCCATTGAAACGCTTTATCACGAGAGAGTTAGAAACACCGTTAGCAAAAGAAATCGTTTCTGGACGAGTATTACCAAAGTCGAAAGTTACGATTAGTTTGTTAAATGATCAATTGGTTTTTCAAAATAGCGAACAGGAATAACCAAAAAAATGGCAAGGATCAGATAATTGATTCTTGTCTTTTTTTGTCCAAATAAAAATTCTGAATCTCTCGACAAGCGAATGGTTTGGCGGAAAAACTTCTTTACTTTATACTGAAATAAATGGGGTAAAGAAAGGAAATGAAATGAAAACTTTTATAGATATGCTTCTTGATCGGAAAGACGAATTGCTTTCAGCAACTTTCCAACATCTTTCTATTTCGATTATTGCACTTTTGATCGCAATTATTATCGCAGTTCCTTTGGCGATTTGGTTGGCAAATTATAAAAAAGCGGCAGAGGTTATGCTGCAAATCACCAGCGTTTTACAAACAATTCCTTCATTGGCACTGTTGGGACTATTGATTCCTTTTGTCGGTATCGGCACTGCGCCAGCATTGATTGCATTGGTGATTTATGCGTTGTTGCCGATTTTTCAAAATACGTATATTGGTTTATCAGAAATTGATCCTTCCATTGAAGAGGCGGCGGTGGCATTTGGTATGTCTCGGATGCGCCGCTTAATCAAAGTGGAGCTTCCCATCGCGCTGCCGGTAATTATTTCCGGAATTCGGACAGCATTGGTTTTGATTATTGGTACCGCCACTTTAGCAGCGCTGATTGGTGCTGGTGGACTAGGAACCTTTATTTTATTAGGTATCGATCGGAATACACCGATGCTCACATTGATCGGAGCTATCAGCTCTGCATTATTGGCAATTTTGTTTAGCAGTTTGATTCGTTTGCTGCAAAATTTAAAACCTCGCTATACGTTACTGACTTTAGCTGGATTGATTTTTTTGATTGGTGGTGTTTCTATTTACCAAACAGGAGCTTTTCAAGGAACCACGGTCACAATCGCTGGAAAATTAGGCTCAGAGCCGGATATTTTGATTAATATGTATAAAGAATTGATTGAAGAAGAAAATCCTGAAATTCAAGTCGAATTAAAACCAAATTTTGGTAAAACGAGTTTTTTATTTAGTGCTTTAGAGCACAACCAAATCGATATTTATCCGGAATTTACCGGTACGGTCTTAGAAAGTCTAGTCAAAGTTCCTGAAGGAGATCAAGGAAAAGCCTTTTCTTCGGAGGAAACCTATGAGAAAGCCAAAACATTGCTGACAGACCAGTATCAGATGACGTTTCTTGAACCTATGGCTTATCAAAATACTTATGCATTGGCGATGAAAGAAGCGTTTGCCAAGGAACATCAAATTGAGAGCATTTCAGATTTGATCAAAATACAAAATCAAATCAAAGCTGGTTTTACGTTGGAATTTATTGACCGTTCAGACGGGTACAAAGGAATTCAGGAGAACTATCAATTGGATTTCCCAAGCGTTCAAAGTATGGAGCCGGCTTTGCGTTATCAAGCCATCAATAATGGAGACATTAATCTAATTGATGCCTACTCGACAGATAGCGAAATCCAACAATATAAACTGGTTACGCTAAAGGACGATCAACATCTTTTCCCACCTTATCAAGGTGCACCGTTGATGCAAAAAGAATTTGCAGAGAAGCACCCTGAAGTCGTCAAAGCATTAAATCGTCTAGCTGGAAAAATTACCGAAGAACAAATGATCTCCCTCAACTATCAAGTCAATGTGGAGAAGAAACAACCTGAAAAAGTTGCCCGCGACTTTTTGCTTGAACAGGGTTTGTTGAAGGAGGCAGAAAAATGACCGAGATAATTGCATTTAGAAATGTGGAAAAACACTACGGTGAAAAGATCGTAATCGATCAGTTGAACCTCAGTATCCAAACCGGAGAAATTTTCGTTTTGGTGGGGCCTTCAGGAAGTGGGAAGACCACAACGTTGAAAATGATTAATGCGTTGACCGAACCTACGGAGGGGGATGTGTATTTTAAAGGAAAACGGATCAAGGATTACAACCTGCAAAAAATGCGGTGGCAGATGGGATACGTTTTACAACAGATCGCATTATTTCCAACGATGACGGTAAAACAAAACATAGAAGTTATTCCAGAAATGCTTGGCTGGGAAAAAGAAAAACGTAAAATGGATGTGGATCGATTATTAAAATTAGTTAATTTGAATCCTGAACAGTATCGCAACCGAATGCCTCGAGAACTTTCCGGCGGGGAGCAGCAGCGAATCGGAATTTTGCGGGCGATTGCTGCCAATCCAGAAGTAATTTTGATGGATGAACCCTTTAGTGCGCTTGATCCGATTTCTCGTTCCTCCCTCCAAGAGCTGGTTTTGCAGTTGCATGAAGATTTGGGCACCACGATTGTGTTTGTTACCCATAATATGAAAGAAGCCATCAAATTGGGGGATCGAATTGCAGTCATGCGCAACGGACGGTTGATTCAATGCGACACGCCAGAAAAAATTATTGCAGAACCCAAAACGAAATTTATTGAAACCTTTTTTGAGGAAACTGGTGAGGATGAAGCGGCGCTTGTGACGGTTCGACAAATGATGCAGGCTGGTTTTTATCAAACGACTGTTATGAAAAAAGAGCAACCAATAATCACTGAAGATACCACTCTACAGGAAGTTTATCGTGTTTTAGCGACTGCCTCAAGCGTGAGTATTAAAAGAGGACAGGAAGTAGTTGGACAATTATCAGGACAAGATGTATTTGCATTTTTGAGTCGAAAGGAGGAGGCAGATGAAGAAAGCTGATGTTGTTGTTATTGGTTCTGGGGTTGCTGGATTGAGTGCTGCTTTTGGCTTAAAGGAAAGTGGACATTCCGTCATTATTGTTGAAGAAGATTTATGGGGTGGAACCTGTCCAAACCGCGGATGTGATCCAAAAAAAGTTCTGCTTGCAGCAGTTGAAGCGCAAAAGAGCATCCAACACCTGCAAGGAAAAGGATTTTCAGAAACACCGACAATTAATTGGCAGGAGTTGATGGCGTTTAAACGGACTTTCACCCAGCCTGTTCCTAAATCCCGCCAAAAGTCATTAGAAAAATCCGGGATTGAAACGCTTAAAGGAACTGCGCGTTTTTTGGATGAAAATCATCTGCAGGTAAGGGAAGAAATTATTGAGGCCAAACAATTTTTGATCGCTAGTGGGCAACGTCCAACGTTATTGGCAATCAAAGGAAAAGAATATTTTAAAACCAGTACCGATTTTCTTGATTTGGATCAGTTACCAAAAAGAATTGCTTTTGTTGGCGCTGGCTACGTGGCAATTGAGCTGGCAACGATCGCTAGTGCTGCCGGGGCAGAAGTGTCTATCATCCATCATAATGATCGACCATTAAAAGCATTTGATGAAGAATTGGTTGCTGAGTTAATGAATCAACTAAAAACCCAAGGACTCTCTCTCAATTATGATATTTCTTTAGATGAAATCGAAAAAACAGAATCAGAAACGTATCTGCTTAAAGGAAATAAGTTTCAGCTTGAAAGTGACCTTGTCATTTGTGCTACCGGTAGAATTCCAAATGTCGAGACGTTGCAATTGGAAAATGCTGGTGTTCAGTATGATCAGCATGGAATTATCGTAAATGAATTTCTACAAACGACAACCCAAAATATTTTCGCTTGTGGGGATGTTTTAGCTAAAAAAATACCCAAATTGACACCAGTGTCTACCTTTGAAGCCAACTATGTTGTGAAAACAATGGAAAAAATCGAGAAAGGAATCAGTTACCCGGCAATTCCAACAATCGTATTCGGTAGTCCAAAATTGGCTCAGGTAGGCATTCCTACAAAAGAAGCTTTGGAAAATGGCCAACAATTTACGATTGTAGAAAAAAATTTGACAGAATGGTTCACCTATCATCGAATCAATGAACCAATTGCTAAAGCAAAACTGATTTTCGAAAAAAATCAGCTTGTAGGAGCCAGTACGTTGAGTACTCACGCCGATGAGTTGATCAATTTACTCGCACTTGCGATTGATAAAAAAATAACCGCAGAAGAAATCAGTAGTTTTATTATCGGCTATCCATCTGTTGCCAGTGACTTGTCATATTTAGTATAGGAGGAGAGCAATATGGAATTAATCAAGATTCGGAAAAATCCGCAATTAGTTGTTTCAATTACGAAAGAAATGACGAATGCAGAGGTATTTGATTGGATTGGTGAAAGTTTCATGAAATTAGCCGATCATATTGAACGAGAAAAAGCGCAAATTGCCGGTCTGCCGTTTGTTTCTTTTAAAAAACTTGATGAAAATGGAAATATTGCTGCTGCGAAGGTGATGATCGAGATTGGTATTCCTATTGATCACGAAATCAATGACACGATTGAAATCATTTGTTACCAAATGGCGGGCTATAAAGCGATCCAAGGAACATTTACTGGAAGTGACGATGATTTGGCACTGGTTTATTCTTTGATGATTGACGAAATAAAAAAGGGCGGACGGGAATTTATGCATCAAAGTTATGAATATTATTTGACGGATGCTTCGGCGAACGCAGAAGAACAAATGACGATGTTGGAAATACCATATCGCTAGACCACACCTAATAACGAAGTAGTCAGTTGCAGGATTTTGCGGCTGGCTTTTTTGTTGCTCGACAACGAAGAAAAAAGTCGTATAATAAAAAAAAGAAAGTAGTGAGACAATTTATGAAACTTGCCATTATGGGGGGGACCCCCGTTGATACTCGAATGGGCGCCGCTTTAATCGCAGATTTAAAGGTTGATGTAATTCAAACGCCTATTTCGAAAAATCCTAGCGAACAAACTTTTTTTCAAACACAACCTTATGAAAAAAGAGAAAGACAGATTCGTAAAAAAATTGACGAGCTGTTGGAACAAGACGTTACTGCACTTTTTGTGTACTGTAATTCCCTTAGCGGCTCCATTGATTTTGATCAATTAGCCGTTGACTATTCGTTGCCAATCATCACACCTTTTCAAGTCTACCGGCAATTAGCAGGGAAGTATAAGAAACTGGGCGTTTTGGCAGCAAATGCACAAGGAGCTGCGGGAATTGAAAAAGAATTGGTGCAAAGCAATCCACAGATTGAAGTTTTTAGTGTAACCAATCTTTCTTGGGTCAAAGCAGTAGAGGCAAAAATCCCCAGCAAACAAATTGTAGAAAGCTTTGGATTATTGGAGACAACCGATTATTTTCCAAAAAATAAAATTGAAGCAATCTTGATTGGATGTACTCATTTTCCTTATTTTCTTGAGGACTATCAATCACGAACCCCGATTACCTGTATTAATCCCGATGATTTTCTAAGAGAAAAATTGCAGGAAATTGCAAAAAAAAGGTGAGCCCATTTACTGGACTCACTTTTTTTATAATTTTCGAGCTTTTCGTTCTTTTTCCGGTGCCTTTTGCAAACGATAGGAAAGAAAATATTCTGCTTGGCCTCTACTTTGGATTGCGGCAAAAACCGACATAATCAATGCTCCCAACGTATTGGTAAAGAGATCCCCCATGGTATCCATTAACGCTGCTCGACCAATAAACGCCTGTCCTGCAACTGTTTGATACCGTTGCAGATTCATTCCGCCAAATTGGTCACAGGCAAATTCCCAAAATTCCCAAATCACACCACACAATCCGGCAAAGGCAAAGCCGAATAATAGAAATAACCAAGGTGAGATTCTTTTTACATCAGCATCTCGTAAGAAAATTCCGATCAAACCATAACCAACTGCCGTCAATACCATTGGACTAACGGTGTGGAGGATTTTATCCCAAAAATTAACAATCAGAATCATGTGAAGACAGGTTCCAAGAAAAACAGAAATCAAAAGAAAGAACCAGTAAAAATAAACAGTCGCTTCTGGCATTCGAATACGAATCAGTTTGTAGATGATTTCCGGTAAATAAATAAGCAGGATGCCGGCAAGACATTCAACCACAAAGACGATGGCTTGATTTTGTGGAAATCGCCCAGTAACCAGCTCCCAAATATTGAAAATCAAAATACCGATTCCTAAAACTGTCATGCCCAATTGAATCTTGCGATAGGTTACTGTCATGAGTTATCTCCTTCCACAAAGCGGGCGACACCTTGGAACAGGTTTTCTTCAGAGGCAAACACTGCACCGTTTAATTTTATTAAACCGACTGTATACAAATTCGTGTAATGAAATTGATTTTCAGCAACTTGTTGTAAGGCATCAATTTTTTTGGCATTGGTTGCTCCTTGCTGCCGGGAATCCGTGTAAAGACCTAATATCGGAATACGATTGGCATAGGCAACACCAATTTCTGAAGCAACGCCGGCATCAATGGATAAACCGTCTAATAAAGCAATCATCAACTGACTTTCTACAACTTTTTCTGTATCTGCTAAGGCAATCATCTTGCTGTCAGCATAAGCAGTTTTATCATTGATTGCCGCATTTTCCTGAGGCAAATAAATTTCCAGTTGCGGATGGTTTCTTCGCAACTTTTTTACCAACTCCGCATTATAAAGTAAGTCACTTTTCGCAAACATAGGTGCTGCAAAATAGATTTTCATTCCTATCACTCCAACTACTAGTTTTTACTTTTTATCAGAGTTCTTTGAAAAAAAGACATCTGATAAAAGCAAATCGATTTTCAATTCTCAGTATACCAAAGGCAACTGTATTTTGCTCGAATTTGATGGTGAGAGGAGTGGAAAAGTGTATAAGTAATTTAATTTACATAATATTTTTATGGTTCTGATTTCAATTTCACATGAAAATTGTCTCAAAATAAAAAATCTTCTTGCATTGTAATAGAAGGAAAGGGATAATCAAGCTAGTATAGAATGAACGTATTTTTAAGGAGCATAGCCATGAATAGACGGTAGAATTCTTCACTTGGAAATAAACGAAAAAAATTGAAGAACGAAAATTTCGTTTCTTCTAAGTGAAGGTGAAAAAATTGAATAAGCATTCTTTTATTAAATTACTTGCAGGACAAACGATAGCTAATATTGGTGATACGCTGTATACGATTGCCATGATAAGTTCAGTGTTTGCGATGACTCACTCGGTGTTTGCCGCAGCAATCGTGCCTGTTATCATTACTGGAAGTATGGTTTTATCAGGTTTATTGACACCGTTGATTATCGTACGTGTCTCTTTGACTCAGCTTTTGAAGAGTCTTCAACTTTGCAAAACAGTGTTTTTGTTTGGCTTGGCTATTTATCTGCAACTTTCTTCCTCTGTTCAATTACTTGTTTTGTTTGGTTTCATCAGCTGTATTGCTTTTTTAGATGGATGTGCGGATCCAGTCGCAACAGCATTGCTGCCCCATTATGTAGCAAAGGAAAATCTGATGCGAGCCAATAGTATTTTCAGCACGTTGCTGCAAATTGTTAGCATTGGTAGTTGGGCGGGTGGTTCCTCTTTATTGATTCTTTTTTCGGTTTCAAATTTAGTCTGGTTGGATATGGGAATCTTTCTGATAGCGACATCATTGTTTTGGTGGCTTCCTCAAGTTGAAAACAAAATAGAATCCAAAGAAAGTGAGTGGAAGAATTTTTCAGTTGGATGGCAAGAAATTCGACAGCAGCCGCTTCTTCGCACAGTGGTTTCGATGGATATTCTTGAAGGAGTTGCAAATACGGCATGGGTGTCGGCGGTAATTTTATCCTTTGTAAAAGACGTTCTTCACGTAACAGAAAATTGGTGGGGCTATATTAATGCAACTTTTTTTGCAGGTGCTTTATTGGGAAGCCTTGTTGTGATGCGTTTAACGGGAAGAACTACGAAAAAAGCAACGTTGATCTGGCTAGGTTCCTTAGGTGGTGCGCTGGTAACATTTTTAGTTGCCCCCGGTTGGCATCCGGTGTTTGTTCTTTTTTGCTCTGTTTTGGTGGGTGTCTTTTCTCAAATCAAGAATATTCCTCAGTCCACTGTGTTACAGCAACATATTCCAAATGAAAAACTTGTTGCCGTTTATGCCGCAATGAATGTTCTCTATACAGGAACTTTTGCTGTGGCATCACTTATCGCGGGTTCTATTTCCGATCTTTTTGGTGCACAGACAATCTTCCTATTATCAGGGATTTTATTATTACTTGTCGCAGTGATGGCAAGAAAAAAATATCAGCTATTTGACGAATAAGAGAGTAAATAGAATCTGAGAATTGTCTCGGGTTCTATTTTTATTGATTTATTGTTACAATAAGAGCAATAATTCGGACGTTTATTTCAAAAGACAGGAGGAATTTTCAATCATGATTCGAATGAAGCTTTTAGGTGTAATCATTGGTCATTCGGATGGAAAGACCGGTATTTTAGTTCCCACACCCAAATGGTTCTATGGCTTAATCGTTTTTTTGCTCATTGTTGGGATTGTTTTTTTAGTGAGAAAGAAAAAATAGCTTTTTTTCACGAATAAGAACTATTTTAAAAACTTTCCTCAGAACAATTTCTTTTCTGAATCACGGATAAAGGATGACTTATCCTATTTGCGTTGGTATAATAAAGAAGTTGATTAAAAGAAATGAGGAAACACATGAATATAGAAGAAATGAAGAAAAGACGTGAAAAGATCCGTAATTTTTCCATCATCGCCCATATTGACCACGGGAAATCTACATTAGCAGATCGAATTTTGGAGAAAACAAATACTGTCACGACTCGTGAAATGCAAAACCAGTTACTTGATTCAATGGATCTTGAACGGGAGCGGGGCATTACAATCAAGTTAAATGCCGTGGAGTTGAACTATACCGCTAAAGATGGCGAAGCATATATTTTTCATTTAATTGATACCCCGGGGCATGTGGATTTTACCTACGAAGTTTCTCGTAGTTTAGCTGCCTGTGAAGGTGCGATTTTAGTGGTGGATGCAGCGCAGGGAATCGAAGCTCAAACATTGGCAAATGTTTATTTAGCATTGGATAATGATTTGGAAATTTTACCAGTTATCAATAAAATTGATTTGCCGGCCGCTGATCCTGAACGAGTACGCAAAGAAATTGAAGATGTCATCGGAATTGATGCCAGCGAAGCTGTTCTTGCCAGTGCCAAAGCGGGAATCGGTATTGAAGAAATTTTGGAACAAATCGTCGAATACGTTCCTGCACCAAGCGGTGATTTAGATGCACCGTTAAAAGCACTGATTTTTGATTCTATTTATGATTCTTATCGAGGGGTTGTCCTGAATGTGCGAGTTATGGATGGGGTCGTGCGTCCTGGCGATAAAATTCAAATGATGAGTAACGGAAAAACGTTTGATGTGACCGAAGTTGGCGTTTTTTCACCAAAGGCAGTTCAACGGGACTATTTAATGGTTGGAGACGTTGGGTATATCACCGCCGCAATCAAAACGGTTCAAGATACGCGGGTTGGGGATACCGTGACCTTAGCAAACAATCCAGCAGAAAAAGCATTGCATGGCTATCGAAAAATGAATCCAATGGTTTTTTGTGGGTTGTATCCAATTGATACTTCCCGTTACAACGATTTGAGAGAAGCCTTGGAAAAATTACAATTAAATGATGCTGCGTTGCAGTTTGAACCGGAGACATCTCAAGCACTTGGTTTTGGTTTCCGCTGCGGATTTTTAGGGTTGCTGCACATGGACGTTGTACAAGAACGTCTTGAACGAGAATTCAATCTTGAATTGATCACAACAGCACCATCAGTAATTTATCATGTGAATAAAACAGACGGTACTCAAGAAATCGTGGATAATCCGGCTGATTTTCCAGATCCAGTGACAATTCAAAATGTGGAAGAACCTTACGTAAAAGCGCAAATTATGGTTCCAAATGATTTTGTTGGTGCAGTGATGGAGCTTGCGCAACGAAAACGTGGTGATTTTGTAACGATGGATTACTTGGATGACTATCGGGTAAACGTTGTCTATGAAATTCCTTTGTCAGAAATCGTTTTTGATTTCTTTGATAAATTAAAATCCAGTACAAAAGGCTATGCTTCATTGGATTACGAAATGTCAGGCTATCGCCCAAGCAAGCTTGTGAAGATGGATATCTTGTTGAATGCCGAAAAAGTGGATGCCTTGAGCTTTATCGTCCATCGTGATTTTGCATTTGAACGGGGAAAAGCGATTGTTGAAAAACTAAAGAAACTGATTCCTCGCCAACAATTTGAAGTACCGATTCAGGCTGCTATCGGACAGAAAATCGTTGCTCGTTCCGATATCAAAGCCTTACGAAAAAATGTGTTGGCAAAATGTTACGGCGGAGATGTATCCCGAAAACGCAAATTGCTTGAAAAACAAAAAGAAGGCAAGAAGCGAATGAAACAAATCGGTTCCGTAGAAGTACCACAAGAAGCCTTCATGGCAGTTTTGAAAATGGACGACCAAAATGAAACGAAATAGCTTGTTTCTAGATGAAAAACCTAATAAATCAACCTTTTCGAGTGGCGTAAAAAGCGTGATTTACCTGTTTAAAAAAGTTTAAACTGTCATATGGTTGTCACGACTTAACAAAAAAGGACAAAAAAGGAATATTTTCCTTGAGGATTTTTACTTGTCAGCGTATGATGAAAGCATCTCATAAGGAGGTGCTTTTTTCATGCAATCAAATAATGATGAGTTAATTCAAATGGGAAATCTTTTAAAAAAAGTTAGACTTTCAAAAATGTTAACCCAAGAAGAATTAGCAAAATTATCAAATATTTCTCAAGCTACAATTGTTAAATATGAAAATGGTTTACGTAGCATATCTAAAAAGAGTGACAAAGTTTTAAGTGAAGTTCTTGGTGTGGATTCTTTTATCAAACATTTGGACGAAAAAAATTGGCAAATCCTGATAGATTTAAAAAAATATCAATGCATCAATAATTTTTCTCGAGAGGAATTGTCTAAACAACTAGATATTGAGATTTCTCTTCTTAATAAGTTTTTGAATAAAAGTCGTCCATTATCCAAAAATGCAGTTCAAAAGATTACTCAGCTGTTAACTAATGATGGAAAAGAAATTTTGATGGATATCAAACAAGATGATGGTTCGTTTAAATTACCTATTGTCGATAAAATAGCAATGGGGGGACGAATTCAAGAAATTCGTAAAAATCGAGGTGAGAGCCTAGAAAAATTTGGTAAGAATTTTACTCGACCTGCAGGAAAGAATGTTGTGACGAGATGGGAAAAAGGGATAAATATTCCCGATATCGAAAGACTGATGAATGTTGCTTATTTGGGTAAAGTAACTGTTCCTTATCTTTTATATGGAGATACCTTCAGCAAGATGTTAAAAAATGGAAATAAGGTTAGTAAGTTTGAAAAATTAGACCCTTTCCGAATGGGCTTAAGACTTCGAAAAATTCGAAGGGATTATCGATTGGAAAGAGAAGACTTTGGAAAGTTTTTTTCACCGCCTATTACAAAATGGTCGATGGATAGATATGAGAATGGAAAAGATATTCCGAATACGGATCGCATCATTCAATATGCCTATATCGGAAAAGTTTCTTTGGAGTTTTTGATTTATGGCATTTGATGGTTATTGAAATGAATAGTTTTTAAACACTTGAGGCATTCAGAAATGGATGTCTCTTTTTTATTACCAAAAAACGAAAGGAGATTTATTTTATGAAAAAGCCAAGATTTAAGAATTGGCGCTTGTTTGCGACGTTAGCTTTATTAGGTCAAACACTCGGGGGATCAATTAGTCCGATGATTGCTTTTGCCGAGGAAATCACCCATCCACAAACGGTAACGGTTGAACTGGATTTAGCGCATCAATATGCAGTTGAAGGCACCTTTAGTGATGGTCGTCCCATGTCAGAATTCACCGTTCCGCACTATGCTGTGTACAATGGCGTGAAGCAAGATATTTTCTGTATTGAACCAGGGGTGCCGATTTACAATGAATTCACACCAGGTTATGAGAAAAATCCATTACCGGATATGTCAGAAAAAGCAAAGCTAGTTTCTGTTTTATGGAAAGAAGCCGGTACGGATGTGGATACTCATATCGTGGCTCAGAAAATGATCTGGCAAGAAGTCAATGGCTACACGCTACACTCCATCAAACGTTCCGATGGTAGTGCAGTAAATATCGGGGCTATTGAGGCGAAAATCAATCAGGCCATTGCCGATTATCAGAAGAAACCTAGTTTTCATAATTCCACAGTGAAAACAGTGTTAGGTCAATCGACTACTGTGACTGATACAAATGGCTTGAATTTATCGGAGTATGATGAAGTTGTCGAAAATACCGCAAATATTGATTATCGTGTGAATGGGAATCAATTAGTCATCACACCTAATACCAATTCAAAAGAAAGTGGTGTGTTGACGCTTAAGAAATCTGCTGGTACGGGAACACCGGTCGCCTATGAGATGGCTGGTCAACAAACCCTGATGGCCGGGGCAATTGACAAACCGAATACCTACACAATCAAAATTGATGTAGAAATGGAAGGTTCTTTGAAGATCAAAAAGGTTGATAAAGAATCAAGCGATGTTGTACCAGGAACGGTTTTCCATTTAGATTTTGGAAAAGTGTTACCCGCAAAAGATGTAACTACTGACAAAGAAGGGATTGCGACATTAGATGGGATTCCTCACGGCACAAAAGTAACCATTACTGAAAAATCAGTGCCGGCGCCTTATACGATTGATACCACACCTATGACGGCTACGATTAAAGCAGGTGAAACCATTTCTGTGACTTCAAAAAATACTCGAGAAAAAGGTCAAATCATTCTGGTTAAAACCGGAGTTGAAACAGGAAATGATCTTTGGAACGACAATTATTCTTTATCTGGCAATACGTTTGCCATTCGCAAGGATAGCCCAACTGGTGAAATCGTCCAAGAAATGACCACGGATGAAAAAGGTCATGCGGAAACACCAACAGAGATTGCCAATGCGTTGGAATTGGGAACTTACTACGTGACCGAAACCAAAGCCTCTAATGGTTTCGTGAATACCTTCAAACCCGTAAAAGTCGAATTGAAGTACGCCAATCAAACTGTGGCCCTCGTTACCAATAATGTAAAAGGGCAAAATCAAGAAATTACTGGGGAAACCACTTTGACGAAAGAA
This sequence comes from Enterococcus sp. JM9B, assembly GCF_009933265.1. Classification (NCBI taxonomy): domain Bacteria; kingdom Bacillati; phylum Bacillota; class Bacilli; order Lactobacillales; family Enterococcaceae; genus Enterococcus; species Enterococcus sp. JM9B. The sequence goes on along the minus strand of NZ_MAEK01000003.1, from coordinate 20,137 downwards.
GACAAAGATACTGGAGCTAAAACACAAGGTAAGGCAGTCTTCGAGGGGGCTGAATACACTTTGTTTACTGCTAAGGATAAAAAAGCTGTTAAATGGAGTGAGGCTTTTAAACCAGAACTAGTGGAAGGAAAGAAAGCTTCTGATGAAACCGTGACTTTGACTTTAGATGAAAAGAATCAAGTTGGTATTAAACACTTAGCCATCAATGAGTATTACTGGCAAGAAACCAAAGCACCTGAAGGATATACTTTGGATGAAACGAAGTATCCTGTATCCATCAAAAAGATGGATGATAACGAAAAAAATGCCGTAATTACTCGAGAGCTTACGGCAAAAGAACAAGTCATTCGCTTTGGCTTTGATTTCTTTAAATTTGCTGGATCAGCTGTGGGCACTGCCGAAATTGGCTTCAATGATCTGGCCTTTAAAGTGTCGCCATTGGAAGGGACCAATGAAATTACCGGTGCCGAAGATGAAGCGACTACAGCTTATAACGAGCAACTAGGTTTTGATGGCTATGGCAAATTTGAAAATCTTCCTTATGGGGATTATTTACTTGAAGAAGTAGAAGCCCCAGAAGGTTTTCAAAAAATTACGCCTTTAGAAATCCGTTCCACTTTTAAAGAAAATAAAGAGGATTACACCAAGAGTGAGTATGTCTTTACCATTACCGAACAAGGCCAAAAACAACCAATTAAAACGGTGACCGTTTCTTACGAGAAACTGACGAACAAAGAATTCTCCGTTAGTTTGAACCGTTTGATGCTCTATGATTTGCCTGAGGAAGAAGATAGCCTAACTTCCCTTGCGACTTGGAAAGACGGAGAAAAAGAATTGACGACCCTTGATTCTACCGAGCTAGTTGATAAATTGAGCTATAATCTACATGAAATCAAAGAAGACTGGTATGTGGTAGCGCAAGCCATTGATGTAGAAGCCACAAAAGCTGCCCAAGAAAAAGATGAAAAAGCCAAACCAGTGGTGATTACCGAAACAACGACTACCTTGGGGAACAAAGAGAAAACAGGAACTTGGGAAATTCTGCATAAATTAACGACTGAACAAGTCTTGGATAAAACGATTGTCTTATTCAATTATGTTTATGAAAGTAAGGAAGCTTTTGAAGCTGGCGATGAACCAGTCGCAAAAGATGCTAGTTTGAATAATCAAGCGCAAACGGTTAAGAGTAAGATTGACCGGCATGTTTCCATTCAAACAAAAGCCCACCTAGAAGATGGTTCTCAGACTTTCACTCATGGTGATGTGGTGGATATGTTTGATGACGTGTCTATTATCCATGATGTACTGGATGGTTCAAAAGAAGCCTTTGAAACCATTTTGTATGCGTTGCTTCCAGATGGTATGAACAAAGAAATTTGGAAATCTGGCAAGATTGATTACGAAGTGAATGACAAAGAATTCACCAAAACCGTGCTTGCAGAAAAAGTCGATACCAGCAACTATCCAGAAGGAACTAAGTTTACTTTTGCGGAAATCAATTACGATAAAGATGGAAACATCAATGGCAAACACAATGAAGATTTGAAAGAAAAATCTCAAACCTTAACACCAAAAGAAGTTCCGACAACACCTAGCACACCAGAACAACCGGAAACACCGACTGTTCCAAGTGACTCTCAAGAATCTAGTCCCACAGTGAAGACTTTCCCTCAAACCGGGGAGAAAAATTCCAATGTACTCTTGTTCGTTGGCTTTACCTTAATCTTTGCGACGGCTGGCTATTATTTCTGGAATCGCAGAAACTAAGGTGATGGAATGAAACAAGTAAATCCTAAGAACCAACTTGCACGACCGCCTCCTAACAAAAGTGGTCGTGTTATTTTTGTATCCAAAACTAGAATGAAAAGAGGAAAAGAATATGGAATTGAAATTTGTCGTACCAGATATGGCTGAAACGTTTGGAAAACTAACTTATGGTGGCGAAGGAGAAGTACTAACAGAAGGATACGGTCGGAATACCACCGTAATTGGTCGAAGTTATCACTTGTTTTCCAGTAAACAACGAGCAGATGACATCGAAGTGGTAGTAGCTGCGGAAGCCGGTGAAAAGGATTTTGACCAAGATCAACCGCTAAAAGCCGTTAATCCCCACTTGGTTGCCAAGGGCTATGAAATCGAGAACCGTGGTTTTACCGATTACGTGTTGTATGTCGATGATTTAGTGAAAGCATAGGAGGAAAAAAGATGAGATTAACAGAAGGTATTGTCGTAGATTCCGGATTAACGTTTGGGAAATTGCGGTTTTCCGCATTGCGCCGGGAAGTACGGAAACAAAATGAGGATGGAACGGTTAGTAACGAGGTGAAAGAGCGGACTTATAATTTGAAATCCTCGGCTCAAGGTCGAATGATTCAAGTAAGTATTCCGGCCAATGTGCCCTTGCGAGAGTTTGCCTATGATGCAGAAGTCGAATTGGTGAATCCGATTGTGGATACCGTCGCCAATTATGTTTTCCGAGAAGGAACCACCGTCAATTGGTTCATCAAAGCGGATGATTTGGTACTGAAACGCCCACAAAATCAAGGGGATTCGACCAATCAAAAGGAAGGGAAGAAATAGGTGAGAACTATGGAAATTGATGTTGAACATATTTTAGATTGTCTAGATCAATACGGCAAAGGAGAACTGACCGAAGAACAACTCACGAAAGCTTTGACCTATGATGAAAAAATGTTTTTGATTATGCATCAAGGTTTACTGGAGGTAGATCCTGATAGCAAAGAAGACTTTGATGTACTGGACTGGTTAGGGGAAGAAGATTCCTTCTTTATGGTTGTCGAAGTAAATGAAAATCTATGTCGGCAGGCAGAATCAGTCTTAGAAGAAATCGGTGTGGAGATGACGGATGCCATTGAAAGCTTTTTAAAGCAACTAGTAGAAACCAAGCAACTTCCTATTGTAGCAAAAGATTAGGGATGATCATTGAAATTAGCCCGATAAATTACATTGGGCTTTTTTCGATTGGAGGTGAAGAGAGACGTGCAATACAAAGGACATCGCATACGAGCAGGAGATCAGCACTTGGTTTATCACTTTGTTTTGGGGTGGTTAATTACCTTATTCATCGGTTGGATGGTCATCTTTTATTTTCAAAAGCTTAGGCGGCTAGATTTTTCTAGTCTATCCCTTTCTACAATTGAAATTGCTTGGTCTATGAAAGATTTAGTCCGTTTACTTGGAAGTCTAGCACTTTCAGGAAGCATGTTCTTGCTTTACATTCACTTTTTCCACGATCATTGGCGAAGTCTGTGGCATCGACAAAAGCTAGCTCGGATGATTCTAGAAAACCATTGGTATGAAGTGAAGCAGACCCAAAGCGAGGGATTTTTCAAAGATATTAATAGTAGTCGAACCAAAGAGAGTATCAGTTATTTCCCAAAAATTTATTATCGTATGAAGGACGGTTTGCTTTCGATTCGCGTCCAAATTTCACTGGGAAAATATCAAGATCAGCTCCTGAAGTTGGAAAAAAAATTGGAAAGCGGGCTGTACTGTGAGCTGGTGGAAAAAGAACTCAAAGATTCTTATGTAGAATATACACTGCTTTACGATATGATTGCCAATCGGATTGGGATTGAAGAGGTGGTGGCAGAAAACGGTGCTTTGCGATTGATGAAAAATCAAGTGTGGGCCTATGATTCCTTGCCGCATATGTTAATCGCTGGCGGCACTGGTGGCGGGAAAACGTATTTCCTGCTCACGATTATTCAGGCACTACTAAAATCTGAGGCAGAACTGTTTGTCCTTGATCCCAAAAATGCGGATCTGGCAGATTTAAGTACGGTGATGCCCAATGTCTATTCCCAAAAGGAAGAGATTACTGCTTGTGTAGAAGATTTCTATGAACGCATGATGGCTCGTAGTAAGTCCATGAAAGAAATGCCAGACTACAAAACAGGAGAGAATTATGCCTATCTTGGTCTTCCGCCAAACTTTTTGATTTTTGACGAATACGTGGCGTATATGGAGATGTTAACGACGAAGGAAAGTGCGGTAATCTTGAACAAGCTCAAACAAATCGTCATGTTAGGTCGTCAGTCTGGTTTCTTTTTGATTCTAGCTTGTCAAAGACCGGATGCGAAATATTTGGGCGATGGGATTCGCGATCAATTTAATTTCCGTGTGGCTTTGGGCCGCATGAGTGAGCTGGGGTATTCCATGATGTTTGGCGAGGTCGATAAAAACTTCTTTATGAAACGAATCAAGGGTCGAGGGTATGTGGACACAGGAGGAAGTGTGATTGGTGAGTTTTATACGCCATTAGTTCCAAAAGGGTATGGTTTTTTGAGTGCCATCAAGCAAATAGTACAATCAAAAGATAAATGATAGATAAAGGAAAAATTATCATTCTAGTTTATCATGTTGTAAGTATGATAAACTAGCTTTGAAGGTGTCAGGAGGTGCAATAGAAATGACAGAGGATTATTCTTTACAATATGCCGAGGAGAACAAGAAGGTATTGATTTCTTCTATTACTGATGGGAAAGAAAAAGAGGAAGAAAAGACTGCCATTTTTATGGCTGGAAGTCCTGGGGCTGGCAAGACTGAGGCTGCACAGACTTTGACGGCGTTGAATAGTAATCTTTGTGTGATTGATGCTGATAAGTTTCGAGTATTATTTCCAGGTTATGTTGGGAATAATTCAGATGAATTTCAACGAGGATCATCACTTTTGGTAGATGCCTCGCTCGATTTAGTTCTTAAAAAGGGCTATAGTTTTATTCTTGATGGTACTTTTGCGACCTCTAAGGTAAACCAAAATATTGAACGGGCACTCAAAAAGAATTACAATGTGCTTGTCTATTATGTTTATCAAGATCCATTTATTGCTTGGGACTTTACTAAAAAGCGAGAAGAAGTTGAAGGACGTTTTGTTCCTAAAGAGCGTTTTATAAATGCTTTTTTCCAATCAGGAAAAAATTTGATACGTGTGAAAGATCAATTTCAAGATCAAGTGACAATCAATATCATGGTGAAGGATTTTCAAAATACAATTTCTGATTTTCTGATGGATATTGATAATGTTGAGTTGACATTGCCAATCAGTTATACAAAAGAAAGATTGGAGGAAGAGCTACATGACTGAGAAAGAAAAAGTTGAAGAAATTATGGCAAAGTATAACCGTAACTTTTCCACCCTACAGAAGAATGCTTCTGCCAAAGAGTTAAAGACAGTCTTCAAATTTGTGGCAGATGAATCCAACCGAAAACAACGTGAATTGATTGGTTTGGATGAAGAAAAATAAACTCGAAATGAGAATAGTTGTAGAAGCCAAGAGCGAAAAATGTTCTTGGCTTTTTTCTTTGCAATGAATGAGGTGATTTATGACATTTTTAGATTTATTCGCCGGGATTGGTGGCTTTCGCTTAGGGATGGAACAAGCGGGCCACCAGTGTATCGGTTTTTGTGAAATTGATGAATTTGCTCGACGGAGTTATAAGGTAATTCATGATACAAGTAAGGAGGTGGAAATGCATGACATCACAAGTGTATCAGACGAGTTTGTTCGATCACTCGGACCAGTGGACATCCTTTGCGGCGGATTTCCGTGCCAAGCTTTTTCAATTGCGGGAAAGCGGCAAGGATTTTCCGATACTCGAGGTACTTTATTCTTTGAAATCGCTCGGTTCGCCGCTCTTCTCCAACCTAAGTTTTTATTCCTTGAGAACGTCCGGGGATTACTCAATCACGAAGGAGGGGCTACGTTCGAGACGATCCTCCGAACGCTGGATGGATTGGGGTATGATGTGGAATGGCAGGTGCTTAACTCAAAGGCCTACGTTCCCCAAAGCCGCGAGCGAATATTCCTTATCGGACATTCTCGAGACGCATGTACCGAACAAGTATTTCCTATCATTGGATCGTCTGCAACATCTGATCAAAACATCAGAAACTTGTTAAATATCAATCCTTCTAACCATGGAATGGGTGGACAAGTCTATGGGCCAGATGGTGTGGCCCCAACGTTAACAGGCGATGAAGAAATCAAAATTGCGTTACCAGCAAATGAAGGCATATCGCTGGCGGGGATGTTGCCGGGAAATTTTGAACAAGGCAATCGCGTTTATGAAGTAACTGGAACAGCCCCCACCTTATCAACGAAACAAGGTGGAACGAAGATTATGATTCGAAAAAATAAAACAGAATACCAAGAGGTGAAGCCAGGGGACAGTGTAAACCTGGCTTTTCCTCATTCCCAAAGTCGTCGAGGTCGTATTGGCAAACAAAGTGTGCATACCTTATTAACAGGAGATCAACAAGCGGTCGTCACGGATCAGTATCGAATTCGCAAGCTTACGACAAGAGAGTGCTGGCGGCTTCAAGGCTTTCCTGACTGGGCATTTGACCGAGCAGCTCAAGTCAATTCAGATAGTCAATTGTATAAACAGGCCGGAAACTCTGTGACAGTTCCGGTCATTTTGGATATTGCCAGAAGATTAAAGGAGGTGGAGAGGCATAATTTATGATGAGTTGATTGGGGAAATCTACTGGGTGATTGGTAAGATTCAGTCAGATTCAGAACTGGAAGAAGAATTACGCCGGCTCAATTTTGATATTTGCAAAAATGGGGTGAAAGTCCCTGGTGATTCATATGTAATGGACGAGGAAACCGATGCTCGAATGGAGCTGAATCAAGTCATCAGTGAATTGGAACGGATTGCGGATCATGCAAAAGAACCGAATATCCGTCAAGACTTGTTTGAGATTAAGGCGGAGTTGGAAATTGGGGGCATTTCCGAGGAGTAACCGCCAAATAAACCACTGATAGGCGCTGACCACGGGGGATTTGCGAAGCAGAAATCCTCCGTGGTGCTGTGCCTGTTCATGGTCGGCGCTAGCCGGCCATGATGTCTCACCCCCCGTATCTAACAGGGGGGTACAAAAACATAAAAAATAAGCAAGCAACGATTAAGAATCGTTATTGTAGCAAGGATAATACGCAATTTATACAGGTGTTAACTGATTTGAAAAAGTTAACACCTTGAATTTGGAGGTGAGAACTTGGCACAACGGAATTTAGATTATCGGTTACTAAAAGACCGACGTAACGAATATGGTGTTTCACAAAATAAATTAGCTACCGCCTGCGGGCTTAGTCGCCCGTACTTAAACCAGATAGAAAACGGTGGCGTAATTGCATCTACAAAAACCATGAGAAAAATTTTTGACCAACTGGAAAGTTTTAATCCCGATTTGCCTTTGACGTTACTATTTGACTATGTAAGGATTCGATTTCCCACAACGGACGTGCGTAAAATCATTCAAGAGTTTCTCCATCTGAAATTTGATTATATGCTCCATGAAGATTACGCCTTTTACTCCTATCAGGAACAATACGTCATGGGTGATATTGTGGTGATGTTGTCCCATGAAGAAGATAAAGGTGTTCTTTTGGAATTAAAGGGGCGAGGTTGTCGGCAGTTTGAAACTTTTTTACTCGCTCAAAAGCGTAGCTGGTACGACTTTTTCGAAGATTGTCTAAAGGCCGGTGGCGTGATGAAACGGCTGGACTTAGCAATCAATGATCGAGTTGGCTTGTTGGATATTCCTGATTTAACGAAAAAATGTCAGAAGGAAGAATGTATTTCCTTGTTCCGGACATTTAAAAGTTATCGTTCTGGGGAGCTTTTGAAACCTGATGAAAAGGATGGTATGGGCAATACCTTGTATATTGGAAGCCTCAAGAGTGAGGTTTATTTTTGTTTGTACGAAAAAGATTATGAGCAATATATCAAGCTTGGAATTCCTTTAGACCAGACGAAAACGAAGAACCGCTTTGAGATTCGGTTGAAAAATGATCGTGCTTATTATGCGATTCAAGATTTGTTAAAAGGTCGTAGCATTGAAAGTACCACCTTTTCCATTATCAATCGTTACTTGCGATTTGCGGATAAGGTGGAAGGAAAACGGCGAACCAACTGGCCCTTGAATGAACAATGGGGTCGCTTTATTGGACGGAATCGCAAGGAAATCCAATTAACCTCTGAGCCGAAACCTTATACTATCGAACGAACCTTGAATTGGCTTGGACGACAAGTCGCTCCTACGTGGAAGATGGCCAAGGAGTTGGATCGGTTGAATCAGACAACCTATATTCAGAATATGGTACAAAATGCACGCTTATCAGACCGGCATAAAAAGATTTTGGAGCAACAAAGTATGGCAGTCGAAAACTTGATTATATGAAAAGAGGAATTGTGATGGGAATTGTAAAAGATATTTTATTGGTATTTGGTGGCAGTATGCTTGGTGTTACCGTGATGTGCTTGATGAATGCAAGTGCAGCGACGGATCGAGCAATGGAAAAGAAAGGAAAGTGACGAGATGAATTTCGGACAAAATTTATATCAATGGTTTTTAACCAATGCACAATCTTTAGTTTTACTAGCGATTGTGGTCATTGGTCTATTTTTAGGATTTAAGCGGGAGTTTTCCAAACTGATTGGTTTTTTGGTGATTGCCTTGATTGCGGTAGGACTGGTTTTTAATGCTTCTGGTGTGAAAGATGTCTTACTCAATTTGTTTAACCGAATTGTTGGTGCTTAGGGGGAATCACTATGGAACAGATGCGTGTTTATGTTGTGAACCTTGGGAAATATAACGAAGGTGAGTTGGTGGGGGCGTGGTTTACCCCACCTGTCGATTTTGATGAGGTGAAAGAACGGATTGGATTAAATAATGAATATGAGGAATATGCGATTCATGATTATGAGTTGCCCTTTGAGATTGATGAGTATACACCAATTGAGGAAATTAATCGGTTGTGTAGCTTAGCGGAGGAACTTGAAGGAACATCGATTGGTGAGGTTGCTTCAGAGATTCAACATGCATTCTTCAATTCTTTTGAGGAAATGGTGGAGCATGTGGATGATATTATCTGTTATCCGGATTGTAATGATATGAGTGATGTGGCGTATTATTTGATTGAAGAAACAGGCGCTTTGGGAGAGCTTCCTATACACCTACAAAATTATATTGATTATGAAGCTTATGGCCGAGACTTGGAAATAGGTGGAAATTATTTGACTACTAGTCGTGGTGTTTTTGAATATTGTATATAATATAACAAATATATTTCCTTGACTAAAAGGGAGAACGAGTGTTCTAATATGTAAAGGGGATGTTTTAGTAAAATAATTAATAAAATTAACGGGTTGTATATATATATCTTAAATATGGTTTAAACTGATTTTTTTATGCTGTATAGCAAGCATTCCAAAGAAGGTGTTATAATAATAACAGCACTTTCAAGGAGGCACAATTATGGGGATAGATGAGGCGTATTTGAATTATCAAGCAGATGTTTCTGGAGCACGTTCAAAAAATCGCTTTTCATTTGAAATTTATTGGGGAATTGATAAATTTCTACATGAGTTAGCTATTTCATCTGATTTCACAATGGTTTTTGATTATGTTTGTGATATTGAAATTCATCATCCAGATCGGTTCGAATTTTTTCAAGTTAAAACAAAGAATGCTAAATCATATACTATCGGATCCCTTACAAAGAAAGATTCAAAGAAAAATAATTCAATAATTAGTACCTTATATCAAATAAGACATACCGAATATGTTGCCGGTCACCCAAAATCTAAACTAGCTATTGTATCTAACTTACATTTAGCTGTACCAGGTAACTCAAAATTACCTAACTCGGAATTTCAATTAAGTCTGTTGGATGAAAAAAATAGAGAATCAATTCTGAAAGCTATTAGAGCTGAATTTCCTGATGAAGAAATCGATTTATCAGATATTTTTTTTATTAATAGTGATTTAAATATTTCTGCATATAAAGATACGATGGTAGGCCGTGTTAATTCTTTTTTCATTCAGATGTTTGGTGAAGATCCTATTAAACCTGGAGCATTATTAAATCTTTTAGCGGAAGAGGCACAGTTAAAAGCAAATTATGAATTTTCTATTACTTCGCGTCAAGAAGTATTAGAAAAAAAAGGTCTTTCATCAGATCGAGTAAATTTGATTATGGGGCGGTATGCAGAGCAATCCTTTTCTATTGCAGAACAGTGTAAAAAATATATCCAAGATTCTGTGATGAATATGGGGAAAAGGTTGAAATATTTTTCTATGATTCCTGATGTAATTTCTCGGTTAAGAATGGATTATTATTGGCAAGAGCTTGAAGAGAAAATAAAAAAAGATGTAATCGCTAAAGCAAGTGATTTAGAGGCAGATGAAATGTTCAGCTTAGTGAGGCAGTTCATTGAGATTACCGATGTAGATTTTCCAGTTGAATTCTCTTTAGAAGAGATAGAGCTGTTATCTTTGGTAGTTTTGATTAAATTGGAGGAGGTTTTATGATGACGAAGTCGCTGATTGTGAAAAATATATATCTGTTCTCAACAGCATCACAAATGGCAAAGAAAGTATCTTTTACTTCAGGAATTAACATTGTCACCTCTGATCAGGAAGATGGTAATCAGAGAGGGAAATCTCTTATTTTAAAGAGTATTTTTCATACTTTAGGTGCAGATAGTTTTTTTGATGACAATTTAAAAAAAGATTCTGTTACTTTTGTTATAGATTTTATGATCAATAATAGTGAATTTACTATGTTGCGATTAGGGAAATTTTTCAAGTTGTTTGATTCTGAAAAAAATCTATTACTAAGTACGGATATAAGAACAGAGTTGGCTGAGAGGCTGTATTCGTTGTTTGACTTTTCAGTTTATCTACCATCAAGGGATGATAAAAAGTTAATGATTGCTCCGCCGGCATTTGCGTATATGTTGAATTTTATTGATCAGGATCATATGAAAGGAAGCAAGTTTGAATCTTTTTCTGGTTTGGGGCAATTTACAAGATTTCAAGAAGCATTGCTGTATACACATTTTGGTTTGTTCAATCGGGAATATTTTGATTTGAGACTTAAACAAGATGAGTTGAAAGAAAAGTTGAAAGTAAGTGATAATGAACTCGTAACTATTGGGAATATGTTGAAAAAAATTGATCAAGAACTACCAGAAGCTGTTCCAGAGCAAGTAGAGGCATTGCGAGAAGAGTTGAATCGGCAGGAAAAGAAATATAGGATTATATACGATGATTTAAGAAAAGTAAAAAATGAACTGGCAAACCTTAGAAGTAATCAAGTGAATATTATTAAAACCTTGGAGGATGTCAATAAGCGTAAACGTCATGAGGTTAGAGATATAAATCATGTATTGGAAAAACATTCTTGTCCATTATGTCAGCAGGATTTAGAAGATACATTAGATGTACGTATGGTGAAAAATATCAATATCGAAGATTTGTCGCAAGTAAGTCTTGAACTACAACGACTTATTTCAGAAACCAATCGGCATATTGAAAAAAAGGAGCATGTTTATAGTAAACATCTTTCTAGATTAAACGGGTACAATATGCTGCTTAAAGGAACGAAAGAGAGTCATGATGAGATTCTGAAGATACAGGGATATTCTGATCTTAAGACTAAGTTAGAATTAGAATGGGCGGAGGAAGACTTATATAATAGAAAAATCTCTAGTGAAAATAATGATGTAAGCAAGAAGTTGAGAGCATATTCAAAAAAGAAAAAAGAAGTGAACGCCTTTTATTATAAATCTATGAAGCAAGATATCGTAAAATTTGGCTTGAAAGAAATACCAGATTCATCCATTGAAAAAGTTGAGAAAAATGTAAAAGCTTCTGGTAGTAATAAACCTATTGCAACTGTAATTTGGTATATGAATTTATTAAAAATAAAAAATGAATTCAATCCTGAAGCAATTGAATTTCCAATTGTTATGGACAGTCCCAACCATGGTGAGCTTGATGATCAAAAAAAGGAGACTCTATTTGAGTATATTTTTGAAAATATTCAAACTGATACTCAGTGTATCCTTTCAACTTTAGGGTTTAATCGAAATGAGTACGATGATGATTTAGAACTGAATATTATTACGCTTAATAATGACAAGTATCAACTCATGAATTTTAATGACTATCAAGATAATAAAGAGTATCTTTCAATGCTCATAGATAAGTAATAACAAAGAACTGCAGTGTGTACACTGTGGTTCTTTATTTTAAATTGAGGTGAAATATGAAAAAAATAAAAAGTTATACCAGTATCTGGGCAGTTGAAAAAGTCATTTATGCGATTAATGACTTTCAGCTGCCTTTTCCTGTGACCTTTAATCAGATGGCTTGGTTTGTTTTATCGTTGTTGTTTGTCGTCGTATTTGCCCATGTGCCTCCACTATCTATGATAGAGGGGGCCTTTTTAAAATATTTGGGCATACCGTTGGCGATTACTTGGTTTATGTCCCAGAAAACCTTTGATGGTAAGAAACCATTTGGGTTTTTACGATCTTTCATCAGCTATCACTTGCGGTTCAAGGTCACTTTTGCAGGAAAAAAAGTCAAAGAACAGAAAAAACGATGGGATGAACCCATTACCATAGTGAGGAGTGTGAACTATGTATCCGATTAAGTATATTGAAAATAATCTTGTCTTTAACCAAGAGGGAGAGTGTTTTGCCTACTATGAACTAGTGCCCTATAACTATTCCTTTTTATCGCCTGAACAGAAGTATCGAGTGCATGATAACTTTCGTCAATTGATTTCTCAAAACAGAGAAGGTAAGATTCATGCCTTACAAATTGCTACAGAAAGTAGTATTCGTGCCACGCAAGAACGATCGAAAAAGGAAATTACCGGTAGACTCAAAGAAGTAGCGAACCATCGAATTGATTTACAGACAGATGCATTAGTATCCATGATTGGTGATAGTCAGATTGATTATCGCTTTTTTATTGGCTTCAAACTGATTGTGACAGATGAAGAGGTTAATCTAAAGAGCCTCAAAAGCTCTTTCTTTTCTGGGCTTCAAGAATTTGTCTATGGAGTGAATCAACATTTGATGGGTGATTTTGTTTCCTTATCCAATGAGGAAATTTGCCGCTATTCTAAGCTTGAAAAATTAATGGAAAGTAAATTAGCGCGGAGATTTAAAGTCAGACGAGTCACACCCAGTGACCTTACGTATTTGATTGAACATATCTATGGTGAAAAAGGCACACCGTTTGAAGAATATGAATTCCAGCTACCAAAGAAAAAGCTGAAATCAGAAACGCTGGTGAAACGTTATGACCTACTACGTCCCACTCGTTGTTTGATTGAAGAAAAGCCCCGTTACTTACGGATGGAACATGAAAATCATGAATCGTATGTAGCGTATCTAACAATCAATACGATCGTAGGGGAGATGGAATTTCCTTCCTCAGAACTTTTCTATTACCAGCAACAACAATTTACATTCCCAATCGACACGAGTATGAATGTAGAAATCGTGACGAACAAAAAGGCATTAGCTACCGTTCGCAATAAGAAAAAGGAATTAAAAGATTTGGACAACCATGCTTACCAATCCGATAATGAAACGAATGCCAATGTCTTAGATGCGTTGGATTCCGTGGATGAATTGGAAACTACCTTGGATCAGTCGAAAGAATCCATGTACAAACTGAGCTATGTGGTTCGGGTGAGTGCGGAATCAGCGGATGAATTAAAACGCCGCTGTGATGAAGTGCTTGATTTTTATGACGATACCAATGTAAAACTAGTCCGGCCCTTTGGCGATATGATGGGCTTACATGAAGAGTTTTTACCTTCAAGCAAACGCTATATGAATGACTATATCCAGTATGTTACGTCTGACTTTTTGGCGGGACTTGGTTTTGGGGCTACTCAGATGCTAGGAGAATTAGAAGGCATTTACTTTGGCTACAATGTAGATACGGGGCGTAATGTTTATCTCAAGCCGGCTTTGGCTTCACAAGGAGTCAAGGGTTCAGTTACCAATGCGCTAGCTGCCGCTTTCCTTGGTTCTCTTGGCGGTGGAAAGTCCTTTAGTAACAATCTCTTAGTCTATTATGCTGTCCTTTTTGGTGGTCAAGCTGTGATTGTCGATCCAAAAGGTGAGCGAGGTGGCTGGAAAGAAACCTTGCCAGAAATTGCGGATGAAATCAATATTCTTAACTTGACCAGTAAGCTAGAAAACCAAGGTCTACTTGATCCTTATGTGATTATGAAGAAAAAGAAGGATTCGGAAAGTTTAGCGATTGATATCCTAACCTTTTTAACAGGAATTTCCAGTCGAGATGGCGAGAAGTTTCCTGTTTTACGTAAGGCCATTCGTACCGTTACACAGAGTAATCAACGAGGATTATTACAAGTCATTAACGAACTTCGAAACGATGGCTCACCAGTCGCAGAAAATATCGCAGATCATATTGAATCTTTTACCGATTATGATTTTGCCCATTTGCTTTTCTCAGATGGTTCGATTACCCAATCGATTAGTTTAGATAAACAGTTGAATATCATTCAAGTAGCGGATCTGGTTTTACCTGATGCGGAAACGACTTTTGAAGAATACACCACCATGGAACTACTCAGTGTTTCGATGCTGATTGTTATTTCAACTTTTGCCTTGGATTTTATCCATAGTAACAGAGAAATCTTCAAGATTGTGGACTTAGATGAGGCTTGGTCGTTTCTTCAAGTGGCGCAAGGAAAGACACTTTCTAATAAGCTCGTTCGTGCTGGTCGGGCCATGAATGCCGGTGTCTATTTTGTCACTCAAGATAGTGATGACCTACTGGATGAACGCTTGAAAAATAATATCGGATTGAAGTTTGCTTTTCGCAGTACCGATATTCATGAAATCAAGAAAACCTTGGAATTCTTTGGATTGGATCAAGAAGATGAGAGCAACCAAAAACGTCTACGAGATTTGGAAAATGGCCAATGCTTAATGCAAGACTTGTACGGCCGAGTCGGTGTGGTTCAAGTTCACCCGGTCTTTGAAGAACTCTTCCATGCCTTTGATACCCGCCCGCCGGTTCAAAAGAGAATGGAGTGAGGGGATGAAAAAGAAATTTCTTCGGATTGCGGGAATGATCGCAATCAGTTTCTGCACGATTTTACTTCTTCTCAGTCTGATTGGTACGGTCGCGGAGGCAACAGGACTTGTTGATGATACAGTGAAAGCCGGAAATCTTTATTCCCAATATTCTCTAAACAACTACCAATTAGATTTCTTTGTCGATAGTTCCTGGGATTGGTTACCTTGGAATTGGGGGGATGGCTTGGGAAAGAGTGTGATGTATGGTCTTTATGCTATTACCAATTTTATTTGGACGGTTAGTTTGTATCTGTCGAATGCCACGGGTTATGTGGTTCAAGAAGCCTATAAGTTAGATTTCATTTCAGATACGGCTGAAAGTATTGGGAAGAATATTCAAACACTCGCTGGCATAAACGAAGATGGTCTTCAAACTTCTGGGTTCTATTTTGGGTTTCTGTTATTGATGGTTTTGGCATTAGGAGCTTATGTGGCATACACCGGATTATTAAAACGAGAAACTACGAAAGCAGTGCGAGCAGTCATAAATTTTGTAGTGATTTTTCTACTATCAGGATCATTTATTGCTTATGCACCTACCTATATCAGGAAAATCAACGACTTTAGCTCGGATGTTAGTGAGGCTGCCCTTAGTTTAGGTACCGAGATTGTGGTCCCCAATTCGGAAAGCCAAGGAAAAGATAGTGTGGATTTGATTCGGGATAGCTTATTCTCCATTCAAGTCCAACAACCGTGGCTACTATTACAATTTGATGATTCCAACATAGAAGAAATTGGGGAGGAGCGAGTCAACAAGATTTTATCTGTCAGTCCAGATGAAAATAAAGGAAAGAATCGAGAAGAGGCAGTCAAAGCGGAAATTGAAGAAAACGACAATGCGAATCTAAGTATCACCAAGACCATGAACCGATTAGGGACTGTGGTCTTTTTGGTGTTGTTCAACATTGGTATCTCCTTCTTTGTTTTTCTACTGACAGGGATTATGTTATTCTCGCAAATTCTCTTCATTATCTTTGCGATGTTTCTACCTATTAGCTTTTTGTTGTCCATGTTGCCAACTTATGAAAGTTTGGGGAAAAAGGCGATTATTCGCTTATTCAATACGATTATGATGCGAGCGGGAGTGACCTTGGTTATCACCACGGCATTCAGTATTTCTACCATGTTTTTCAATATTTCAGCGACCTATCCCTTCTTTATGGTAGCATTTCTGCAAATTGTGACTTTTGCCGGGATTTATTTCAAATTGGGGGACATTATGAGTATGTTCAACCTCCAAAGCAATGATAGCCAGTCAATGGGCAGACGTGTCATGCGGAAACCGCAAATGTTGATGAATCGTAAACTACGGCAACTTAATCGAAATGTTGGGCGAACATTGGCTTTTGGTGGTGGTGCAGCAGTTGGTGGGAAACTAGCAAAAGATCAATCAAAAACCAGATCGAAGTCTTCTGGTTGTTCTCCACGAAAGAATCCATCATTATCTAACAATAAAGAGGTAATATCTGACCCGAATAAGGAAAATCCAATCTCAAAAAATAAGAAACAATCTCGAATGAATTTGGCCGGAAGAAAAATCGGCAAGGGACTAGATACCCAATCAATGGTAAAAGCCAAAGCACAACAAGTAAAGGATCAAGTAAGGAATACACCAACTAATTTGAAATACAATCTGCATAAAGAAATCGAAAAGACGAAAAAAGCACCAGAAGAATTCAAGCGTGGACTTGTCCAAGAAAAAGCGAATCGAGCGGAGTTGCGAGAAAAACAACGACAACGTAGAGATGAAAAAATGGCTGAAAAGCGGAAAGTATTGGGAAATTCAGCAAATCGTCATAGAAAAGGTAGGAGCAATGTTCCGATAAAAGAGGAATCCAAATCTCAGAAAAGTAAGATACCAAAGAATGTACCAGCCAATCGAATTGTAAAAATGAATTCGAATCCTGAAATCAAAAGAAGACTCTCAAATCAAAAATTGAGTACGAAAGAAAATAATCAACCAGTAAGAAAAGTGACTCCTATCCAACAGGCGAAGAAGCGATCTATTCTTGCAAAAGCAGGCAATCGAAAAGTACAAAAAAGAGTGAGTCATCCTCCAAAACTAAGGCCGGGTGAGACTAAATGACCATAAGAAATTTGAGTACAATCTCGTTGGCAATCCTGACGATTTCTTTTATGGGCATCTTGATGTGTGTCGGCTTATTATTTGGTGAGGATAGTGAAGGAAGCAACAGTTCTGGTACCTCTCCCGGTGGCAGTAGTGTCTCAGAAGAAGTATTAAAACATCGGTCACTGGTAGAAAAGTATGCCAAGGAATCGGACATTTCAGATTATGTACCGATTCTTTTGGCGATTATTCAAGTGGAGTCGGGTGGTACAGCAAAAGACGTGATGCAAAGCTCTGAATCAGCTGGCTTACCACCTAATTCTTTAGATACCGAGGCATCCATTAAACAAGGGTGTTTCTATTTTGCTTCTCTGGTTAAACGAGCCAAAGAGTTAGGCTGTGATCAAGATAGTATCATCCAAGCCTATAATTATGGTGGCGGCTATATAGATCATGTCGCAAAAAATGGAAAGAAGCATAGCTTTGCTTTGGCGGAATCCTTTTCAAAAGAAAAATCAGGTGGTCAAAAAGTTGATTACCCCAATCCAATCGCCATTAAAGAAAATGGCGGGTGGCGCTACAACTACGGAAATATGTTTTATTGTTTGTTGGTGAAACAATATCTGATCACGATACAGTTTGATGATAAAACAGTCCAAGGGATTTTTGACGAGGCATTTAAGTATGAAGGAACGGCTTATGTATTTGGTGGATCAAGTCCCGCAACGGGTTTTGATTGCAGTGGCTTAACCCAATGGTGTTATGCCAAAGTTGGCCTGAAACTTCCACGAGTGGCTCAGGATCAGTATGATGCCATGAGTCATATTGACCTAAAAGATGCCAAGCCAGGAGATTTAATTTTCTTTCACTCAACTTATGATGCTGGTACTTACGTGACTCATGTCGGCATTTATGCAGGAGAGAATCGGATGTTTCATGCGGGAGATCCAGTGGGCTGGACGAATCTTACCGAACCCTATTGGCAGCAGCATCTTATTGGAGCAGGGCGATATAAATAAGAGAAAAGAGGAATGAACATGAAGATAAAAATTGAACGAAGCCAGAAGGAGAAGACTCCAAAAAAGAAGAAAGAACGAGTAATTACAGTGGGCAAGCATCGAAAAATGGTGCTTGTCCTTTGGTTTTTATTGTTTTGTAGTCTCGCTTTTGGGATATACAAAAATTTCACAGCGATTGATCAGCACACGACTCATGAGAAAGTAGTTGTGAAAGAAAAAATAGTGAATACTTCTGGGGTTGAGAACTTTACGATGGATTTTGCGAAAGAGTATTTTTCATGGAAGAATGACAAAGAAGTCATTGAAAAGAGAATGGATAATCTTGGGCAGTATCTTACAGAAGAGGGATTATCCCTAGCTCAAGATATGGTTCGAGCGGATATTCCCACTAGTTCCGAAGTTCAAGCAGTAAAAATTCTAGATGTTGAGAAGCACTCAGAAGAATTTATCGTTTCCTTTTTAATCAATCAAAAGGTCACAGAAGAGAAAAAGGCACAACAGGGTTCTTCTGCATATCGAGTGACGATTTTTGAAGATAAAAAAGGCAACCATATTGTGACGAGTCTGCCTACCATGATTGCAAAACCAGAAAAGGCACAATATAAAGAAAAACAAGTAGAAAGCGATTCAGAAATTGATGCCAAAACTACGGAAGAAATTACTGAGTTTTTAGAGACGTTTTTCAAGATTTATCCAACTGCGTCTGAAAAGGAAATTGAGTACTTTGCTGAAAGTGGCGCGATACAGCCAATTAATACAAATTTAAAACTTGTTGAACTGGTTAGTCCTGTTTATCGACAAAAGGGAGAAAATATTCAAGTTTCGATTATGGTGAGGTACCTTGACGATGCTTCAAAAGTAATGAATAGTTTTCAATATTGTTTTATTCTACAAAAGTTGAGGAATTGGAAAATCATAGATGCATATTAAATTAGGAAAAAATGTATTGCTTTGAATTTATCTGCTGGAATTTGATAATATACAAATATAGGAAACTTATTTACTCAAGATAGGTGATATCAATGGATTACATTAGATAAATTTATTGAAAAAAGGCTAAAAAATAATCATGAGACCATATTTGATTTAGAAAAAGAAAGATATTAATCTACAAGATTGCGTGAACTATGTATTTGAATATTTTAATACTTACATCAACCTTGACGAAGCCCAATCCTTACAAATTGAAAACAGTGAAAAAATGGAAAGGTATTAAAACAAGCCCATAAATATTCAAACAATGTGCAGAAATAGTTTATTATTAATATAAAGCGAAAAAAATATTTTAGCGTTTTATTATATAACAAATAAAAGAATCGATACTTGAAATTTCAAGTATCGATTTTTTTCAGTATTTATAAATACTGTTTTGCTTTTCTATTATGGATAAATCATAATTACGTTTGTTATTGACTATTTCATTGTAGACAGTGAGTATGTTCTCAAAATCTTTTGGTGTTGGATTTGAATGGACGGATACTACGCTGCATTCTGGAATGAATAATGAAGGAAGATTGGTTATCAAAAGATCATACTTACACATTTTTTCTTTGACTGAAGTAAGGGTGGTAGCGTCGATTATGTCTACATTCACTCGAGTTTTTAAATGATACATAATATCTTCTTTCAAAAAAATACAGTGTTCATAACTCGTATTGAAAAAAAGGCCTGTCTTAATAGTTGGCGATTTTTGTTCCAATTGATCAGATAATGAGTCCCATGAAGTGACTATCATAAATAATGGATAGATGTCAATAAAGTAGACACGAAAAGAGCAGATACTTACAGATGATTAAAGTACTTTTCTTCCATTTCGTTAGGTGTAAGCATATCTAGAGTGCCATGAGGTCGCTGTGTATTATAAAATCCTTCGATATATTCAAAGCAAGAAAGCTGTACTTCTTGAAGGGTTGAAAATGTTCTTCTATTGAGCTCCTCTTTCTTCATATATTTAAAAAAAGATTCAGTCACAGCGTTATCCCAAGGATACCCCGGTTTCGATAAAGACTGTGTGATTGGTTGACTGTCTAGATATTTTCTAAACAAAGACGAAGTATATTGTGATCCTTGATCTGTGTGAAAAAGGACAGGCGATTCTAAT
>NZ_MAEK01000002.1:0-49931 GCF_009933265.1 Enterococcus sp. JM9B | reverse complement strand
ACACTATTTGACAAAGAGCCAAAAAAATCCCCTAAACCCTTGATATATAAAGGTTTAGGGAAACATCTATTTCTTAGCCTACCGACCCTTCCATCTCATAACTAATCAATCGATTCAGTTCCACCGCATATTCCATCGGTAGTTCTTTGGTGAAGGGTTCGACAAAGCCCATGACAATCATTTCAGTGGCTTCTGATTCGGAAAGTCCACGGCTCATTAGATAAAAGAGCTGCTCTTCGGAAATTTTTGAGACTTTGGCTTCGTGTTCCAATGAAACTTGACTGTTGTGGATTTCATTGAAGGGAATCGTATCAGATTTTGACAGTTCGTCCATAATAATCGTGTCACATTCAATGTGGGACATCGAGCCGCTGCTCTTTTTGCCAAAGGTAACTTGTCCGCGATAATTAACCTCGCCGCCATCTTTAGAGATTGATTTAGAAACGATTGAGCTGGAGGTATTCGGTGCGTTGTGGATCATTTTTGCGCCGGTATCTTGGATTTGGTTGGCGCCGGCAAATGCGATTGACAGCATAGTACCCCGTGCGCCTTTTCCATCCAGATAAACGCTTGGGTATTTCATTGTCGTTTTTGCTCCCAAGTTACCATCAATCCATTCAACGGTTGCTCCTTCATAGGCTTTCGCCCGTTTGGTTACTAGGTTGTACACGTTTGAGGACCAGTTTTGGATCGTAGTGTATCGGCAGTAAGCATCTTTGCGGGTGAAAATTTCAACGATTGCCGCATGCAAACTATTGCTGGAATATGTCGGTGCAGTACACCCCTCCACGTAATGGACGCTGGCACCTTCATCTACAATGATCAATGTTCGTTCAAACTGCCCGGTATTTTCTCCATTGATTCGGAAATAGGTCTGCATCGGCACATCCACTTTGACACCTTTTGGCACATAAATAAAGGTTCCACCGGACCAAACCGCTGAGTTCAATGCCGCCAATTTATTATCTGTAGGCGGTACAAGTTTTGCAAAATATTCTTTAAACAATTCAGGATATTCTTTAAGTGCCGAATCGGTATCAGTAAAGACAATTCCTAATTTGGTAAATTCTTCCTTCATATTGTGGTAAACCACTTCTGATTCATACTGTGCTGAAGCTCCAGCCAAATAGGCCCGTTCTGCTTCTGGAATACCAATTCTTTCAAAAGTTTCTTTGATTTTTTCTGGTACATCTTCCCAGTCACGTGCTGGTTTCTCACTGGATTTTTGATAATATTTCAGCGCATCAAAATCAATATCGGATAAATCCGGACCCCATTTTTGCATAGGCATTTTATGAAAAGCTTCCAGTGATTTTAGCCGAAATTCCAGCATCCACTCCGGTTCTTCTTTGACTCGTGAAATCTCACGAACGACTTCCTCTGTCAAACCCGTACCTGTGCTGAAAATTGGTTCTACATCATCATGAAAGCCAAATTTATATTCTTCTAATTCAGGAACTCCCATGTTCTCACTCCTCGCTCTTTTTGGTTGAAAGTATGTTCAACCGATTTCCACTACTAATTTGCTGCTTTTTTTCTCACACGTGATCGCTGTCTTCTGGTTGATGGAGATGACCTGTTTCTGCCACACCATTTGATTCTACTGCTTGACCCAATGCCTTCCAAGCAAGTGTTGCACATTTGATTCGAGCTGGAAATTTTGCCACTCCGCTAAGGACGGCCGCTTCTCCCAACTCCTCTTCCTTTGGTGTTTCATTGCCTTGCACTAATTCTGAAAAAGCAGTAATCAGTTCTTCGGCTTCTGTTACACTTTTTCCAAGAACTGCATCCGTCATCATGGAAGCACTGGCGGTACTGATGGAACAGCCACTACCGTCAAAAGCGATACCCGTAATAATGCCATCTTCCACTGCAAGTTCCAAGTGAATCACATCTCCGCACGTTGGATTATTCATCTCCACCGCTTGATCTGCTTTTGCCAAAGAACCATGATGATGAGGATGGCTGGAATGATCCAAAATAACTTGTCGGTATAAATTATCTAATTTAGAGAGTGCCATGTTGGAAAAACTCCTTTGTCGCGTAGATTGCTTCAACTAATCGGTCGGCATCTTCTTTCGTATTGTAAAAATAAAAACTTGCTCGAGCTGTTGCCGGAACCTTCAAATATTGCAGTAAAGGTTGTGCACAATGATGTCCTGCCCGTACAGCAACGCCTTCCATGTCTAAAGCAGTTGCCACATCATGAGGGTGTAGGCCCTCTAGGTTAAAGGCAATGACCCCGGTATGTTTAGCAGCCTCTTGCGGTCCAAAAACAGTCAGACCTTCGATTGCCTGCAGCTTTGGCAATACATAAGCCACAAGCTCTGCTTCATACGCATGGATCTGATCCAAACCGAGGACCGAAAGATAATCAATGGCTGCTCCTAAAGCGATGCCCCCGGCGATATTTGGAGTCCCGGCTTCAAATTTCCACGGCAATTCTTTCCATGTACTGTCTTGTAGTCGGACAAAATCAATCATTTCTCCACCAAATTCTACCGGTTCCATGACTTCCAACCATTTTTTCTTTCCAAATAATACACCGATACCGGTGGGTCCGCACATTTTATGTCCACTAAACGCATAAAAATCCGCATCCAATGCCTGCACATCTACCGGCATGTGGGGAACTGCCTGCGCACCATCCACCACCATGACCGCTCCTTTTTGATGAGCAAGTTGTGCCAACTCAGCCACCGGATTGATCACACCTAATACATTCGAAACATGGGCGATTGAAACGATCTTCGTTTTGTCAGTGATTTTTCGTTTTGCATCTTCCATATCAAGAAAGCCTGCTTGTGTAATGTCGATATACACAAGCTTTGCATTCTTTCGTTTGGCAAGTTGTTGCCATGGAATAATATTGGAGTGATGTTCCATATAAGAAATGACGATTTCATCGCCTTCTTGAATGAAAAAATCACCAAAGCTTTGGGCTACCCAATTTAAGCTCGTTGTCGTTCCCCGCGTAAACAGGACTTCCGCAGTTTCTTTGGCATGGATAAATTGGCGGACTTTTTCGCGAGCCCCTTCATAGGCATGTGTTGCCCGCTCCGCTAAGGTATGGACGCCCCGATGAACATTGGCATTGTCCTGATGGTAATAATCCGTTAGCGTTTGTAAAACAGCTTCCGGTTTTTGCGTTGTTGCGGCATTATCTAGATAGACCAATGGTTCGTCATTGACCTTTTGATTTAAAATAGGAAACTCTTTTCGAAGTTTTTGGGCATCAATCATGCGTTCAACTTCCCTTCGATAACGTCAATTAATTCTTCTTGGACTTTTTTGACAGGAATCGCAGTGATTACAGAACCTAAGAACCCGCGAATCACCAATCGTTCGGCATCTTCTTTTCGCAAGCCGCGGCTCATCAAGTAATACATTTCCTCTGGATCGACCCGACCGACACTGGCTGCATGCCCGGCAACAACTTCATTTTCGTCAATCAATAAAATAGGATTGGCATCCCCGCGAGCATGATCAGACAGCATCAATACCCGACTTTCTTGTTGGGCGTCAGCGCCTTTTGCTCCTTTGATGATATGACCGATACCGTTAAAGGTCAGTGTGCCGTGATCCAAAATAACGCCATGTTGGAGAATATGTCCCACGGAATGCGGGGCTTTATTGGTGACCCGTGTATCAATACCTTGAGTTTGACGACCAGAAGAAATCGCAACAGCTTTAAATTCTGCATGGGAGCCGTTACCCACCAGGTCAGAATCAAAATCTGCGATTACATCCCCATCATTCATCACCCCAATGGCCCAGTCAATCGACGCATCCTGCATCAAATAGCCACGACGATTCATGTAAGTAGTGATATTTTTTCCTAATTGATCAATTGCCGCAAATTTTACTTTTGCTCCCGGCTTTGCAATAACTTCCACAACGATATTGCCAGAAATTTTTTCTGTTTCTTCTCCCATAGTAGAAAAACGTTCCAAATAGCTGAATTCACTATGGTCTTCTGCTACGATTAAAATATGTTTGAAGAAATGCGCTGCATCACTGCCGGCATGGTAAAATATTGCTTCAATCGGTTCTTCAATCACGACATTTTTTGGTACATATAAAAACACACCGCTGTTCATAAATGCTGCATGCGCTGCTGTCAGTTTATCTTCATCAAAAGGAACAGCCTTGGTCATATAATATTTTTGCACCAAATCAGGA
Organism: Enterococcus sp. JM9B; assembly: GCF_009933265.1. NCBI lineage: Bacteria > Bacillati > Bacillota > Bacilli > Lactobacillales > Enterococcaceae > Enterococcus > Enterococcus sp. JM9B. The sequence continues at coordinate 45,749 of NZ_MAEK01000002.1, read as the reverse complement.
TATTCCTGCATTGCTGTAAATAGATCAGTAAAAATCACGCCTTTATCTGCAAGCTCTTGAGAAAGTTGTTCAAAGACTGGAATATCGTCGATTTGAATGTGCATCGGATGGTTATCCAGTTCATCAAAACTAGGAATTGCTCCCAGCGATTGGGCACTTTTTTCTCCTTGTAACGCTGCTTGACTGATAGTAAACAACGGCCAGCGGGTAAACTTCACACGTTCAATATGGGGCAAAGCCAGTTCATCGACTTGTGCCAAGGCAGCTTGTCGCAAAGCGAGCATCCAGTCTGGTTCTTCTTTCAATGCAGAAAAAACCTTGACGTCATCAAGATAGTTCTTGAATTCTTTCATTCTCTCGCCCCCTCTATGCTTCTTCTTCGCTGTATTCGATACCTAATTCGTTGCTGATTCCGGCGTAGCCTTCTGCTTCCAACCGTTTGGCAAGATCGGCATTTCCTGTTAATACCACACGACCATCCATCATGATATGAACAACATCCGGTGTGATGTAATTTAATAAACGTTGGTAATGGGTGATAATCAGAGAACCAAAATTATCTCCCCGCATTTCATTGACACCTTTTGCAACAACCTTCAAAGCATCAATATCCAAACCGGAATCGATTTCGTCTAAAATCGCAAATTTTGGTTCCAGCATCAATAATTGCAAAATTTCGTTGCGTTTTTTCTCCCCGCCAGAAAACCCTTCGTTTAAATAGCGTTCTGCCATTTCTTCCGGCATATTCAACAAGTCCATTTTTTTATCTAATTTTTTTAAAAATTCCATAACCGACATTTTATGGTCATCATCCCGTTTGGCATTAATCGCTGCCCGCATAAATTCTGCGTTGGTGATTCCCGGAATTTCACTTGGGTATTGCATCGCCAGAAAAAGACCTAGGCGTGCCCGTTCGTCAACATCCATTTCCAAAATATTTTCACCGTCAAGAAGCACTTCTCCTTGGGTAACTTCGTAGTTGGGGTTGCCCATGATGGCAGCAGACAAGGTGGATTTTCCTGTGCCGTTTGGTCCCATGATGGCATGAATTTCACCAGTTTTCAGCGTTAGATTGACGCCTTTTAAGATTTCTTTATTTTCAATCGATACATGTAAATCTTTCACTTCTAAGACTGACATAATGTATTCCTCCAATAATCATTCATTCTCACTCATTTTAGACTAATTGAGAATGAAGTTCAATGATCCACTGCTAAGATCTGGCATTTTCGCGCTATTTCGTGATAAACTTTTCTTTTTTATAAGAATATTTCTAAAATAAAAAACGAAATCTCTCCGTCAGAAAGATTTCGTTCGTTTGTTAAGAATTATTTTGCGTCAGCATCAACGATTTTGACAGACCCTTGCCATTTTTCATCAACAAAATCTTTCACTTCGTCACTGTGCAAGGCTTCGATTAATTTTTTGATGGAATCTTTGTTTTCATCGCCACTACGAACAGCAATCACGTTAACGTATGGAGAATTGTCGCTTTCAACTAACAAGGCATCTTTTTTCGGATTCAAACCGATGCCGTAAGCAAAGTTTGCGTTGATGGCTACCAAATCAACATCTTCGTTTTGGTAGGTTGTTGCTAGCAATTCTGGGTTGATATCGTGCTTGAATTCGATGTTTTTTGGATTTTCATCGATATCTTCAAAAGTAGCAGTTTCTGGATCAACGCCTTCTTTCAAGGTCAACAGGTCAGCATCTTGGAAAATCGTCAAGATACGGCCCCAGTCAGATTCAGAGTTGGATGTGATAACGGTCGCACCGTCTTTCAAATCTTTGATGTCTTTCAATGTTTTTGAATACAAGCCCATTGGTTCGATGTGAACGGCTCCGGCATTGACAAAGTCATAGCCGTTGTCTTTGATTTCTTTGTTCAAGTAAGGAATGTGTTGGAAATAGTTGGCATCAATGTCTTTGTTTTCCAACGCTTTATTTGGCAAGATATAGTCATCAAATTTTTTGACTTCTAATTTAATGCCTTCTTTTTCCAATAATGGTGCCGCTGCTTCTAAAATTTCCGCATGAGGAGTTGGTGAAGCGCCTACTGTTAAGGTTGTTGTCTTTTCTTCTGCTGCTGAGGAGCCGTCAGTACTGCTTCCGCCGTTTCCACATGCTGCTAATCCCGCTGTTACTAATAATACTGTTGCTAATCCAAAAATCTTTTTCATATCCTGTTTCCTCCCTTTTTTTAACGCTTATCGGTTTTTTTCGTCAAGAAATCACCAATTCCTTGAACAATAAACACAATAATCAAAATAATAATCGTGGCTACCATTGTTACTGTGTAGTTTCCACGTTGAAACCCTTCCTGCCATGCCAGTGCACCAAGACCACCGGCACCGATTGCTCCGGCCATTGCCGTGTAACCGATCATCGAGATTGTTGTCACTGTGATTCCTGAGATCAGTGCCGGAACACTTTCTGGAATCAATACTTTTCGGATCACCTGCCAATAATTGGCACCCATTGCTTCGGCAGCTTCTAATACACCGGGGCTGACTTCACGAAAGGCAATCTCTACTAACCGAGCATAAAATGGTGCTGCGGATAAAACTAATGCGGGAATTGCTGCTTTAGCTCCCAACATTGTTCCAACTAAAATCATCGTAAACGGAATAATCAAGACCATCAAAATCATGAATGGAGTGGAACGGAAAATATTGCTGATGATGGAGATCAAATTATAAAAAATTCTGGCAGAAGTTTGTTGCTTTCTTCCCAGAGAATACAGAGCCAAACCAAGAAGCAATCCGATAATCACTACTAAAATCGTTGAGATCACTGTCATGAACAAAGTGTCATAAAAGGCTTGTTTCATTGTATTCCAGTCAATCATTTCCAGATTGAAATAGGTTTCCATAAATCCTTTATCCATGATGAATCACCTCCACGCCCACTTGTTGTTCAGCAAAAAAGGTAATTGCTTGATCGACTGCCTGATCTTCTCCTGAAAGCAGGACGGTCAAGGAACCGAATGAGCCTTCTTTTGCCTGACGGATTTTCCCGTACACCACATTGATATCAATATCAAATTGTCGAATCGCTTGTGAAATTACCGGTTCATTGGCATTGTCTTCATTAAAGGTCAAGGTCACTAAACGTCCAGTTGGATTTTCAGCGATAAATTCCTCCAACAATTCTTCCGGATCTTCCCGTGGTTTGAAGTCCTGTTGCACAAATCGTTTCGTCACTTCTTGTTTCGGATGACGAAAGACATCTACGACCAATCCTTCTTCCACGACTTTTCCCAGCTCCATGACGGCTACTTTATTACAGATTTTACGAACCACATTCATTTCATGTGTAATCAATACAATCGTCAATCCTAATTTTTGGTTGATGTCTTGCAGTAGTTCCAAGACTTCTTCGGTTGTTTGGGGATCTAAGGCACTTGTTGCTTCATCACACAATAGAATCTGCGGATCGTTTGCCAACGCTCGGGCGATTCCGACCCGTTGCTTTTGCCCACCGGATAATTGCGATGGATAGGCATTGCCTCTTCCCTGCAAACCCACCAATTGCAATAAGTCTTCTGCTTTTTGTTTTCGCTCAGCTTTCCCAAGTCCTGCAAGTTCCAATGGCAATTCGATATTTTCGATGACCGTTCGTGACCACAGCAGGTTGAAGTGCTGGAAAATCATTCCGATGTTCTTTCGAAATGCCCGCAATTCTTTGTTCTTCAGTGCAAGGATGTTTTGCTTATTGACGATTACTTCGCCGGCAGTTGGTAGTTCTAGTCCATTGAGCAATCGCACCAATGTACTTTTTCCTGCACCGGAATATCCTACAATGCCGTAGATATCTCCCGGTTCAACCGTTAAAGAAACATCATTGACCGCGTCGATTCGGCCATTTTTGCCTTCAAATGTTTTTTTGACATGCGTCAATTGAATCAATGACATGCTCTTCCCATCTTTCCTTTAGCGTATTTTCTAAACAAAAAAACTTCCGTCCTTGTGCATATTTCTATACAAAGGACGAAAGTTATCATCTTTCGTGTTACCACCTTGATTCGTTATTGTTTTACAACAATAACCTTATCCGGTACTTGACTGTTTCTCGCATACCGTTGTGCGTTAACGGGCACCCCCGTATCAAGCTAGTCCTTAGACTCACTTCATCCGCTCAAAGACCATCTTCCATCTCATTTTCGTTACCCGTTTGCAGCAATTCCGGGCTCTCTGTGAACGTTAGTGACATGTACTCTTCTTTTCAAAGCTTTCAATTATTGATGAAATTATAACAACGTACCTTACATGTGTCAATTATTTTCTGAAAATAATTTTAAAGTTTATCAAATTCGGCTGGATCAACGTCTTTAAAAGCGACGATCCAGGCATTCATTTCGTCTTCATCATTTAAGATATCCACGGATGCATCAACTTTTTCATTCACGGAAGAAACGACACCTGACAAAGGACTTGGAAATTCGTTGACAGCTTTTTCTGCTTCAACTTCCAGCAATGCTTCCCCTTGTTTCACTAATTTCCCTACTTTAGGTAAAGAGGCAAAGGTGATTTTTCCAAGTTCATCCTGCGCTTCCTTCGTCAATCCGACACAATATTCGCTGCCGTTAAACAGCACCCACAAATTATCTTTTTTCTTTAGACATTTCTTTTCCATGATTCTTTCGCTGCTCCTTCAAAATCAATTTCTTTAAATCCAATGGCTTGGATTTTGCCATTTTTTTCCAGAATGGGACGCTTGATCAGCATACCATCTGTTGCCAACAATTCGCAAGCTTCTCGCATGTTGAGGGTCGGCACGATAGTTTTTAATCCTAGCTGACGATAGTTTACACCACTTGTGTTAAAAAAGCGACGAATTGGCAAGCCGCTTTCCTTCATCCAGCCTTCCAGCTTCTCGGCAGTCGGCGGTTGTTGAATCATATCAATCAGTTGATACTCTATTTCATGGGCATCCAGCCAGGCTCTTGCCTTTTTGCAGGTACTGCATTTGGGGTACCAATAAAGATTCATTCTTTCACTTCCTTCGAAGTTTCTGCTTGAAACCGCATCGATAAAATCAACCCAATTCCGATCATGTTTCCTAAAATCGAAGATCCCCCTTGGCTGATAAAGGGTAAAGGTATTCCCGTCAGCGGCATCAGCCCGATGTTCGCGCCGATGTTTTCAAATACGTGAAAGAGAATCATCATAATGATCCCGCTGGCAATGTAGGCATAAAATTCGTTGTTGGTATCAAAACACACCCGAATCATGCGGTAAATCAAAATAAAATAAAGTAAAATTACAAAAGAGCCGCCGATAAAACCAAAATTTTCTCCAATAACCGTGAAAATCATATCGGATTCTCTTACCGGAACGTAGACATCACTGACGTTGAATCCTTTTCCAAACATTCCACCAGACCCAATCGCCAACAAGCCTTGTGCCGGTTGATAACTTAGTCCAGATGTGTCATGGAAAGGATTGATCCAGGAATCGATTCGGGCAAATTGATAAGATTTAAAGCCGATATTGTACAATAATTCCCGACCGGTTTCTGTTGTTACCAGGTAGATGGTCCCGCCACCAATGACCACAAAGAGAGCCACAACAGGAATAATGATTCGCCAGGAAATTCCTGACATTAAAAACACACCGCCTAGAATAGCCAAAAAGACTAGCATCGTTCCGAAATCTTTTTGCAACATTACTAATCCCAAGACCGGCAATGACACCAACGCCATCTTGCCAATCAAAAAACCATCCGTCGATAAATTACGATTTCGATATTTGACATTGTGGGAGGTAACCACTAATGCCAACATTAAAATAAAGGCGATTTTCATTAATTCTGCCGGCTGAAAAGTAAAGGAGCCGAACTTAAACCAGTTTTTTGAACCGGTCACATTGGCTAAATCTTTATCATAAAATCGCAACAGCGCCAACATAACGGCTAAACCCAGTCCGTAGATAAACGGGGTTAATTTCCAGATCCATTTTGATTTCAAGTGCATGATAACAATAATTGCAATGGTTCCTATAACGTACCACAAACTTTGGATCGCCATTTTTTGCAGTACATTTTGCCCGGTGGGGTCTTGGCTCAACGCCACGTATAACGAAGCAAGGCCGACTAAACATAATAGAAAGACCGGCAAAATCACGCCATAATCAATACGGCTGTCGGTCGAAGTTGATCGTTTTTTTTCCATGATTCCTCTCTTTTCCTTCAAAGATACACCTTATCATTATAGAGGTGTTGTTACAGAAAAGAAAGACATCCCGTCCTTCATTCAGAAAAAATTTAGAAATACCGTTTGCGGACTGATTGAAGTCAGACCGTATAATTTCACTAAAAAAATATCACCGAAAAAAATCGGTGATCAAGTTTAAATCTTTTTCATATGTTTATAATTGATGATTAACACACCATTGCTTTGCGTAAGTAACTGTTGATTGTCAGGAGTTTCATCCAATTCGATTACTGCAGAATTTTTCAGCTGCTTTGTAACGGTCCCTGTCTGCGGTTTGCCATAGATTGAAAATTTCACATGAGTGTCTACTAAAAACCCTTCTCCAGCTTCAGAAGGAATTACTGTTGCATCAAATTTACCAAACGTTGCCATTCACAAAACCTCCCTTTATATATATTCATTATAGCACACTTTGTGAAAATTTGCAGAAATTTTGCTAATAAACTCTTTTTTTACTACATTTCTCTTTACAAACCACCTTTTTTTTTCTATAATTCTTGTTGTGTCACGCCGGCTTAGCTCAGTTGGTAGAGCATCGCACTCGTAACGCGGGGGTCGTAGGTTCGAATCCTATAGCCGGCATAACAAAAGAAAGTCAGCAATCTTAGCTTCTAAGATTTGCTGGCTCTTTTTTTATTATCGCTTATCCAAAAAAAATCCTGCCGAATTCTCCGACAGGAATTTTTTCATCACTCGTTACAAAACCTATTTTGTTCCAAATAAACGGTCACCGGCATCGCCAAGTCCAGGAACGATATAGCCGTGTTCATTCAAATGATCATCCAAAGCTGCCGTGTAGATATCAATATCTGGATGAGCTTCTTGTAAGGCCTTGACGCCTTCTGGTGCAGCTACGAGACAAACAAATTTAATGTTTGAACCGCCGCGTTTTTTCAGGGCATCGATTGCCATGATTGCAGAACCACCAGTTGCCAACATCGGGTCAACAACAAATAGCTGACGAGAATCGATATCTTCTGGTAATTTTACAAAATATTCATGAGGTTCCAAAGTTTCTTCGTCCCGGTACAAGCCAATGTGTCCAACTTTAGCTGCTGGAATCAATTCCAAAATACCGTCTACCATTCCAATTCCGGCACGTAGGATCGGAACGATGGCAACTTTTTTCCCTGTTAACGTTTTTTGTGTAGTTTTGACGATTGGTGTTTCGATTACCGTATCTTCCAATGGCATATCACGAGAAACTTCATAAGCCATTAACATGGCGATTTCATTGACAACTTCACGGAAAACTTTTGTTCCGCAATTTTTTTCCCGAATAATAGTTAGTTTGTGTTGAATGAGTGGATGGTCGATTACTTGAAATTTGCCCATGATGATTCTCCTTTAGTTTTCTTCTATTTTAAAGCAAATAATGAAGAGAAACAACATTTCTTCTAAATTTGCTAAAAATTCCGCAAAAGAAGGCGGGGACCATTCATTGAATGGTGCCTCACCTTTTGTCTGCCGATTATTGATAAATCGGGTGTTTATCTGTTAAAGCCTTCACTTCTTCTTTTACTTGTGCCAGAACTTCTTGGTCTTCTTTGGCACGTAATGCCTTTACAATCAATTTTGCTACTTCAACTGCATCTTCTTCACTAAATCCACGACTAGTAATTGCCGGTGTCCCCACACGAATTCCGCTGGTTTTGAAAGGACTCAATGATTCGAATGGAATTGAGTTTTTATTAACGGTAATATTTACACTGTCCAAAATGGCTTCGGCTTCTTTGCCGTTCATTTCAAAATCACGCACATCGATCAATAGCAAATGATTGTCCGTTGCGCCAGAAACCAACCGAGCTTCTGGGGCTTGATTGAAAACTTTAGCCATTGCTTGAGCATTCGTAATGACTTGTTGCGCATACTCTTTGAATTCCGGTGCCAGTGCTTCTTTGAAGGAAACTGCTTTTCCGGCGATCACATGCTCTAGTGGACCCCCTTGAATACCAGGGAAAACAGCGCTATTGATTTTTTTCGCTAATGCTTCGTCATTAGTCAAAACCATTCCGCCCCGTGGACCGCGTAAAGTTTTATGGGTAGTGGTGGTCGTGATGTCTGCATAAGGAACGGGTGATGGGTGCAAGCCTGCTGCAACTAACCCGGCGATATGTGCCATATCTACCATTAGTTTTGCACCGATTTCATCAGCGATTTCACGGAATTTTGCAAAATCGATGGTGCGGGAATAGGCACTGGCACCTGCAACAATCAATTTAGGCTGATGTTTCCGAGCTAAAATCCGTACGACATTATAATCGATCACTTCCGTTGTTGGATCAACACCGTAGCTGACAAAATGATACGTTTTACCACTGAAATTAACTGGTGAACCATGAGTTAAATGTCCCCCTGCGGATAAATCCATCCCCATGATGGTGTCGCCGGGTTCCACTAAGGCTAAATAGGCTGCCGTGTTAGCTTGTGAGCCGGAATGCGGCTGCACGTTGACAAATTTGGCGCCAAATAATTCTTTCGCTCGATCGATTGCTAAATTTTCAACGACATCGATGTATTCACAACCGCCATAATACCGACGACCGGGATAACCTTCAGCATATTTATTGGTCAATACACTGCCTTGTGCCGCTAATACCCCTTTTGAAACAATATTTTCCGAGGCAATCAGCTCCAAATTGTTTTGTTGTCGTGTAAATTCATTTTCGACTGCTTGCCATAATTCTGGATCAAATTCTTTATAGTCCATTGAGAACAACACCCCTCTTACCTTGTTAGTTCGAATTGTACCATAGTTTTCTCTACTGTGAAGACCTTAGGCTCTGGATAGACAAAAAAACCTGTATGCACCTCTTGATGCATACAGATTTTTTTAATCAAAGGAAGGAATCAATGTATCCTGATGTTCTTTTTCTAAAAATTCGTGAACTTCAGGGCTGGTCATGGCTTTTTTCAACGCTTTGATTTTTGCGGAATCTTGATTGTCTTCCCGTGCGACTAAAGAAATCGCAAAGCGGCTGTCGATTTTCTTTTCCAATAAAATAGCATCACTTGGTTTCAACCCAATTTTCGCGATATATGTTGGGTAATCATAGACCATTGCCACATCTTTTTCATTGTAAGCTTCCGCAAGATTTAAAAGATCCACCGACAACCACTTGAAATTGTGGGGATTTTCCACGACATCTTTAAGAGTTCCATTGAAGCCGGCATCTGCTTTCAATTCGATTAAGCCCGCATCCGCTAAGATTGCCAATGCCCGACCTTCATTGGAGACATCGTTTGGCAACGCAATCGTTGCTCCATCCGGCAAATCAGCGATATCTTGATAATTTTTTGAATAGAAGCCAACTTTTGCGTCATAAATTTTTTGAATCATGACTAGATTGGCATCTTTTTCTTCATTGAATTTTTCCATGAAGGGTTCATGTTGTGCAAAGTTAGCATCTACTTCTTTATTTTTCAATAGTTCATTGTATTGTATGTTGTCATTAACTTGGACTAATTGAATATCCCAACCCTCTTTTTTAGCGACTTCTGCGGCTTTTTTTACCACATCTGTCATTGGTGACGTTTGACTTGCTACTTTGATGACTTTCTCTTCACTGCTTTTATTACTGTTGTTGCCGCAAGCACCTAATAAAAGTGCTGCTCCCAAAACTGCGATTCCTACTGCGATTTTTTTCATCTATTTTTTACCCCTTTAATTTTTTTAGTAAATCCTCTATCCCTGTTTCAAATTAGCAGACAAACAGAGGAGGAGTTATTTTCGCTTATCGATTCTTCTGGCGATTGTGGTGCCCAAAAGTTGAATCCCAAAAACAAAGAGAATCATGATGACGATCGTTGTGTACATGATGTCGTATTCATAATTCTGATAGCCGTAACGAATCGCAAAATCACCGATTCCTCCACCACCCACGATTCCCATGACTGTGGAATACGAAACCAGACTGATGGAGGCAGAAGTAAAGCTCAAAACCAATCCACTGCGGGCTTCCACAAATAAAAATTCCAACAACAACTGGCGGCGGGTAGCCCCTAAAGAAGCCGCTAATTCCAAAATCTCTGCTGGTACATCCAACAGGACCTGTTCCACCAAACGAGCATAAATCGCTGCTCCGACAAAACTTAGAGGAAAAGCAGCGGCATAGGTGCCAAAAGCTGTTCCCATGACAAGTCTGGTCAACGGAATCAAAGCGACGACAAATAATAAAAACGGAAAGGAGCGGACGATATCCACATAAAAATTCAGCACCCAGTACACCCCTTTATTAGGTACCACCCCTTTTTTTCGTGAAAGAAAAATATAGGTGCCAATCGGCAGACCGACAAGCAGTGACGCTGCCATCGCAATGCCCATCATAATCAATGTATCCCCGATAGCTTGGAACATTTCCGGTCGAAATTCATTGAGTCTTTCCCAATAATTCATCCCTGCAACCTCGCAATCACTCGCTCTTCATAGCTGTCTGTACTTTGCAGTGAAAGATTTTTAACTGGAGTAATTGCCTTTAACTTTCCTGCTTCCAAAATTGCTGCTCGCTGGCACAAGGCCTTGACTGCAGCTAATTCATGACTGACAAAAACGATAGTTGGTTGAAATTCTTGATGCACTTTTTTTAGAAGTTCCAAAATATCCGCCGTGCTTTTTTCGTCCAAAGCTGAAGTAGGTTCATCACACAAAATCATCTTAGGATTATTTACCAACGCTCGAGCGATTGCCACCCGTTGTTTTTGTCCCCCGCTCAACTGCCGCGGATAAGCTGTCTCTTTTTCCTGCAATCCGACAAAATGCAACAACTCTTTGACTTTTTGCGGTTCTTCACGTCCCAATAATTTTAGCGGCAAAGAAATATTTTCAAACACCGTACGATTATAGAGTAAATGGTATTGCTGAAAGACCATGCCAATCGATTGTTTCAATTGACGAATTGCTCTTTGGTCCAGTTTCGCTACTTCTTTACCCTCTAAAAAAAGCGATCCCTCAGAAGGCGTTTCCAACAGGCTCATTATTTTTAACAGCGTGGATTTTCCCGCACCACTTTCACCAACGATTCCAAAAATTTCATGGGGAGCAATCGTCAAATCCAGCGGAGCTAACACCAACTGCTGATTGTATTCCTTTGCGATACCTTTCAGTTCGATCATAATGGTCTCCTTGATAGTTTTAGTCCATCTTTCAACTTTTTCCTATTCAATCAATAAATCCAACAACGTTTCGTTAGTCAAATGGCTGAAATACTGATCCGCTTGAATCTGTTCAATGACCTGTGCCAAAGCTGGTCTTCGGTAGTCTTTCCCAATAAATAATGCAGCCAACTCACTGGATTCCTTTTGACCAAAATAATCACCGTAAAAAATCAAATCCGTGATTTTTCCTTTAGCCACTGTCAAACGGGCATCGATGATTCCCACTGCCGGATACCGACGACGCCGTTGCAACGTGTAGGTAGGTGCTTCTCCATAAATCCACGCTTCATTGCCATAAAGACTTGTCACCAACTGATCAATTGCCTGCTCGTCTTCTGTCGATAATTGAATCTGCTTGTCCGCAATTTGAGTGACATCTTCCACCGAAAATAATTGTTTCAACAATTCGTCACGAAATTCTTCGGTGCTTAGTTGCTGATAGTTTTCAGACAAATAAGGACGCAAATTGGTCACATGGCTACGAACTGATTTGGTGCCTTTTGATTCGATTTTATCCTTGGCAACCTGCAATGCTTGAGGCAAAACATCCAAATCAACATCCAGCATCAAAGTACCATGAGAAAATAATTTTCCCCGCTTCTTATACATGGCATTGCCTGAAAATTTTTTGCCGTCAATCATCAGATCGTTGCGTCCGCTGACTGTGGCTCCGGTTGCGCCTAATTTATGGATGGCTCTTAAAATCGGTTCGGTAAATTCTTTAAAGTTTCCAAAATTCCCATCAGCTTTGGTCACAAAGCTAAAGCTAACATTTCCCAAATCGTCATAAACTGCCCCGCCACCAGACAAACGACGTGTCACCGTGATCCCCTTTTCTCGAACGAAGCGTTGATTGATTTCCTCCAACGCATTTTGATTCCGCCCGATAATGATACAGGGTTCTTGAATATAAAATAATACCAATGGTTCATCAAATTCTTGTTCCAACAAATATTGTTCTGTCGCTAAATTCCGGCGAATATCGTGAGAAGGCATCACATAATAATACATCTCAAAGAATTCCTTTCTTGTCAGATTGACACTACTTTTACTACTGTACTATTTTTCAAAAATATGTCAACTATACAGCACAGATTTTTTTGTTTAAACATCTATGTTTATCGAAAAGCAACTGTTTTTAATCTGTATCATTTTTTATTATATAAAGCAATTCCACACTTGCTGTCGCTAAAGACAAAAAAATGCTACAATTAAAAAAATGATTTTTTGGGAGGGAATTTATGCCGTATCATTTAGCACTCAATTCTGCCATCCAACCTTTTGAAGTTCCCGCCTTACGTGAAAGTATCGGGTGGGGCGGTCGACCGCAGGATTATCCCCAACTTTTTGAACGTTGCAATTTTTATGCTGGCATCCGAGAAACTACGACAAAGAAATTAGTAGCATTCGGCTATGTTTGTGGTATGGGATTGGAACACGGATATCTGGAAGACATCATGGTTCATCCTGCTCATCAGGGAAAAGGTCTTGGAAAACAATTGATTCATGCATTAATCACCGAAAGCAAACAACGAGGATTGGGCATTCTGACCTTGTCAACGGATGAAGAGACCGCCGCTTTTTATCAAAAGTGTGGCTTCGATTTGGAAATTTCCGGGGTGATGTATCTGGATTAAAGGCGCTAAACGCAAAGAAATCCGCAAACTTTTTGTTTGACGGATTTTTTTACTGCGGTTTTTCGTTTTTTGATAATACTGAGGTTCTTTCTCAAAAAATGGGTTTGTGGACAACCATTGCTGAAGCTGCTCTCCCAATTGTGCAGCCATCTCAAAAGATACTGCAATTTGTGCTTGGGTGATTTGATCCACATGAACACCAGACAACAGAACACAGTTTCCCGGCAACAGCGCTTGGATCATAGGTACAATGACCTGTGCTAAACGATCGTCTTTGTGAAATCGTCCGTCATGGCTGGGAAAACGAAGCGTTTCGGGTAAAATATCTTTTGAAAATGTCGTCACAGTACCAATATGAGGATAATCCCCCCCAGTCAACTGAAGTAGCAAATCTTTGTTTCTCACCGTTGCGCTGATTTTCATTGTATACTTTTCGGCAGAAACTTGAAATTCTTTACTCATCGCCACCCCATCTTCCTTGACTGTCATTGGCGATGCCTAATGCATCCAACAATTTCATGGTGTGATGATCCACCAAATCTTGGATTGTTTTTGGCTGATTATAAAAAGCTGGGATCGGCGGAATGATTTGCACGCCTAATCGTGAAAGCTTCGTTAAATTTTCTAAGTGGATTGCGTTTAACGGTGTTTCTCGTGGAACTAAAATCAGTTTTCGTTGTTCTTTTAAGGCAACGTCTGCGGCACGAGTAATTAAATTGTCTGCTAATCCGATGGAAAGGCTAGCTACTGTTTTCATGCTCGCTGGAACGATCACCATGCCATCGGTCAGAAAGGAACCGCTGGCAATCGCCGCTCCTAAATCTTTGTTGGAATAGTGATAGTCCAACAAACCTTCTACCTCTTTCAATGACATTTCCGTTTCAAGCTTGAGGTTTTCTTTCGCCCATGAGCTGATTATTCCATGCGTTTCAACATCAGGAATCGCCTTTAATTTTTTGATTAGGTCAAGTGCATAGATTGTTCCTGATGCTCCGGTGATTCCAATTACGATTTTCTTCATTTGTTTTACTCCCTTCTAAAAAATGCCGCAGCAAAAAGTTGCGGCATTTTCCATCTGTAGTCTTAGTCCAGATATTTTTTCCAATCAGCAACTTCTTTGAATTGCGCACGGATAAAATGATCTTTCATATCAAAAGGAACGGTTCCATCAAGAATTGTTTTGGAACTCATCCCCCGTACCCGAATCGACTTTGGATCGTATTCCGGCAACTCAGAAGGATCAAGAGGGTGATTCCGCATCCCAGGCAAAACAAGAATGTCCTGATCTCCTTGGAAACGGGTATTTAAAGTCCACATCACATCATTCATATCAAAAATATCCACGTCTTCATCTACCAAAATGACGGTTTTCAATTCTTTAAAGGCTGAGAGAGCCAAAATTGCGGCTTGTCGTTGAATTCCTTCATCGGCAGGATTTTCTTTGCGAATTTGCAAAATACTCATTAATTTCCCGCCACCTGCAGGAGGGTTGTACACGTTGACAACTTTTCCGGGAATTGCTTTATCCACCAATTCTAAAATGCTCGCCTCCGTTGGGATACCAGCCATTGACACATGTTCTTCGCTTGGACCGATGGTTGTTTGCATGATTGGTTGATCCTTGCGGTGGGTCACTGCTTTAACCTTGACGACATTAACAGCAGGATTGGCATCTCCGTTGTAACCAGGAAATTCCGGCATCGCTTTACCAGTATGGGTGTTGATATCTTCTTGCATTCGTTGATTTGGCATGATTTCGGCTTCAATAATAAATTCTGCCCGCGCGATGCCCACTTCATCCACCGCAACCCCATCAACCAATTGCACAGGTTCCTGCCGCAGGGCACCGGCAACCCATAATTCATTGTAGCCTAAAGGCGTGGTAGGCGGTTCAAAGGTTGCACCAATTGTGATGGCAGGATCAAGTCCGATATTGATCGTGATCGGCATTGGTTTGTTTAATTTTTCAAATTGCTCTTGAAAATGTCCAATATGTCGACCACCGGGCATGATATACATACCAATTGTATCTTTGTCTTCCAAAACCATTCGATGGATTGTTACATCACTCATGGTTTTTTCCGGATCAGAGCCAAAAACGACACCCATCGTAATGTATGGTCCGGCATCATATTCCGTATTGGTTGGTGCTGGCAAAATTTTGCGAATATCAAATGCCGGATCAGAAGCTAGATGAACGACTTCTTGTGCGGGTGCGTCTGCTTTGGCGACCTTAACTGGCTTCACAGGATTTTCTACTGAATCTTTCAATAAACGTCCTAAGGTTTTATAATCGTGATGAAAAATTTCCCCTACACGTTTGCGGCTGGCCATGATACCGATCAGCACCCGTTTGTCAGGAAATCCCTTTATCTTATTGAACATCATCGTTGGTCCTTCTTGTGTTGGACGTTTGACGGTTCCTCCCGCACCGATATAGCGGTAAACACCGGATAATTCTGCCTCCGGATCAATTTCGATTGCTGTCTCATGGTATTGTCCCGGCAGTTCTTTTAGTTCAGCGAGAACTTTTCTTAAATCATAAGGTTCTTGTGTCATGATGATTTCCCCTTTCCTTAACTCATCATCATTGTAAAAGTTCCCGCTGTCGCAAACAATTCAACTTCCGGAAGAATACATTCCAAAACGGAATATTAATTTACTGTTCTTGTAAATAGGACCAAAACAGATTGGAGGCTTTGGAATGTTCTCCTTTTTTTCGCACAAAGCAAAGCGAACTGATTTGGTTCGGGGTCACCGGAATTGCCACTAATTCTTCGTTAAGAAGATTGAGAACCGTTTTTTCCATCGCTAAGGTAATACCTAGTTCACTGGCAACCATTGTTAAAATCAAGTCGATTCGGGTACCTTCATATGTGATAGTAGGATTGATTTCCGCTTGCCTACACATTTCCATTACCGGAAGATACAGATTGGTTTCTTTTCCCAAAAGCAAAAAATTTTCCTGTGCCAACGCAACGAGAGGTAGTTCCTTTTCCTTTGCCAGAGGGTGTCGTTTTGGTAAAACAGCGACAAATCGATCCTGTTCTGTAATCAACCACTCCCACGTGTCTGCTTTTTCTCCAAAGATTCGAGCAAAAACAATGTTGTTCTTTCCTTCCAACGGTGCAGGAAAAAGCTCAAAACTCTCCGCCTCGGTCAATTGGATTTTGATTTCCGGATGCTTCTTCAAAAAATCCGTGATTTTCGCAAAGCCGCGATAACTTGGCATCGTCGGAATGGTAAACACATGCAGCGCCAGATTGGTTTCTGCTTCATAATCTGCCAAAGTCTCCTGTAATTTTTCAGATTGCTCCACGATAGATTGAGCAAAAGGCAACGCAAGTTTAGCCGCTTCGGTCAATTGGATTTTTCGATGCTCTCGTTGAAATAATTCTACGCCTAATTCTTTTTCTAAATTCAAAATTTGTTTAGAAATATTGCCTTGGGTAGTAAAAAGATGTTCTGCCGTCTCGGTGTAGCTCAAGGTTTTCGTCAAATCAATGAAGGCTTGCAGTTTATTGATGTCCATTATTTCGCTTCCGTTCTATTCCATTTGAGAATACTTTAGCACGAATTTTGAATTGGCGAAACCATCTTTGATTGGTAAAATGAACCCGCAAGTAAGCAGTTATTCATTTATAAGGGAGGAAGCAATTACATGCCAACTGGTGTTATTATCAACGCCCTGTCTGTTGTCTTTGGCGGATTAGCGGGCGGATTTTTAGGAAACAAATTGTCGGAGAAATTTAAAACGGAGATCACGATGATTTTCGGTGTTTGTTCGATGGGAATGGGAATTTTTGCCATTGCACCGATGAAATATATGCCGGCGGTTATCTTTGCTTTAGTCATTGGTACTGGAATCGGGTTAGCGATTCATTTGGGGGAATACATCAACAAAGGGGCCATGCTGATGCAAAAGCCTATTAGTAAACTCTTTCCAAATGAAAATTTAACGATGTCTCACGAAGAATTCATCAATACGCTTGTGACCGTAATCGTTCTTTTTTGTGCTAGCGGAACCGGTATTTATGGAAGTTTGGACGCAGGAATGACTGGCGACAGTACGATTTTGATTTCCAAATCGATTTTAGATTTCTTCACTGCTGCGATTTTTGCCTGTAATTTGGGCTATGTAGTTTCAGTCATTGCGATTCCACAATTTTTAATTTTCTATGTTCTTTTTTTAGCGGCAAAATTCGTCTTCCCACTGACAACGCCGGATATGATTTTCGACTTCAAAGCTTGTGGCGGATTCTTGATGTTGGCAACTGGTTTTCGAATGGTCAAACTAAAAATGTTCCCCATTGCCGATATGATTCCAGCCATGATTTTGATCATGCCTTTAAGCTGGATTTGGGTCAATTGGCTGATGCCTTTACTCTAGGATAAAGAAAACCCGATACTGAAATCAGTATCGGTTTTTTTCTATTTCAACATAATTTTTCCGTAGAAATTTGGCGGTCCAAACAAGTGATGGATCATTCCTGTGATATTGTCCCGCAATAAAGCTGTGTTAGCAGATTGATAGATTGGAATTACTGCTGCATCCTCCAACAAGGTATGCTCTGCTTTGATCAACGTTTGCCAACGGGTTTCCAATTGATTGGATTCTGTCTGGGCTTGCGCCAATAATTTATCATAGGTTTCATTGCTATAAACAGAAGGATTATTGAAGGCTTCTGTTTGATAGGTATTCAGATACGTGGTAGGATCTTGAAAATCCGGACCTTGGCGTGTCAGCATCAAATCAAAATCATGGGATTGTTTTTTATCCAACAGATTTTTTTCCGGAACCAAAGAAATTTCGACAGTTAAGCCCGGCAGGTTTTCCTGTAGGGTGTACTGCAAGTATTCCGTGATTGCTTTGTTCTCATCCTGATCTGAAGCAGACAGTTGAAGGGTAGCTGTTTTTTCTCCCAACTCTTTTAAGCCCTTTTGCCACAAGGTTTTGGCTTTTTCAACATCAAAACTTTGAATATCGCCGCTTTCTTTACGGAAATCTTCGTTACTTTCTGGATTTTTCACGAATTCACTTGGAATTAAGCCATAAATAGCTCGGGAATCATTATCCAGCAGTGTATTGGCAATGTGTTCCCGATCAATGGCAAGGCCAATAGCTTGGCGAATCGATTTGTTGGCAAAGATCGTTGCTTTATCCTCTTTCTTTTGATTCAATTCCAGTGTATGGACCCAAGAATCAAGCTGAGTCGTGTAGTTTTTATCCTTTTTGTATTGTTTGGCATACTCACCGGAAAGGACTGCCCGATCCAGTTGTCCATCTTTGAACAGATTGACAGCTAAATTCGTATCTTTAACAACTTGGATATTGACTGCCTTGACATTGCTTTGTTCTTTGTTCCAATAGTGATCATTTTTTTCATAAACCCATTTTTGATTGCCGTGTTTCCATTCAGCTAAACGATAAGGTCCATTATAAATTAGATGGTCGCTATCCAAAGCATAGTTTTCTCCTTGTTTTTCCACATATTTTTGGTTTTGTGGAAACAAGGTTGGAAAAGTCATCACTGAGGTAAAATAAGCCACCGGATGTTCCAAGGTAACCAACAAGGTATAATCATCTTTTGCTTCAACACCAAGGGTTTCCGGTTCAGCTTTTCCTTCTAAAATTTTGGAGGTGTTTTTAATATCTGCCAATAAAAATGAACTTGGTGAGCCAAAAGACGGCGTGACTACCCGGCGCCAAGCATAGACAAAGTCGTGAGCTGTTACCGGATCACCGTTTGACCAAGTAGCATTTTTTCGAAGGGAAACGGTATACGTTAAGCCATCTTCACTAATTTCCGGCAATTTTTCCGCAACACCGGGAATAATATTGTCTTCGTCATCTAAATTATAGAGTCCTTCGATAACCTGTGTGATAGCAATAAAACTGCCCCCATCCAGCGCATTGCCAGAATCCATGGAAGAAATCTCATTGATCTCCATCATATTGATGATTTTTTCTTGATTGTCGCTATCTGCTTGGACGTTCTCTTTTTTCGTATCCGCTCCCGCGGCACAAGCAGTCAAACCAATCAACAGTCCTAAAATTACCCCAATTCCCGCAAACTTTTTCCAATTCATTTTTTACAGCTCTTCAATTCTTCGTTGGGCATCTGCCAAATATTCGGCTAATTCTTCCCGCGTTTTATAAGGAACTCGACCATAAAATACGTGATCGATCACTTCGGTTCCATTGCTGTTGAACATCCATTCTGAAGTGACCGTCTTCATTGCACGATCGATTGGTGAATCGCTGCCGTCTTCGTTTTGTGGTTGACCTGTTGGGGTAAAGAACAATGCCCGTTTTCCAGCAAAGCGTTTTTTCGGTTCGTCTGATTCAAAACTGTAGGCAAATCCGTGTTGGAAAACCCGATCTACATAGCCCTTCATGATTGCCGGCATGCCATTCCACCAGCTTGGGAAAACGTAAATTAACAAATCGCTCTCTTCAATAAATTTTTGTTCCACTTGAACATCTTCAGGAAACGTCTCATTGTCTCTGACAAATTTTCCATTCTCGATATGGATCGCATCTGGTCCAGATAAAACCGGATTAAAATTCATTTGGTACAGGTCTCGAACGTTGACTTCATACCCTTTCTTCTTCAATGCTTCTTCAAGGGTTGCTACCAAAGCATGTGAAAAACTTTCTTTTTTTGGATGTGCAAATACGATTAGTGCTTTCATTTTCATCCTCCTATAAATAATTATTTCCTAGCACATTATACCTCATTTTGTTTCTATTTTCACAAAGATTTTCATGCTCACGAAAAAAGCGGCGAAAAAAATCCGCCGCTTTTTGTTACTTCATTTCTTTTAACAGTTGATCAATGGTTGCTAATTCATCTGGAGTAAACGCCAAATGATCCAACGCTTTGACATTGTCTTGTAACTGACTCAACCGGGAAGCACCCACCAGTACACTGGTCACTGTTTTTTGCTGCAAATTCCACGCAAGAGCCATTTCCGCTAAGGTTTGTCCCCGATTTTCAGCTACTGCATTTAACTTGCGAACGACGGAAAGGGTTCCTTCGACTTTATCTTCTGTCAAAAATGGACTGTCAGAACGATGGGCACGGGAATCTTCAGGAATTCCATGCAGATAACGATCCGTCAGTAGACCTTGTGCTAACGGACTGAAGACGATAGCACCTAGCTGTTCTTCTTCTAAAACGGTAGTCAATCCATCTTCAATCCATCGATCAAACATATTGTAGCGGGGTTGATGAATGATAAACGGTGTGCCCAATCCCTTTAACAAGCCTGCCATTTTTTTCGTTTGTTCCGCCGAATAATTTGAAACACCGACGTACAATGCTTTACCTTGACGAACCAATAGATCCAATGCATGGGCCGTTTCCTCCATTGGTGTGTCAGGATCTGGACGGTGATGGTAAAAAATATCCACATAATCCAATCCCAACCGTTGCAAACTTTGGTCACAGCTAGCGGTCAAATATTTTTTTGATCCCCATTCACCATAAGGTCCTTCCCACATGTAATATCCCGCTTTTGAAGAAATAATCATTTCGTCCCGATAACTTTTTAACTCCTGCCGGAATATCTTACCAAAATTTTCCTCGGCTGAGCCGGCTGGCGGACCGTAATTATTGGCAAGATCGAAGTGGGTGATTCCCATATCAAACGCCCCTAATATCGTTTCCCGCTGTTTTGCCAACGGATCAGTATCACCAAAATTGTGCCATAACCCTAAAGAAATCGCTGGCAATTTCAAACCAGAATTGCCTACACGATTGTAAACCATTTTTTTATACCGTTGTGGATTTGCTAAATACATTTCTTATGCAACCCCTTTCTTACTGTTAACGATACGATTTATTGTCTCGTCTGTCAATCGTTGGAGGGTTGTTTTTCTTCATCCAGCAAACGGCTCTGACCTTCTAATTTTTGGATTTCTGTCACGTCTTGGGTCACTTCTAAACAACCCAAATATTCTTTGGCTTCATTATACAAAGCAAAATAACGAATATAGATTTTTTTACCCCGCATGTCGATCCAAAAATCTGCATGATCTCGAGCGCCTGAACGAAAATCATCTAAGATTCGTTGAACGATGTGCATGCTTTTTGGAGGATGACAATTGACGACTTCTCGACCAATAACCGACGTAGTTCGAGGAAAGACCCGACTTTTTCCTTCTGAATAAAAACGAACCCGATCTTCTTGATCGACAAATGTTAAATCCACTGGCAAAACTTGAAACATTGCAATCATTTGTTCTAACTGCAAGACACCCGTTGGTAAAACGACTGTATCTGCCGAGGTCTGGTCTTCCCAGTCATAATGGGTTTCCAACGGTTCTGCTTGCCCGTCGGCAGCTAAACCGGCAGCAATTCCGTCTGTGGTTTCTTTTGCCTGCTTGATAGCTAATTGCCGTGCCGGTTCTCTTTCTGCTTCTTTTTCCAGTGCTTCTTGACTGGCTTTCCAAGGCAATGGTTCTGGAATAAAGGCAAATCCGATATCAAAACTATCAGCGGCAATTTTTTCCCAATCCTTCATACTAAATACATCTAAAGTCATCGGGATCATAATTTCTTCTTCTTTAAAAATCATTTCTTCAATTTCATTTTTTACGGCAGCCCATTTTTCTGACAAAGGATTGAAGGCGGTTTTTTCCGATTGCAACATTTGGATCAAGTTTTTAATCATGTCTCGGATATCATCGTCCACACCCCACATTACTTTTGGCGGTGCGCTGATGCCGTATTTTTCCATGTAAGAAAAGATCAAGGTTTCTTTGCGTGCATAATGCTTGTCGATTTGTAAGAGATCCGTCAATGCCAAAAGCAGACGATCTTTTTGTGACCAATCTCCTTTTTTGATTTTTGCTAACACGCCATCGACTTCATCTGTCAGCAAGGACTGTAAGACTTGATTTTCTAATTTTAGCGTATGGACGGGATGCCCGGGTTGTTCATGGTCATAGTTGGAGCGATGAATCTCATTGATCGATCCTTTAAAAACGGCTGCATGGATGTTGCACAAGCGTTGGATTTCGCTGGGATTCAAGCCCCCTTGGATCAAGGCTTTTTCTGCGGCAGTGATTTCTGTCACATCCACGCCGTCAAATTCCTCGTTAAATAATCGTTTGGCTTCTTCAAAAGAGCCACCTTCATGCAAAAGGGAAAGAATTTCTACGATCCGCTCCTGCCGTTTTTTTGCTGTTGGTTCCATCATTTTGCTCCCTCCACAGTAAATCCCTGTGCTTCAAAAGCTGCCACGACAGTTTCAAGAGGAATTTTTTTCATTTGTGCACCTTTAGGAATCGTCACATAACGTCCAGCCGTCTGTAACATTCCCGGTTTGGTGATGGCTTCGAAGCCGATGCTATACATAATATCTTTGATTTCAGGAAATTCTGAAACTAAGTCAAATAATGAACGGGAAAAATCGATTGTTTTCATGTACATCTTCCTTTCAAGAAAAGTGAGAAGATTTCTCAACTAGGGGTATTATAGTACGAAATGAGCAAGATTTCACTAAGTTTTCGCCACAAAAAAGACAGCTTCGCCAAACTCAGCGAAAACTGTCTCATTAGTCATTTATTGTAAACCAATCGCAATAGCAATCATGATGAAGATGGTTCCTAAAACAAAGAAGAATCCTTGCATTTTGATTTGGAATTTCGCCCATTTCACCCATTCAATCCGTGCCACACCTAGCACACCAATCAAACTTGCAGAAACTGGCGTGAAGGCATCCACAAAACCGGCACCTAATTGATACGCCAAAACGGCAATTTGTCGTGGTACATTAATCAAGTCTGCTAAAGGTGCCATAATCGGCATGGTCAAAGCAGCTTGTCCTGAATTTGAGGTAACGACTAAATTGAATAAACTTTGGAAAATGTACATTACCCAAGCACCGATCATCGCCGGTACACCGGTTAATAAGCCACCGATGCTATGCAAAATCGTATTCAATGCCGAAGCAACATTGGCATCGGAACCGCCTAAAACTAACAGAATTCCTTTTGCCATCCCTACGACAATTGCCGTACCCGCCAAATCAGCAGCACCATTTTGGAAACTTTTGGCAATGTCATTCCAGCCCATATCTAGTTTGAATAAAACCGCAGTGATTCCGGAAATTAAGCCCATAACAAAGAATTGAGAGGCAATTTCTGGAATGTAGTAGCCTTTTTGCGTTACGCCCCAAATAATCCAGACAAGAACGGCTAACATTTCCAATAAAATCAGCTTATGTCCCCATAAGAATGGTTTGTTTTCATTCGCTGTTTTTTCAATGTGGCTACGGAAATATTCATCTGATTCGTAAACTTCTGAACGCAGTGGATTTTTCCGAATTCGTTCAGCATAAATCATCAGATAGCCCGCTGACAACGCAGTAACTACCACCCACATAATCAAACGGAAGGTTGCTCCAGATAGCACTGGAATACCTGCGATTCCTTGTGCTACTGCAACACTGAAGGGGCTCATCCAAGAAGTCGCGTTCCCTACCTGAGAAGCGACATACGTTACGGTAACCGCAACGATGGAATCATAGCCCAATGCTATGACGAAAGGCACCATCACCATCGAGAAAGGAATAACTTCTTCTGCCATCCCAAAAGTTGCTCCCCCTAGTGAAAAGGCAAAAAACAACAGCGGAATTGCAAATTTTTCCATTCCGCGGGTCTTTGAGATAAAAGCGTAAATTCCTGCATCGATGGCTCCTGTTCGCATAATAATCCCAAAAGCACCGCCGACTACTAAAATCAGTGCGGCAATACCGACAGCCGAGCCGTACTTGTCACCGGAAACTAATCCTTCAAATACAAAGTTCAAAAAGCCAAAGCCGCCAAAATCATCGGTCCCCCACAATTTTGCGGTTTTGTGAAGTTTTTCCGATTTATCATAAATTTTATCCCCATACAAATCATACAAGGCATCATCGGTCAGAGCGATACCATCCAATTTTTCTTGACTTAAACTTTTTTCTCCTTCGTCAAGAACCGTCTGTACATCTGCTTCGGATATTTCCAATTTTTCTAATTCTTGTGGATCTTGTGCCAAGTCTTCTAATTTGTCAAAAACAAATTCTTTGTCTAAAGGATAGTCATACCGAAACGTTGACTGCTGCAAAACTGTTCGAGAAGCTGTTTCGCCATTCGCATCTTTGTATTGAACTTCAGTAGTACTAAATTTCCCAGCAGGAACAACAAATGTCAACAACCACGCCGCAACGACAACGATAAAAATAATGACATAGGTGTGGGGTGTTTTCATTTTAGTTAAATCACGTTTTTTCTGTTTCACTTCCATCATATTAGTCCTTTCTTTTAACAATGCTTATATTATAATCGACTGATAAAAAAACAACATGATAAATTCATTAGTTTTTATCCGCTTTTATCATGATTTCTTGCATATTTCTCGCAACAAATCGGGAAGAAATCGCTTTCCAGTCATCTTTTCAAAAAAAGACAGCAGTCGCTGGATCGACTGCTGTCTTTGGTTTCAATTGGATGATTTCCTCAAGGGATTGGCTTTTGATTGTATGAGTCAATCTTCTCCTTATTCATTCACCAAAACAATTTTTCCTTTTGCATGGTGTGTCTCACTTAATTGGTGGGCTTGTTTCACACCCGTTGCTGTTAATGGGAATGTCTGTCCGACAATGCTGCGGATTTTTCCTTGTTCCAATAGATCAGCAAGAAGTTGCAGTTGTACGCCGTCTGGTTTTAACCAAATACTTTTGGCAGTGATTTGCTTTTCATCTTCTTGCGGTGGAATACCAACGATTGAAATCAAACGGCCATGAGGTTTCAAAACATGAAAACTTTTGGCTTGAATCTCGCCGCCCATCGTATCGATCACAAGGTCGATTCCTTGAAGAACTTCAGAAAAATCTTCCTGACGATAATCGATCACTTGATCTGCACCTAGTTCTTTTAAAAAAGTACGATTCTGCTCACTGGCTGTTGTAATAACCCGTGCCCCAGCTTGTTTTGCCAATTGGATGGCAAAGAGACCAACACCACCAGCCCCGGCATGGATCAACACTGTTTCTCCTGCTTGCAGCTGACCATGGGTAAATAAAGCTTGATACGCTGTCAATCCTGCTAAGGGTACTGCCGCGGCTTCAGCAAAAGAAGTGTTTTCTGGTTTTTTCGCCAATAGCTCAGCATCAACGATTGTATAGTCTGCATAGGTACCAAAACGTGTCGTGTCAGGACGAGCAAAAACTGCCTCGCCGACTTCCCACTTAGTTACCTTATCCCCAATTGCCACAATTTCGCCGGCAACATCCCAACCTAAAATAATAGGGAATTGCCAAGGAAACATTTTTGCTAGATATCCTTCCCGTAATTTCCAATCGATAGGATTCACTCCTGAGGCTTTAACTTTTAGTAGAACTTGATTCTCTTTGATTTCCGGCAAAGAAACGTGTTCCTCTACCAGTTGTTCTTCGTTTCCATAATGATTGATTACAATTGCTCGTGTCTTCATTTTCATTCCTCCATTTACTGATTTCACAAGTATACCCGCAAAACAAAAATTTTTACATTATTTTGGATTACTTTTCGACTACAAAAAAAGCCTGAAGCACTTTGCTCCAGACTTTCAGGTTGGCTGTGAAAAATTAGCTTTTTGAACGTCCCAAAATAAAGGAAACGACAGCAACTACGATCACCGCGCCAATAATTGACGGAACAATCGCCATTCCTGCAACTTGCGGACCCCAAGTTCCTAACAATGCCTGTCCGACAGCCGATCCAACTAGACCTGCGACAATATTTGCAATCCAGCCCATTGATCCGCCTTTATTTGTAATAGCACCAGCGATTAATCCAATAATAGCGCCGACAATCAATACCCATAACCAATGCATAATCTTTTCCTCCTTTATTGTTTCTTTCTTACATCTATTATGTTACCTTTGTTCTCTAATTACCGCAAAAATTATGCTTATATCTTCAATTATTTTCATTATAAAGAATAAAAAGTATCCATTTTTCTTATTTATTTTCGAATCAAAATCCGGTGTAATACAAGGTAATTTCCTTTAAATTAAAAAAACTGCAACTCCTCAACAAAATCATGAGGAATCACAGTTTTTATTTTAACCTTGAATAATCGTATCGATTGTGGATTGATCCAAGCCTTTCAATGTTTGGATCAGCATTTCCCGTGCGGCGTCAAAATCAGCGATACTAAACATCGTTTGATGGGTATGGATGTAACGTCCCACTACACCAATAACCGTACTTGGAATCCCTTCATTTGAAAGATGAGCAGCCCCAGCATCTGTACCGCCTTTTGAAACAAAATATTGATATGGGATATGGTTGCTTTCAGCTGTATCTAATAAATATTCTCTCAAACGTGGCAGCATAATCAAGCCTGGATCATAAATACGCATCAACGTGCCGTCTCCCAGATGCCCGAATGTGCCGTTTTTCGTAACCGTGTCATCTGCCGCAGAACAATCAACGGCAAAAAATAAATCCGGTTTGAATTTTGTAGTTGCCACTTTTGACCCTCGCAAACCGACTTCTTCTTGCACATTTGCCCCAGCAATCAGGGTGTGCCCAAGTTTTTCCTTTTGCAACGCTTCTAGTGCTTCCAACACCACCGTACAGCCATAGCGATTATCCCAAGCTTTTGAAATAATATTTTTGCCATTCGCTGTTTTGATCGTTTCAACTTGAGGGACGATCGTATCTCCCGGTTTAACACCGAAACTTTCGGCTTCTTCTTTTGATTCAAATCCGGCATCAAATAAAACATCCGTTACTTCCAATGCTTTTTGTCCGGCTGTTCCCCGCAATAAATGTGGTGGAATTGATGCGGAGATACAAGGATAATTTTTCCCGCCAGCTGTCTTTAACGTAAATCGTTGCGCAGAAACAACATACGGATTCCAACCACCTAGAGGAACGACTTTAAACAACCCACGTTCGGTGATTTGTGTCAGCATAAACCCGACTTCGTCCATGTGTGCCGCTACCATCACCCGTCTTGCATCGGCTTCTTCGTGATGACGAATCCCAAAGATCCCTCCCAAGCCGTCTTGTTGTACCTCATCTACTAATGGAGTGATTTTTTCTCGCATATAGGTGCGGACCTCTTGTTCAAATCCACTGGTTCCTTGGAGTTCAGTCAATTCTTTGATCCGTTGAAATGTTTTTTCTTCCATCAAATGCTCACCTGAAATTCAGGTAATTCCTCCCTTGCTTCTTTTTCTTCATCCTTCTGAAAAACACCTTTCATTATAGCGCAAAATCAGAAAAACAAGTGCCTCTCCTCTAAACATTTTTTATTTTTATGGTAAAATACTAGTGAACCCTTCAAATAACAAAACAAACTATCGCAGTTTTCGACATAAGGAGGAACACCTATGGACAATGACAATCAATTTAATTATTTTAAAGGCGGCCTAGCATTAGGGATGAGTATGGGTCTAGTAGGTGGCGTCGCCTCTGCCTTATGGTTCAAAAACAAGCAGCTTCTTTCACCGGATGACGTCTTGACCACCGTGAAACGAGCATTTTTAAAAGAAGGACCCATTGAAGGCTCATGGATTAATTTTGAAAAACAACCTTTGCGCAAATTTGCCGTTCACTCTCAAGGCTACACGGGAGGAATCACCCGCTTAGAAGACGGGCAATTGATTACCTACGAATTTTTAGCTGATGCCCAAACTGGAACGGTATTGGATATCCAACGCTTAAAAAATTAACCTGACTATTGATAAAACCGCTGTGGACAAAAACTCCCGGTGGTTTTTTTTCTGTCAGGCAAAGTATTTCACAAAAAACCAGTCACCAACTATACTCAAATCATGGCTGCCCCTTTCACTACCGACAGTCGAAAAAGGAGGAATCTTTCTTGAAATTAACCATTACTCCAACCGCACAAGCTTTTTTGGAAACAAAACAGGAAGAAAAAAAGAGTATTTTACTCACTTTAAACGATGGCTCCAATCAATTTTCATCAGCTGCCGGCTGTTGTATGATTGGTGATCGTTTTCAACTTGTATTGGTTGATGCACCAGTGTCCCCATTTACCCAACAACTAGATAACGACCGCTTTTCAGTCTTCACTTCTGACTATGAAACAGTCTTTCTTGGAGAAAATCCCATCCTTGATTTTAATCAAACACTTCATACCTTGATTTTAAAAAATGATGGTGGTCTTCTAGACAGCAATGTATTCTTAACGGCAAGCTGAAAATTTTTTATTAATTAGATAGAGATAAAAAAACTTTCCCAAATTAATTGGGAAAGTTTTTTTCAATTATTTTGCTAATCTGTAAATAGCATCTGCATAAATCACGGTTGCCCGCAATAAATCATCTAGTTCCATAAATTCGTTGGCTTGGTGCATTGTATCGGTATATCCAGGGAACATGGCACCATAAGCAACGCCTCGTTCTAATAAACGGCCATAGGTTCCGCCACCGATAATTTGTTCAAAGCCTTTTTCACCAGTATGTTCTTCATAAACAGCCAACAAAGTTGCTACCAATGGATCATCTTGTGGTACATAGTGAGGGGGCATGTTGCGATCTCCTTGAGAAACAACCGCTCCTTTAGCCGTAGCTGTCACACCTACAACTAATTTTTCTGCCGTCATACCTTTTGGATAACGGAAATTCAAGGTCGTCACGTTATCGTCATTTCCTTCAACAAAGCTGATTAAACCAGCGTTCATCGTTAGTTTGCCCATTTTTTCATCTTCGTAAGCAACGCCTAATTTTTCTCCATAAAAGTCTTCATGAGCGACTGTTCCTAAAACATGTACAAAGTCTTTGGCTTGTCCACCAAAAGCAAAGCCATCTAAAAAGGCTGCCAAGAAGGTTCCCGCATTGATTCCAATTTCAGGATGCGCACCGTGTGCCCCTTTGCCGACTAACTCAATGGATACTTCTGCGTCTTCCGTCGTAATCGTTCCAGAAACTGGATTTTCTTTCAAATAAGCTAGATAAGCAGTTTCCATTTCTAATGCTGCTTCCGTTGAAGAAGCTGTAAGTTTTGCTGTTGCTGTTCCAGGAACCATATTTTCTCGTAGTCCGGAAGTAAAAGAATGCAGTGTAAATTCTCCCGCATTTTCTCCTTTGAAATGTAGTTTAAGGGTTACGTTTCCTTTTTCCCCGTTGATGATTGGAAATTCTGCATCAGGTGAAAAACCAAAATCGGGTTTTTCTTCATGTTGGAAGTAATAGTTCATATCTCCCCAACCGGATTCTTCATCACTACCCACAACAAAACGAACTTTTTTAGATAAAGGCAGATTCAATTCTTTGATGATTTTTAACGCATAATAAGCTGCCATGCTTGGTCCTTTGTCATCAGAAGAACCGCGTGCAAAGATTTTGCCATCTTTTAACACTGGTTCATAAGGATCTGTTTCCCAACCGTCTCCAGCGGGAACGACATCCATGTGTCCGAAGATTCCCAACGTTTCAGCACCTTCGCCAAATTCAATATGTCCCGCGTAATTGTCCACATTTTTTACCGTAAAGCCGTCACGTTCCCCATAAGACAGCATGTGCAGCAACGCATCCCGTGGTCCAGGACCAAAAGGCGCATCCACTGTTTTTTTCGCGTCATCACGTTCACTATTGATGCGCAATAAATCGAAAAGATCCTTTAATAAGTCGTCTTTTCTTGCATCGACTTCTTTTTGCCAATCGATTGTCATATCCATTCCTCCTTGTTCATCTACCTCTTCAAAAAGCGAAGACGGTACTGGCATTCAAAAAATGCCTTCGTGTTCCATGATACCATTTCTATTTAAGAATTGAAAAAGAATCGTGCCAATTTTCGAAATATTTCCCGTTTGTTGGATCTTCGGTATAATGAAGGAAACGAAGGGAGCACGTGAAAATGATCGAATTAACAGAAGAACAAGTGACGAAAGTGATTCGTCCCCGCCAATCGGAAAGTCACAAAGGTGATTATGGGCGTGTTGTCCTGATTGGAGGAAACTCGCAATACGGTGGTGCAATCATCATGTCCGCAGAAGCCTGTGTCCATGCTGGTGCCGGACTAACAACCGTCGTGACAGCTACCAAAAACCATTCCTCGCTGCACAGCCGTTTGCCGGAAGTAATGGTGGTCGATTGGAAGGAAGAAGTCACTGAATTGCTTGAAACAGCTGATGTTGTCGTCATTGGTCCCGGTTTAGGTCTGTCTGATTTCAGTAAAAGACTCTTGCAGGTCGTCCTTCAAAAACAAAATGAACAATGGCTGATTATCGACGGTTCAGGAATTACCTTGTTTGCGGCCGATCCACTGCCCTTAAATAATCCTGCCCGAGTCGTTTTTACGCCCCATCAAATGGAATGGCAACGTCTCAGCGGTTTAAAGATTGCCCAACAAACACCAGAAAAAAATCAGGCAGCCCAACAAAAACTAGGTGCCACCATCGTGTTGAAAAGTCACCGCACAGAAATTTATACAGCGGACCAGATTTATACAAATCCTCTCGGTAATCCGGCGATGGCTACCGGCGGTATGGGAGATACTTTAGCGGGAATGATTGCCGGTTTCTTAGCACAATTTCCGTCAGATGAACAAACGATTGGCGCTGCGGTATATCTTCACAGCTTGATTGGCGACAGCTTGGCAGAGAAAAATTATGTAGTACTCCCTACTGAAATCAGTCGCCAGTTGCCTCTTTGGATGCGAAAATTTGCCGATAAAAAATGAGCCCTTCCATGAACCGCCCTGCAACGTTAAGTGAGGACGGTTCAAAAAGGACTCCATTTTTTATTTTAAAATTGTTTGCGAAACCAGTTTGCAGTATTCAATCATACCGTCCGCATCGGGATGGACCCGGTCATTATAGAACCAGTCTTCCTGCTCATTGCTCAGTCCATACCAGTCCAATAGTGTAATATTTTTGTATTTCTTCGCCATTTTTTCCAGCATCGTATTGACTTCATTTTGCCAACGTTGTGTCGGAACTCGAACATTGATCCAATAGACATTGCGGTCACCAATTTCTTTCATGAAGGCATCAAATTGTGCTTCAGTGAAAGAACCGTTCGTGCCTAAACCAATCAAGACATTTTCCTTTAGCAAATCGTCTTCTCGCAACTGCTTCACTAAATCGGCACTCTCGTAAAGCTGTCGTCCGACATCCGCATCAACAATAATCTTTGGAAAAATCTCTTTTAGATCGGTAGTAGCATCCAGCATAACCGAATCACCAAAAGCCGTTAAGTCCATCGATTGTGCTTTTTTAACTTGTGCTTGTGTCAATCCATACTTTTGCGTCAGTGCTTTTTGTTCTTCTGTCAGATTTTGATTTTCTTCCGAAGAAGCAGTCGTGCTGGTCTGTTTGGATTTTTCAGCCGCCTCTTTATTTGCTGCGATTTTTTCTTGCAGTTGTTTTTGATCTGCGTCCACATAATTTGTTGGCGCAATCACTAACCCCACAATGGCAACCACTAAAACGGCAATTCCCGGCACTAACCAAGGTTTTTGCCAACTGATGAATGGTTTTTTGAACCAGCCTTTGACAACTTGCCAACTCTTGCGATAGTCAAAGCGACGCAATGGATTTTCAATAAAGCGGTAGCTTAACTCACTGATTCCAAAAATCAAAGCTAATTCAATCAAGGTGTGCAACCAAACATTTTCGGCAATACTGTTGATTTTTGCTTCATAAAAAATCATCACTGGAAACTGATACAGATAGATGCCGTAGCTGCGTTTGCCAATATAGCTGAAAACCGGATTGGTCAACCATTTGTTCAAACTGGCACCAGGATGTGCAACTACTGCCACTAAAAGCACACACAACAAACTAATCAAAAACATCCCGCCATAATACACAAAAGTATAGTGGGCATCTAAAAAGAAGAAGGCTGTCACTAAAAGGAGAAATGAAACAATCCCCACCGAATTGAGCAGGCGTTTGGCTTGTCGGGGAATTTCTTCCTTCAAATGTGTGCTGGGCCAGATAAATGCTAGCGCAGAACCCAACCAGATGGAAAACATTCGCGTATCCGTACCATAATAAACCCGTGTAGGATCCGCTCCCGGTACAAATTTAACGGCCATCCAAATTGCGGAAACGCAAGATAAAGCAAACACCGTATAAAAAATGTAGCGTCGTTTTTTTACCAGCAGCATCAGTAGGACAAAGAGCAAAGGCCAAACAAGATAGTTTTGTCCCTCCACTGCCAGTGACCAGATATGGGTAAAGGGTGACTCATTAGCAAAGCGGTCAAAATAGGACATCCCGTGCTGAATTTGCCACCAATTATTGAAGTACAGCAAACTGCTGGAAAAAATTCCTTTTAAATTATTCAATAAATTCCGTTGAAACAGTGTAATATATGCCGTTGCTGTGACCATCAAAAAGACCAGCCCCGGGTAGAGCCGCTTCATTCGACGAACATAAAACTGCCACAAAGCAATTTTACCGTTTTGATCCCATTCTTGCCTGAGTAAGTCTGTAATCAAATAACCTGATACCGCAAAAAATACGGGTACTCCTAAATAACCTCCCCGCATTCTTGTTGGTAATAAATGATAAAAAATGACGCCGATCACAGCAAGGGTACGGATTCCGTCAAATCCTGTGATGTAGCGGCTTTTTTTTAGTCGTTTTTTTTGCTGCATCCTACATTCCAACTTTTCCTTTTTTTAGTCTTGATACCTCTGTTTACGGCTAAAATCAGCTATTTTTGATTCCCCGTTTTCCCCAATAGGTATGCTTTTTCATCATGCCATATTCCTATGAAAAATAGCACATTTCTTTAAAGAATTTCAAACACTTTCGTAAAAACTTAAACATTTGTTCGATTTTGGCGAAGGGTGAAGTTGTGTGACCTACAGAAAAAATTTTCCTTATAATTCTTCTTCGTAAAAACGACCCAAAATCTGTACATTTTCAGCGATACTGACGAAGGCCTTTGGATCAGCTTCCTTCATGGCATTACGCAGCATCGGCAGTTCAAAACGGGTAACGACCGTCAGCAACACCGTTTGTTTGTCGTGATGATAGGCGCCTTCTGCTTCATTGATAATCGTGATTCCCCGCCGCATCCGATGCTGAATTGTATGAATCACGCGATCCGGATAACGGGTGATGATCGTTACTTGCATTTTTTTCTGTTTGGTAAAAACAGCGTCTGTTACCTTGCCACTGACAAAAATAGCCAACGCGCTGTATAAGGCATACTGCCAACCAAATAAAATTCCGGCAGCCAACATGATAAACAAATTAAAAAAAATCGAGATGGAGCCAACTGTGCCGCCCGTTTTTTTGCGGATGGCGATACTGATAAAGTCCAGACCTCCTGAAGACAGACCACTCTTTAAGGCATAACCGATGCCCGCTCCCATGATTGCCCCACCAAAAATTGCGCAAATAATCGGATCATCCGACAATACCTCTTCCGGCATAATCTGCATGAAAATCGATGTCAAAACAACCGTGATGCCAGTAAAAATCGTAAATTTATGACCAATTTTAAACCAGCCCAAGAAAAACAACGGGATATTCAAAAACAACAAAGTGACAGATACGGGAATATAAATCCCAATCAAATCCTTCGACAATGTCGTCAAAATCTGCGCTACTCCAGTGATTCCACTGGAATAAATATTTCCCGGCTGATAAAAAAAATTCACTGAGATCGACGCCAAAATAGCATACACGATCGAATAGGAAAATTTTGTTGCATAATCGGGATGGGGTAAAAATTTAAATAGCTTATTCATGGAAAACGGGCCCTCGTTTCAAACATTCTCCTTATATTATACGAAAATTTTCTGCAAAAAGAAGAGGACAACTAATAAAAGTCGTCCTTTTCATAAAAACTTATTCTTCTTCGATTGACGTAACATCGATATTTAGCTCAAATAATTGTAAAGGTGCTACAGTACTTGGTGCAGAAGACATTGGATCAACTGCTTTTCCGTTTTTAGGAAAGGCAATCACTTCTCGAATATTTTCTTCACCGGCTAACAGCATCACAAAACGGTCAAGTCCCAAAGCGATTCCGCCATGAGGAGGGAAGCCGTAATCCAACGCTTCCAATAAGAAACCAAATTGTTCTTCCATCGCTTCTTTGGTAAAGCCCAGTGTTTCAAACATTTTTTCTTGAATAGCTCGGGTGTGGATCCGCAATGAGCCGCCGCCAAGTTCATATCCGTTTAACACGATATCGTAAGCTTCTGCATACACTTTAGCCGGATCGGTACTCAATAACGGAATGTCGCTTTCTTTTGGCATCGTAAATGGATGGTGAGCAGAAACGTAGCGTTTTGCTTCGTCGTCGTATTCAAATTGAGGCCAATCAGTTACCCATAAGAAATTGAATTTTGTCGTGTCAATCAAGCCTAATTCTTTCCCCATTCGGGTACGGATTGCGCCTAATGTTGCAGAAACGATACCAAAACTATCCGCACCAAACATCAGCAAGTCGCCGACTTCGGCATCGGTTGCTTGGATGATGGCTTCTTGTTTTTCCGTTAAGAATTTTGCAATTGGGCCTTTCAAGCCGTCTTCTTCAACCTTCAACCAAGCCAATCCTTTAGCACCAAATTGGCTGGCATATTGTCCTAATTGATCCATATCTTTACGAGAATAACGGGAAGCTGCACCTTTTGCATTCAACGCTTTAACAACGCCGCCATGTTCCAAGGCCATTTGGAAAACTTTGAAATCAACCTCTTTCACTACGTCGCTTAAATCAATTAATTCCATCCCAAAACGGGTGTCCGGTTTGTCACTGCCGTAACGTCCCATTGCTTCATCATAAGTCATCCGAGGGAAAGGCAAGGTAACGGAGATTCCTTTTACGTCCTTCATCACTTTGGCAATCAGGCCTTCCGTATACTCTTGAATTTCTTCTGTTGTTAAAAAGGTCGTTTCAATATCCACTTGGGTAAATTCCGGTTGTCGGTCTCCCCGCAAATCTTCATCACGGAAGCAGCGAACGATTTGATAATAACGATCAAAGCCGGCATTCATCAATAATTGTTTGAAAATCTGTGGCGATTGTGGCAACGCATAAAAATGTCCGGCATGGACACGAGAAGGAACCAAATAGTCCCGTGCGCCTTCTGGTGTTGATTTTGCCAAATAAGGCGTTTCAATATCCAAAAAGTCGTTTTCATCTAAATAGTGACGGATGGCTTGCGTTGTTTTATTCCGCAAAATCAAATTTTGCGTCATTTTTGGTCGGCGTAAATCCAAATAACGATATTTCATCCGAATTTCATCATTGACCTTTTGATCGTCTTCAATCATGAATGGCGGTGTTTTTGCCTTGTTCAAAATTGTGATTTGAGAAACCATTACTTCAAAACGACCTGTTACCATCTTAGGATTGATTGCTTCTGGTGACCGATGCATGACTTCACCGGTCACTTCAATCACGTATTCACTCCGACATTTATCTGCAATTTCCCATGAATCTTTTGATTTTTCCGGATTGAAAACAACTTGAACGATGCCTTCACGGTCTCGCAGATCAATAAAAATCACGCCACCTAAATCCCGTCTTTTTTGAACCCAACCTTTTAATGTAACTGTCTGACCTACTTGTTCTTCTGAGACCAGACCGCAATATACTGTACGTTTTGCCATTTCATTTGCTCCTTTTTGGTGGTAAATTTCCGATAGTGTCAGTGACTCTGACGACTATTTTTCTTCAAGTAAACTCATTTCATCATAAACATCATCAAAATTTTGATAAATATCAACTAACGGGAAGGTTTCTTCTTTTCGGCTAGCCATTGATTTGACATTGATAACGCCCTTTGCCAATTCATCTTCACCCAAAGTCAAGACCAATTTGGCACCGGCTTTGTCGGCTGTTTTAAATTGTGCCTTGGCTTTACGCTGCATCACGTCCCGATCAGCAGAAAAACCAAAATTACGGATGGCTTGGACAACCTTCAACGCTTCCACATTTGTTGCTTCGCCAATGCTGACAACATAGGCATCCAACTCATTCAATGCCGGCACAACGACTTCTTCTGCCGCCAAGGTCAACAAGACCCGTTCGATTCCGATGGCAAAACCAAAGCCTGGTGTCGCAGGTCCCCCTAATTCTTCTACCAATTGATCGTAACGTCCGCCGGCACAAATCGTTGCCTGTGCCCCCATTCCCGGTGCGTCACTCATGATTTCAAAAATCGTATGGGTGTAATAATCCAATCCCCGAACCATGTTGCTGTCAATTTCGTAAGGAATATTTAACGCATCCAGCATCAGTACTACTTGGTCAAAATGCTTGCGGGCATCTTCGCTCAAATAATCCAAAATCGATGGTGCGTCCGCAACAAATTGTTTGTCCCGTCGGTCTTTGCTGTCTAAGACCCGCAATGGATTTTCCTCTAACCGACGCTGTGAATCTTCACTAAGCTCTGCTTTATGAGGCATCAAGTAATCAATCAAAGCTTGTCGATAGGCTGCCCGAGTTTCTTTGTCCCCTAATGAATTGATGACTAAACGAATTTGCTGAATACCTAGTTGTTTGAAGAAATCTAAAGCCATCGCCATACTTTCTACATCCGTCGCCGGATTTTCACTACCGAATGCTTCGACACCGATTTGGTGAAATTGACGTAAACGCCCTTTTTGCGGACGTTCATAGCGAAACATCGGGCCGATGTAAAAAGTTTTAAACGGCTTTGCAAATTCTGGACCATATAATTTATTTTCCACGAAAGAACGGACGATGGGCGCTGTACCTTCTGGGCGCAGGGTCACATGACGTTCTCCTTTATCAAAAAAGTCATACATTTCCTTTGATACGATATCGGTCGTGTCGCCAACACTGCGGGCGATCACTTCATAATGTTCAAAAATCGGTGTCCGAATTTCATTATACTGGTAATCATGAAACAACAAACGGGCTGTTTCTTCTACAAATTGCCATTTTTCTGATTCTCCCGGCAAGATATCATTGGTTCCTTTTGGACGTTGATAACTCATTTTTCTTCCTCCTATTAATTGTCTTATGCCAAAGACGCACCTGCGAACAGTGTCTTCGTAAAAAACGTGTCGGCAAATTTTTTCAATAAAAAAATCGCCCCTGTTCATTGAACAAGGGCGAATGACTGTCATACGCGGTACCACCTAAATTTGAAAACAGCAAGCTGTCTTCCTCTAAGCAAATAACGTTTGCACACGGAACGGCTTTTCTCCCGTTCATCTCCAGAGCGTCCTTCTGTTGCAACCCTTAAACTAGTTTCAGCCACGCTAGTTCTCTCTTGAAAGCTGCCTGCAACGTACTTTCTCTTTCAGCGATTTTCATATTACCATTAACCTACTAAATTATACTAGAAATGTCAAGATGTTTCATGGAAATTTTCAAAACAAGGTTTTTCTTTTTGCCAACTTGCTTTAAACTAAATGAAAGACAATTAAAAACTGCAGCTGAGCTTTGCTTGTCCTGCTTAAGGAGAAATCACCTATGAATCTATATCCCGGTTATGTCCGTACCCCTCATTATCACGAAACTGATCAGATGGGGATCATTCACCATTCCAATTACATTCGCTGGTTTGAAGAAGCCCGCGTAGCATTGTTGGACTATTTACACCTGCCCTATCAACAATTGGAAGTCGCCGGAATCATCGTTCCCGTTTTAGCGGTCAGTTGTCAGTACAAGCAGATGATTCGCTACGGTGATTCAATTCGCATTGCAATTTTTGTCGAAAACTATACCGGTACTCGATTGGATTTTCGTTACGAGATTTACAATACTAAAGAACAACTTCTGACCACCGGTACCAGTGAACACTGTTTTTTGAATCGAGGAACTGGTCGTCTAATTCAATTAAAGAAAACCCAGCCGGAAATGCACCAAATTTTTGCGACATACGCAAAATTGCACTGATTTTTTTCTGAAAGTTTCAAAAAACCTTAAAAAAAGCGCATATCATAGAAATAACAGGCAGACATCTTGCATATTTTCAACCGCTTTCCTATAATATGAAGTAATCTAAAGAAAAGGGGGAACCTGGATGTATGCAGTCAAAGTCTTTCACGGCTATATCGCAAAAGACGGTCATCGTACGCGGGACAAGTCGCCAGAAAAGCTGATGATTTTTTCTGACAAAAGACAATCAGAGCTGTTTGCACAACGCATCGGCGGTCGTGTCAAACAAATCGAACTCAGGGAAAAGCAATGCTAACGGGCTGGTGGTTGTTCTCAGAAACGATTCGTAACAATTAAAGGCGAAAACACTCTCTAAGAAAAATCGAGAATGTTTTCGCCTTTTTGTTTTACCCTTCGTCCGGTGCAATACCCTTTAAAATCATTTCTGTCCATTCCTGCGTATAAGGCATGATTTTTGCATAAATCCGTGGATTGGAAATTCCCTCCACCAAAGCTTCAAAATACAGCAACAGAAATTCATCTGAATATTTCAAGGCAACTTTGCCTTCTTTTCGTCCCCGATGAAAAAGATCCAACATAATCGTAAAACTTTCCTTACTATATTCTTCCATCAAGGTGGAGAGATCATCATCTTTTTTTTGAGTGACATGGTCCATCAAATCGATATAAAATCGTTTATTCACCTTCTCAAAAAAATGAATCTTATTTTTACTCATAGCAATAATCGTTTCTTCAAAAGGTCGGTTTTCCTTCATGATCTGCCGGGCAGTATCTCCCATCCGATTCAAAAAATCCTTGAATACTTCGCTGATCAAGTTTTCCTTATTACCAAAATACTTAAAAATCGTCGCCTTGCTGACTCCAGATTGTTTGACGATTTCTTCAACCGTCACATTTTCGATTCCTGTGTTTGAATTCATCAGCTCAAAGGTCGCATGTAACACTTGTTGCTTCTTTTCTTCCGTTCGTTTTTCAAAGCCATTCATTTGAATGCCAACTTTCTATTTAATGGATATAAAATAAAGGTTTTAAACATTAATTTCGTCCATAAGTTTTCTATTCCTATTATATATAGTAAGTTATAAACTATCAAGCGAAAAATAGTTTTATTTTTATAGTATTTCCGTTGACTATCCGATGAAAAAGGAATATTATCTACCTTGTAAATGAACTTTAGTTTAAAACAACGGAAAATAAGCAAGAAAATAAACTATCTATCGCAATAATTTTTCTTTTTGTTTATCTTTCTCTTGGGACAAACCGGAAAGCACGTTATAAATTTGGAAATAAAAAGGAGTTATAGGGTTATGGCAGAAATTGTGAAAGTACAAGGTTTGCAAAAGAAATTTGGAAAGTTCCAAGCACTATATAATGTTTCTTTTACAGTCGGTGCGGGTGAAGTGGTTGGGTTTATCGGACCAAATGGTGCAGGAAAATCAACAACTATCCGGACGTTACTGGGCATTATCAATCGTGACGGCGGAGCGGCAGAAATCTTTGGCAAAGATGTTTGGAAGGATAGTTTGGATATTCATAAACGAATCTCTTATGTTCCCGGAGATGTCGCTCTTTGGGGAAATCTGACTGGTGGCGAAATCATTGATTTGTTCATTAAACTTCATGGCGGCGGGGACAAAGCCAAACGGGATCACCTGATCAAACGTTTTGAATTAGATCCTAAGAAAAAAGCCAAAGGATATTCAAAAGGAAATCGTCAAAAAGTCGGCTTGATTGCCGCATTGTCCGTTGATTCTGATTTGTATATCTTTGATGAACCAACTTCCGGACTTGATCCTCTAATGGAAGCAGTCTTCCAAGATGAAGTGGAAAAAATTAAAAACGCCGGCAAAGCGATTCTGCTTTCCTCTCATATTTTAAGTGAAGTAGAACGTCTGGCTGACAAAGTCGTAATTATCCGCCAAGGAAAAGTGGTGGAAACAGGTACACTGGACGAATTGCGCCACTTGACCCGTTCTACTGTTACTTTAACAGCAGACGGCGATGTGTCTTCTTTAGCTTCTCTGCAAGGTGTCCACGATTTTGTACAAAAAGAGCACCAGGCTAAATTCTCAGCAGATAATCAATATATCAATGACATTTTGCTGGCTGCTGCTAAATTAGGCGTGAAAAAATTTGAATCAGTGCCGCCAACGCTTGAAGATTTATTCATGCGTCATTATGAAGGCTAAGTGGTGGAACGGAGGAAAAAAAGATGAATGAAAAATTTGCACGTTGGGGCGTACTTTTTGTACAGTACCTAAAACGTGACTGGAAAAAAATTATTTTTTGGGTTTTGGGAATTGGGTTGTTTTCCGGAGCATATGTTCCTGCTTTTGAAGAAATCGCCAAAGGGCAAGGTGCTGCCGGTATGTTTGAAACCATGCAAAATCCGGCAATGATCTCGATGGTAGGTCCAACACCGATCACAAACGGGGCAGATTACACGATTGGTGCCATGTACGCTCATGAAATGCTGCTGTTTTGTGGATTATTTGCAATGATTATTTCCGCCTTGCATGTTGTGGGTCACACCCGCAAAGAAGAAGATTTAGGTCTTACTGAATTGGTGCGCTCCTTCCGTGTAGGACGTCAGGCAAATTCGTTAGCGGTTTTAGCAGAAACAATTTTGATCAATCTTTTGATGGCAGTTGTCATCAGCGGCGCAATGATCAGCTTCGGTGTGGATTCCATCACAACTACCGGCGCGATACTTTTCGGTTTGTCCATCGCCTTCTCCGGTGTCCTTGGGGCGGTCATCGCCTTAGTCATGGCGCAAATCATGCCGACTTCTTCCGGTGCAACGGGTGCTTCTCTTGGTATCGTCGGCTTGTTGTACATTGTGCGGGCGGGGACCGATGTTTCCAATCTAGATTTGTCCGCTTTTAACCCAATGAGCTGGACCTATCTCACCTATCCTTTTACTGAAAATAATTGGTTGCCATTGCTTTGGGGATTGCTTTTTATTCTGGTGATGGTCCTTCTCGCCTTTGCTCTTGAAGGAGGTCGTGACATGAATGCTGGTTATCTTCCTGAACGAGAAGGTCGGGCAACCGCGAAAAAATCACTGCTTTCTGTTCACGGCTTATTTATCAAGCTGAACAAAGGTGTAACGATTAGCTGGTTGATTGCTTTTGTTATCATGGGGGCTGCTTATGGCTCAATCTATGGTGATATGCAAACCTTCCTTGAAAGCAACGACTTGATGAAACAAATGTTTGCTGCAACCGGAGCTTCGATTGAAGAATCCTTTACCGGTACAATCATGATTGTGCTGACTGGTTTAGCAACGATTTTACCAGTTGCAATCATCAACAAGCTATTTGCAGAAGAAGTTCGTCTGCATCTAAGCCAACTGTATTCAACAAAGATCACCCGTGGACAATTATACTGGACCACAATTGCCTTGGCACTTATCGCCAGCGTGATTGGTGTCTTGTTGAGTGCCGGTAGTTTAGGCGGTACCGCACTTGCGGCTATGGGAGATGGTGCTTCCATGGACATGGGGGACTTTTTAGCTGCTGGATTTAATTTTTATCCTGCTGTTTTATTCTGCGCAGGTCTTGCTGCTCTTGCGCTAGGCTGGGCACCTAAAGTTGGAAAATTGATTTATGCCTACCTTGCTTATTCCTTCATGCTGAATTATTTTGGCGGCATCTTGGATTTGCCTGATTGGTTTATGAAAACGGCTATCCAAAGTTGGATACCTCAAATGCCATTGGAAAAATTTGATGCGCCTACCTTCCTCACGATTACTGCGATCAGTTTGGTTCTGATCCTTTTAGGTTACGTTGGATATAAAAAACGTGATATGGTGGAAGGCGCCTAACAAAAAAACGGGAAGCTCAACTTCGAGCTTTCCCGTTTTTTTAATCTTTTAATCCAGCGACCAGAGCTTTGATTGTGTCTCTGGTTTCGCGAAAAGCTTCCATAATCGTTTCTTCTGAGCCGGTCACTCGTGCCGGGTCTTGCAGATCCCAATGCAGATGGGTAGCGGATTGGGGGATTACTGGACACTTATCCTTGGCATCACCACACAAGGTCACGATCAAATCCGCATTGGCAAAATAATTCGGATCAATCAAATCAGAAGTCTGCTGCCGAATATCCACACCATCTTCCAGCATGACGGCGACTGCTCGTGGATTCAATCCATGAGTTTCGATACCGGCACTGCGGATTTCTACTTCCTCGGCAGGCAGTAACAGATGCCCGTATCCTTCTGCCATTTGACTTCGACAAGAATTTCCAGTACACAAAAAATAAATTTTTTTCTTCATTCACTAATTCCCCTTGAAAAAATTCTTTAACAAATTG
Organism: Enterococcus sp. JM9B; assembly: GCF_009933265.1. NCBI lineage: Bacteria > Bacillati > Bacillota > Bacilli > Lactobacillales > Enterococcaceae > Enterococcus > Enterococcus sp. JM9B. The sequence continues at coordinate 3,575 of NZ_MAEK01000002.1, read as the reverse complement.
TTTGATTATATTTAGCATACTTGATTTTACATAGGAAGGCGAGGAAAAATTAATTCTTCTTTTGAATAAACCAACCTTCTGGTAAAACCCAAAACAATGCGACGATTCCACGTCCAATCAATGCAACAGGAGGAAAAAAAGGTACAATCGTCAGCAAAAGGAGATTGATCGCAATTGACAAACGATTGCGCCAATCTCGCTTGCGGGCTATTTTCACTCTTGAATTTGCCTTTCCAGCCGCATAACCGATTAGAGCAAAAGAAAATGTCCACATGGCAAAAATTACTGCATACACAAATTCCGGCCAAAAGGCAGAAAAATCACGACTGACCCAACTTGTCGCAAAAGGACATAGAGACAGCCAAAAAATCCAGAAAAAATTCGCCCAAATAATCCTTCGATTGATTTTTGTTACGCGACTGAATAAATAATGGTGGGCATTCCAAATAATTACGATATAAATAAAACTGATGGTATAGGTCATGAACACTTCTTTTAAGTCCAAAAGCCCTTTCAAATTGGTCGTCATCGGTGCCCGTAATTCCAAAACCATTAATGTTAAGATAATTGCTGTCACGCCATCAGTAATGGCTTCCAAACGAGTCTTCGTCATGAAATTATCCCCCTACTTTTATCTACTGGCATTATGCGCCAAAAAAGCAAAGACAGCAATTTGTTTTTCTTGCAGAAAAAATCCCCCTCAATGGCGCAGGAAAACGCCCAAAACAGCTACTAATTATACAAAAAACGAGTACTCACCATTTTTGTACCATTGTTTCTGGCCATTTCTGATGCCAAGCTTCGGCTTTTTTTTGGTAGATTGCTTCTGAAATCAAGGTCTTATTTGGACGAATCGTTCCCGAAAACAAATCATTTAATCCAAATGGTGCAAAGATGACAAATTGCCCCTTCTCCAATCGTATTCCTACAGATGTGGCGGTCGTCGGCCATGTACTGATTGCCTGTTCGACACTTTCGTAAGGTGCAATCGGATACCCGAATGCCTTTTCGTACCATAAATGAACCCTTGCCTCATTTGCAATATCGATTTTTACCGGGAAGTCACCAATTGTTTTTCGAAGCATCGCCATAATAGCTTTTTCTTTTTCTTCCCTTAAATCCTCGTCAAAATAAACGATATCGATATCCTTAATACCATAATGAAGCGGTTTGTTATAGAGATGATTCCAAACCGTTTGAACGATGCTGCCGCCACCGACATAATAATTGGGAAGTTCAAGTTGGGCAAGCTTTTGGAGGAGCGGAAACAACAAGGTATTTTCTTTTACAATTTTTTCTAACAAGGCTATTTGCTGAGCCAGTGGCAGATTTGCGCCATTCACTTTCTCTACGCTTCCTTTCTACACGAGATGCAATCAATACTTCTATCAATGATAAAATACTTCATCCAAAAACAAGCCTTGTGCCGGCACAGTTTCTCCCGCATTTTTTCGAATCTTCGTTTCAAAAACTTCGTCGATTGCTTCTATATCCATATTTCCCGCACCGATTTCTATAAGAGTTCCAGCAAGAATTCGGACCATTTTGTGTAAAAAGCCATCTCCTTCAAAAGTGAAGTGTAGCAGACCGCCTTCTTGCTGAATTGAAATTTGGCGAATCGTCCGGATCGTTGATTTTTTAGTTTTCTTAAGTGCTGAAAAGCCGATAAAATCATGAGTACCTACTAATTTTTCGCAGGCTTCCTTCATTTTATTGATCGCCAATTTTTGTGGAACATGAAAGCTGTAATTTCGCTCAAAGGCAGAAGGAATCGGACTATTCCATACATAATAGCTGTACTGTTTTCCAGAAGCATTGTAGCGGGCATGAAATCGTTCGGATGCTTCTTCGACTTTCTTTACCACGATATCTCTAGGCAAATACCGATTTAAAAAATCGAGCATCTCTGCCTCGGTCATGGTAGTTGCTGATTTGAAATTTGCTACTTGTCCGCGAGCATGGGTCCCGGCATCTGTCCGTCCTGAACCAATGATCTCAATTTTTTCTCCGGTCATTTGGGTCAAAACATTCTCGATCTTGCCTTGGATCGTTTTCTCCGAATCTCCCAGTCTTTGCCATCCCAAATAGCGTTTCCCATCATATTCCATCGTTAATTTTATGTTTCGCATAGTATCCGTCCTTCTCTTATTTCCTAATTTTTTCCTGTGTTTTTATTTGTAAACTTTTTAATAGCTGATTTACACCATACTTAAAACTTTCTTCGATATCTTGTTCCATTCCAAATGAGCCATCTAGTTCTAAGAGAATAAACCCATGCAGATAGCTGCGAAAAGTGCGAATATAGTGAATTTGTTCCGTTTCAAAAGGAAGATAGTTTTGCACGATTTTCTCAAAAAGCCGAACCAATTTCTCAGATAATTCTATTGTCTTTGTACTTTTCCACAAGGACACACGCTGAATAGCTTCGTATTGTCCCGGATGTGTCCTAGCATAGTTTCGATAAGTAAATGCAATTTTTTCCAGAGCCTCCACTCCAGCCAATCCAATCATATCGGTCACTAACAAGTCATAAAGTTCCGTCATGCTTTTTAATGCGATTGAATCAATCAGTGCCTCTAGATTCGCAAAATGATTGTACAAAGAGGGGGGCTTTATTCCTAAAGTTGCGGCAACCTCTTTTAAAGTCAGTTGATCTACCCCTCTTTGATTGATTAAATCAATAGCGGTTATTAGTATTTTATCCGTTGTTATCTTTTTTCCCATACAGTTTTCTTTCCTCTCGCATAATCGCTTCTCGCATTTTTTCCATAGGCTCAACCAGCGTATTTCCATGACCAACTGCTACTAATTTTGGCTTTAACTCTGCTAATTTTTTGGCAGAAGACCATGCTCTTTTTTTATCCCAAGTCGCCAGTGCAGGAAAAGGAAAACGCCATCGAAAGTCACCACTTACTGCCAGCCCGCCTCTTTCCTGAAACGCATCGCCAGCAATCAGCATTCTTCTGTTTGAATCATAAAAAGAAACTGAACCAGGCGTATGCCCTGGGCTGGAAATAACTACAAGTGAACCAAAACTATCCTGTTCAACAAATGTGAAATCAATCGGAATTTTCTCTTTAGGAAAGCCCCCTTTTATTTTTTCCTTACCTTCTTTTTCCGTTAAAGTAAAATCTTTATTCAGCAACCGAGCATCTCTCTTCGATATACCAATTGTCGCATTCGGAAATGCTTGTCTAAACGCGGGAACACCATTGACATGATCGCCGTGAGCATGAGTCAATAAAAGCATATGAATTGGTTTTCCAACTAACTGGCTTATTTTTCTAAATGCAGGAATAAAATTCTTTACCCCCACATCCACAGCAATAAAATACTCTTCTTCTTCAACTAAAAAAGCATTAATTGGAAAAAGCATTGGCAAAAAGGTAATTTGATACAAATTTCCATACTTAGTAACCTTCAACTTTATCACTCCCAATAAACTAATTTAATTAGATTATAAACTAATTAAATTAGTTTTGTAAAGTATTTCCTATTTTGCAAAAAAAAAATCCCCACTCCTCGGAGTAGGGATAACCATTCTGGTTTAATTATTGGTTCTATAATATTTAGTG
>NZ_MAEK01000001.1:0-22973 GCF_009933265.1 Enterococcus sp. JM9B | reverse complement strand
CACGTTCATTTGTGAGTTTAAGTTTCCTTGGTTAGCTTGTAATGTAGCCATTGAGAAGAACCCCTTTCTTTGGTTAGGTTTTGGCGATTTAACCATAGCAGATTGGGGTTCTTTTTGTACACTCAAAAGGTGTTGGGGAATAAAACAATAAACAGCGTTAGGACAATGTTTAAATAGCATTTCAAAAAAGCTATGAATTATTCAGGTCTTAATATCTTTTCTAAGTATTTCTTGAGTTGACGTATCTATATTAAAACTATGAGGCGAAAAAATTAATTTATCCTGATAAAAGAACAGATGTCCGCCAACTGCCTCTTTTTCAAATTTATTTTGTATGATTTTCTTTGTACTGATAAAGGGTTCATTACTTAAAGACGCTTCCACTCCATCATCGTCCGCAATCTGTTTCCATTCCCGAAAAAGATTTGCTCTAACTTTTAGCAACAATAATTCTGATTGATCTTGATAGTTATTTTTTGTCATTACTTATCCTCAATCTTAAACTATTTTATACATCACGATTATATAAAAAACTAACTATTTTTACAGTTTTATAAACCGACTTGATCACCGGTTAGTTAAACACCAAAAACCTCTAGCAAAACTAGAGGTTTAAATCTCGTTTGATTCGTGTTGCAACAAACTCTGTAACATCATTTTGGGAATGACTATCTAACGATTCTCATTCCATTTCAGCAGCAACTTCTTCTGCTTTTTTCTTTTCAAGTTGTTCCTGCAACCGTTTGTCGTAATTTCGAGCAGCTGGTGTAAAGAAAGTAATCACACCACAAATCAATGTGCCCACACCTGCAATAACAAATATTTTTTCCACTCCGATTTTGTCTGCCAATGGGCCGGCAAAAATCAAGCCAATTGGGCCGGTAATACTCATGAGCGAATTTAAAACACCAAGAATTCGGCCTAAATATTTTGGTTCGTAACTTTGCTGGATCATCGCCATTAATAACGTATTGAAGAATGGTGTGGCAAAACCAGCAATCACATTCAAAACAACAAAATAAACAAACCCGCGATTGGTTCCCGGTAAAAGTCCGCTCAATCCAATCGTCACACCAATGACTCCGTAGGCTGCTAAAATGGGTTTCATTCGATCCGACCACTTGCCAAAAATACCAATGATTGCTCCACCACCAAGCATCCCCACTGAATAGATTACTTCAATCAAGCCCGCTTGTCCCACGGTTCCATTAAAATAATCCATGGTCATAAGCGGATATAAACTTGCAGCAGGCATAAAAATCAAAGTGAATGCAGCACCAATAATCGTGATATACCATAAACCTTTGTTTTCGGTTAATTTTTTCAAACCAAAAATTGTATCAGATAATAGATGCACTTTTTCTCCCTCAGAAATCACATGAGGAATCGTCACCATCAACAACATAGCAACACCTAAAATGGCACCCAAAACATCTACCAAAATCAAGAAATTCATTGGAATGACAGAAAATAGAAACGCACCCAGTGCAGGGGCAATAATGAAGTTCGCTGATTGAACTGTGCCAAGTTGCCCATTCACTCTCGTCAGCTGTGATTCCGGAACCATCGTCGGCAAAATAGACTGGATAGTAGGCATTTGGAATGTTTGGGCAACGGAACGAATAAACAGTGAAACATAGACGAGCCACAATGGAAAATCTTCTGAAACAGTTCCCGCAATCGATAGAAAAATCGCAAAGATTGCAACAATGATGTCGGTGATAATCAGTAATTTCTTTTTATCCCATCGGTCAATCAAGGGACCAACAAAAGGACTCAACACCACCATCGGTATCATCCCCAATAGTGTCGCAAAACTTAAAACAGTTGCTGAGCCGGTCGTTTTTGTTAAGTACCAGATAATCGAGTATTGGACAACCATACTGGTAATACCCGATAAAAATTGACCGGATAGAAAGATAAAAAAGTTTCTCCGCCAATTTTTTATTTCAAATGTCTGAGGATCTTTCATTTAAACACTCCTAAATTTATAATTTTGTTGTTGTTTTTCTATTGGAGTGTTTTCCAAATTAGAAAAACGATTATTTTGTATTAATCATGGTAGCACACAACTCTCTTTTGTTATTCTTTGTTGATTTTAGCTTAGCTGTTGGTGACTTACAAGTAAAATGCATGTGTTTTTTATTTTTAGCATTTTCCCAAATTTTTCTTTAAAAAAGTGAAAAAAATAATCTGTAGATACAAATAGTTTATTAAAATCGACCACTATGGTACAACAGAAGAGACAAAAAATAGAAACGAGGAGCTTTGATATGCCACAAATAAAAATCGACCATCTTGCGCTTTGGGTAAAAGATTTAGAAAAAATGAAAAGATTTTATCAAGATCATTTCCAGACAACTGCCTCTGATTTATACCACAATTCAAAAACAAATTTTTATTCCTACTTTTTGAGCTTTAAATCTGGAGCACGACTCGAACTAATGAATAAACCGGACCTAATTGAAAAGCAAACAGACGTCTTCGGTTATGCGCATATTGCCCTATCTGTCGGATCAAAGGAAGACGTCGATCAGTTCGCAAAGGTTTTTAAAGCAAAAAATGTGCTTTTAAATGGTCCACGCATAACAGGTGACGGCTACTATGAAGCCGTTATTCAAGATCCAGAAGGAAATCTGATCGAATTGACTGCAGAATCTCTCTGAACTTTTGCTCTCAAGTAGATTTCTCACACTGCCGTAAAAACTGCTCTCCTTAGAGCTGTGTATAGTTCACTTTGAAGTCGTCGGCTTGTAAAAAATCGGCGACTTTTTGCAATTTTTCTTCGATCTCTTTTTTAAACGAAGGAGTAATCATTTTCCAATTAAGGAGTTCAAAGGTCACCTGTTTGCCAGCCAATCGATAATTCCAGTGGCCAACAACCTCTCCTTCTACAAATATAGGTGCCATCAAAATCCCATTAACCGTCCACATGATTGATTGGTATTCTTTGGGTATCAACCAACTTTTATCGACATACCCCGTTAGTGATGCGTCAAAACGAGCCGCTAGAAAGCCCAACATCGTAAATCGTTCTGTTAACTCCGTTACTTTTTGTGAAGAATATCTCTCGATGCCAATTAAATGATTGCCTTGCCAGTCATAATTTGATGACTCTTCGGCGATTTTTTGCCAAGATTTTCTTACCCGAGAAATTTTAATTCCTGACCATCGAACAAAATCTTCAATACTTGCTGGTCCGAATCCTTTCAAATACCGAAGAATCAATTCTGAAATTGCTGTTTGCGGCTCTATCGGCTGAAACTGATCCTTTGTTGCCACCCATAATATCCAGTTTGTCAGCGATGATCCTCCGTCAAAGAAGACGACACCTTGCGCCACAAGTTCTTGGAGGATTGCATGTAAAAAGCGTCCTTCTCCGTCGTACGTTGGAAAAATCTCTTGGATCAGTTCTTCTATTTCTTTTCGTTGCCAAGAGCTTTGTGCCGGTAATCGTTTCTTTATTTTTTCAATGAGTATAAAAATCTCGTCTTTTTGTCCACGATAGTAATTAATTGGCAACTGTTCTTGTTTTCGAGCATTAATTACCAAATTCCAATCCTCGATAGTCATTAGATGGTGGGTCCACCGTTGCCCCCACGAACGTACCACCTGTTTTGTTCCATAAAGCTCAGGCAGCTCACCCCATTCACTTTTCTCGCTACGCAATGCCAGATTAAGTTCCGCCATTTTCAAATGCTGGCTTTGAATGCCTACCGTTTTTTCTAAAACTTGTTTTGGTTCACTTGGTTGCAACAGACCATTGTGAAAAAGTCTGATACTTCGTAATTGACTGGTTGTCAGTTCCATTTAGTGTACTCCTCCTACAATTTCGATTTCCTTCATTCTACAAGAAAAGACTCCCCGTTTCACTACAAATGAGTCAAACTAGGGAGTCGTTTTTCCTATTCATTTTGAATAATCTTATAATTTTGCTTCTCGTACCCGCTGATTAATATCAACTTTTTTCCCGGCACGTTGTAAATCATAAAATTCCGCTGTAGCAGTGAATAATAAATCACTGGCAGAATTCACCGCGGTTTCGACAGAATCTTGAATAACACCGATGACGAACCCGACACCTACGACTTGCATCGCAATATCATTTGAAATGTTGAAGAGGCTGCACGCTAAGGGAATCAGTAATAGACTTCCGCCAGCGATCCCGGATACACCGGTAGCAGAAATCGCCGACAATAGGCATAGCAGAAAAGCCAACGTAAAGGGAACTTGGATACCTAACGTATGAGCCGTTGCTAACGTCATAATCGAAATCGTCATCGCAGCACCTCCACTGTTAGCAGTCGCCCCTAGTGGAATTGAAATGGAGTAGGATTCCTTGTTCAGCTGCAATCGCTCTGACAGTTCCATATTAATAGGAATATTGACCGCAGAACTCCGCGTGAAGAAAGCTGGAATTCCACTTTCCTTCATACAATACAAGGTCAAAGGAAATGGATTTTGCCGTAACAGTAGAAAAACCATCAACGGATAAACCACAAACGCCACAAAAAGCATCGTTCCGACAACCAGCAAAATCAATTTTCCATAATCCGCCATCCCTCGCAAACCAATATCTGCTACTGAACGAAAGACCAGTCCAGTGATTCCGATTGGTGCCAATTGAATGACGATTTGTACGACATTGGAGATTGCTTCTGAAATATCGTTCACAACTTTTTTCGTTTGTTCACTAAATGCACGTAAACTAAAACCGATCATACAGCCCCAAACCAGAATAGCTAAATAATTTCCTTCTGCCACTGCTTGTACCGGATTCATCACAGCATTTGTCAAAATATCTGTTACGATCTCTTTCAAATTTTCTGGTGCTTGGTATTCCGTTGTCAACTCAGGTAACACCAAATTCACCGGGAAAAGATAAGAAGCCGCCACCGCAACGAGTGCCGCCACTAATGTTGCGATCAAATACAGTACCACCACTGATTTCATGTGGGTTTGGGTACCTTTTGTGTGTTTTGCTAATGATGCCACGATTAATGTAAAAACTAAAACCGGAGCAATCCCTTTTAGTGCGCCGATAAATAAATCACCTAAAATTCCGATTGGTTCCCAGGATGGAACGAGTACACCTAATAATGCCCCAAATAAAATCCCGATAATGATTTTCTGAATCAATGATAGCCCCATGAATCTCTTCAATCCAATCCCACCTTTTCATTTTATATTAATAGAAATTTTATCAAAGTTTAGTTATATTGCAAGTTTTTTCTGAAAATTCATGCACTTTTCTCATTTTTTTGTATAAAAGAAAGAAAATTCCACTGCTTTCTTGTTTAATCGTTAGACTTCAGCGCTTCGATCATATGAATACCTCGCAGTTTGTAATGCGTGACGAATGACACGATTCCTGAAAATACGAGCGTCATTACCGCCGAGATGACATATCCTTGCCAATGGATAATCATTGGAAAAACCATTAAATCAGAAGAAGCCATTGCCAAAATGAACCAGGTCAACAGATTCCCGATCAAGAAACCAAACAAAATACCAAAAAATGTGAAGATAATATTTTCACGGAGGATGTACATCGTGACTTCCTTGTCATAAAAACCTAACACCTTGATTGTTGCCAATTCACGCTCCCGCTCAGAAATATTAATATTTGTAAGATTATACAAAACAACGAAGGCCAACGTACCGGATAAAACAATAAAAATCAAAACTACCGCACCAATATTATTTGTAGCCGCTTCTTGCTTTGTCACTTGGTCACTTATAAACGTTGTATTCAAAACTTCACCTGAAGCAAGCATTTCTTTTGATAAAACAGCTTCTTGTTTATTCGTCAAAGAGGCTTTTACTAAATAGCCATTGATTCCAGCAGCTTCCTGCGCTACTTTTTTATAATAATCGGCGCTGAGATACACATTATGCCCTAAATAATTTTCTGTAATGCCTGCAACTTTTAAGGGGTACTCCTTACCGTCTGATTCCATAGTAATGACTTCCCCTACGTCGACTTGATAAATCTCTGCCAAACGTTGACTGATAATCGCCCCGTCATTCGTCAATTTTTTTGCTGATTGTTTCGTTTGCGGCAAAATGGAAATAAATTTTGTAAAATGCTGCAAATCATCTGTCACAAATAAACTTGCCGTTTGATTGCTGCTTTTTCTTCTAAAGTTGACCTGTTCGGTGAATATCGGTAAAAATTCAGACACCCTGTTATCTGCTAAAAGCTGTTCTACTTTATTATTTTTTTGATTGTTTTGTTCATTAAGAGTGATGATTGCCTGATAGTGCGCTAATTGTGTGATTTGTTTTTTAGCTGGTGCACTGATGGAATCATTTAGACCAAATCCTGCCAACATCAACCCGCTACAGCCTGCGATGCCCAGTATCGTCAGAATCATCCGCGCTTTATAACGAAATAAGTTGCGGTAAGTTACCTTTTGATTAAAACTCATTCTTGTCCAGATTGGCGTAGCCCGTTCTAAGAAAACCCGTTGCCCTTCTTTAGGCGCTTTAGGTAGTAAAAGCTCCGCAGGTTTTTCCCGAAAATCTTTGATCAAAACGATAAAAGAAGAACCCAGTGTAGCCAATAAAGCCGCCGCAACAGCAATTCCAATCGGGAGTATAAAGTAATTTGTTGTGAAATCTGTAAAAATATATTGATCTTGCATCATTTGAAATACAATTCTCGGTAATCCTTTTGAACCAGCAATTACACCAAATGTGGTTCCTAATGTCGCTGCCAATAACGCATACAGGATGTATTTACTCGCAATTTCGGCCGGATGATACCCAGAGCTTTCAACGTTCCAATTTCCTTGCGGTTTTCTTCGATCATGCGTGTCATAGTAGTAAAAGTAATCAAAATAGCGATAAAAAAGAAAAATACCGGAAAAACGTTGGCAATCGCATCAATACGATCCGAAAGGCTTTGGTATTCACTGTATCCGGGATTACTACTGCGATTATTTATCAGATAACTAGGTGTAGCCATCTCAGCCGTTTCTTCTTTTGCTTCACTGATTTTTTTCTTTCCTTCAGCTAATTTTTCTTGATTTTTAGTGAGCGCCGCTTGCTGATTCTCCAAGTCTTCCTGTGCTTGAGTTATTTGTTGTTGTGCATCGGCAAATTGGGCTTCCACAAGTTCTGCTCCCACTTGCTGAGAAATACTTGCTTTTTGAGCGTCCAATTGTGCCTGCTGATTTTCTAATTGTAGCCTTCCTTGTTCCATCCGTTCCTGAGCTGCTGTCAGCGTTTCTTCATTCGCTGTCAGCTCTTGTTCCTGCTCCTTGATTGTTGTCAACGCAACTTCTTGCAACTCCTGCCTACGTTGTTTTTTACGAGTAGCAAAAGCTGTTTCTATTTTTTCAACTTTTTTATCGAGAGCCCGTTGGTATTCTTCCGAAAAACTATTTTTAGACAAATCATCAAAGGAAAGAAACAAGATAGAATAGGCCTCTGCTTGAAAAGCTTCCTCTGGCAGATACATAAATCCATCTAGCTGCCCATCGCCAATCGTGGTGATTCCTCGTTCCAAATTATCAATATAAATCGGCGAACGGACGTAACCGACAATTTTGTATTTTCCATCTTTGAGTTGCTCATCTTCTATGGAAAGAGTCGTGCCTAGAGGATAACTTGCTTTTAACTCTTGGTCCACAACGACTTCATTGGCTTTCGGAAATTTTCCCTCCATCAATTGCAGCTGATTTTGCCGGTCTTCGTGATAGGAATACAGTTGTATGTTTAGTTGCTTTGAATTTTCTAAATAAGGCAGGCTAAAACCCAATTCCGCTTGGGTTCCTTCAATTGACTCTGCAATTTTTTTGTCTTTTTCAGTCAAGCCACCTGTTGAAATTACTTGTAAATCAGATAATTTTGCTGGTTCAACCAAATTTTCTGCTGTTTGTTCCAAATTTGGTCCCACGGATTTGATTCCGACAAAAAGTAAAACGCCCATAAATATAATCAAAACGATTGCAATAAAACGACCAAATGAATAACGAATATCTCGGAATGTCGAGCGTAGGTAAACATGATTTTTTTTCAATTTATTGCCTCCACTTTGCCTATTTCAGTCATTCTCATTTTGAGAATTTTTGCTATTTAGATTCTCATAAGCCCTGCTTTTGATTATACCTCATGGATACTACGATAGGTGAAGAAATCTTAAATCTTCGTGGTGTTGCTTCATATTTTCTACTGACTTTTTTATAACAAAAAAACTGAACAAGAAGGAACCTGACTCCCCTTTGTTCAGCTCGAATACTTCAAAAATTTTTTTGATTTATTTTATATCCGGTTACTTTTCCAATTTTTCATAGGCTTCATCAGTGACTTCTTCACACCATTCTGCAGTACCGGCTGTGATGGCAAGATGAGCAAACCAACTATCCTTTGTGGCACCATGCCAATGCTTAATACCATCTTTGATTACGACTACATCTCCAGCCGTCAAAAATTGTGCCGCTTTACCCTCTTCCTGATACCAGCCTTCACCACCGGTTACCAATAATAATTGATACCCCTCATGATGAACATGCCAATTGTTTCGACAGCCTGGTTCAAAGGTCACGTTTCCAACATTTACACTGATCTCCGGATCGGCAACCAACATCTTTAGATAGCTTTGACCAATGAAATAGTTTGCAAATGCTTCGTTTTTATCACCGACAGAAAAAATTCCGCCCTCTTTAAGTTCCTCAAATTTTGCCATAAATTCGCTCCTCCAATTTCTTGAACACTTTTACATTACTTGCTTTGTGGGGCGAATGATTACTTCATTCCATGCAGCATCTTCTGGGAAATCAATTGCTTGTTTAATAGTCAATGCCACGCGGTCTGCAGAAATTCCATAGGCCTCATAAAAATCTTCAAAATTACTTTGAAATCCCTTATCTGTTACGGAAGTCAACAATTCTGTATTAATCGCCCCCGGAGAAACCACAGTCACTCGAATATTATCTCCGGCAACTTCTTCCCGCAATGATTCGCTGATTGCTCGAACCGCCCATTTTGTTGCAGAATAAACTGAACCTCCAGCATGGGCAAAGTGTCCAGCAACGGAAGAAATATTAATGAATTGCCCAGCTTTTTGTTTCGTCATGAATGGCAACGCCGCACCAATTCCATAGAGAGTACCTTTGATATTGATATCGATCATGGCATCCCAGTCGGTAATTTTCTTTTGGATCAATAATGACTGCGGCATGATTCCTGCATTATTTAACCAGACATCAATGCGACCATATGTATCGATCGCTAATTTTGCCAATGCTTCCACCTGCTCTACTTTCGTCACATCGGTTACCGCATAAACAGCTTCACCGCCATTTTCTTTTACTGTTTCAACTAGTTCCTGCAGTAGGTTTTCACGCCGAGCGGCAAGAACTAATTTTGCTCCATCTTTTGCTAAAATTTCGGCTGTCGCTTTACCAATTCCACTTGAAGCACCTGTGATAACAATTACTTTTGATTCTGACATATAAATTTCCTCTTTTCTTTACTTTTGATAAATTTCTTTTGCAAGGTTGAAAGCTGACCACGCTTTAGGCCAACCAACATAAAATGCTAAATGTGTGATGACTTCAGAGATTTCTTCTTTGGTAATCCCGTTTGTTTTACCTATCTGTAAATGTGCGGGTAGTTGTTCAAAATTCCCGGCTGAAATCAGCGCCGAAATAGTTATCAGGCTTCTTTGATGTGGGGCAAGTTCTTCCTCCCGGGACCAGACCTCCCCAAATAAAACATCGTCATTTAATTCTGCAAATTTTGGTGCAAATTCACCTAAATTATCTCTACCTACTGTTTGCTTTGCCATAGTTTTCACTCTCTTCGTTTATTTTTTTCACAATAATATTGCTGTAACCAATTTTTGATCGCTGCATCTGATTTTGAAACCCGTGAACCACGAACAGATAACCCTGTTTTAACTTCAGCAGTAGGACAGCTCTTTGCCAAGTCCTCTAAACTGCTGCCAAATGCACTGCCCTCGTGGGTACAAAATGGATAAATCACTTTCCCATCCAATAAACCCGAGGTCAAAAAGCTAGCCACCGGCATTGGAAAAGTTCCCCACCAATTGGGAAAACCTAGGAAAATCGTTTTCTCCTCCTGAAAATCCAAGGAAATTGGTTTTATTTCAGGACGACTTTGTTGTTCTTTTTCCTTTTTTACACGAGCGACTGTCTCGCTGTATGCTATTGGATAAGGAAGAGTTGGTTCAATCGCAAATGTCGGTATGCTTAACTTTTTAGCAATCTTTTTTGCCAGCACTTCCGTATTTCCTCTTATAATATTTTGTGACACACCCTCGATCAAATTTTCTCCGGCTCTTGAAAAATAAATCACTGCCGTCACACGCTCACCCTCTTTCGTAAAAAAACTGTAAGCTATCCTCTACACTTGATAGCTTACAGTTTTTTGTTAGAAATATATAATGCTTAGTTAGACAACCATTCATGCTTTTAAAGCATACTTAATTGTTAAAAGCTTTCTTGAAACGGGAAATCAGTTCATTTACCGGTGGTGACAGGACACGATTCTTTTTCCAAACGAGGACACAGTTCGTCTCGATGGTTGGCTCTAAGGGAATAAATTTTAAGGTATCCATTTTACGATTTGAAACAGAGCCCTCAATCGTAATTGCCGATCCCACCCGATTATCTACTAAAGAAAAAACATTGAAGATTAAATTATAAGTCCCGACAATCGTTAATTTATCGATTTCCGTTTCCAACCAATCAGAAAGCATGTTCTGAACTTCGGGTCTTTGAGAAATCAATAACGGAATACCATAGACATCCTCTTTTTTTAGCGTTTCCTTCTGTGCAAGAAATGATTCTGCGGAAGTTAACAATCCCCATTTTTCCTTTCTGGGCAAAGGCACTGTGTAATAATTCTCCGTTGCGATAGGCTCAAGTAAAATTGCTAAGTCCAATAATCCTTTTTCAAGGCGATCGGTGATATCGTCACTGGTACCGCTGTGAATATGAAAATGAACTTGAGGAAAATCGCTGATAAATTCCTCCAACATCATCGCCAACGTGTCTGAATTGTCTGCTTCCACACAACCGATTGTAAAACGACCACTAAAGAGCTCCTTTTTTCGATCTTCGAATTCTTTTGTGGTTTGATCTGTTAAATGTATGATTTCTTCACTGCGACTCTTTAAAAATCGACCAGCTTCTGTTAAAACCATTTTTCGTTTTTCTCGGACAAAGAGTGCCGTTCCCAGTTCATCCTCCAGCTCTTTTAACTGCCGACTCAATGTAGGTTGAGTGATATGTAAAACTTCAGCAGCCTGAGAAATCGTTCCTTCTTCGGCAATCGTCCAAAAATATTTTAGCAAACGTAATTCCATTTCTTACTCCTTGTGTTTGTTTTCCTACTATAATTATACCGTTTTTTAGTGAATTAATCGTGCTTATCCACTACGAAATGAGAAAAATGATAGGAAAGTAAAATTATATTGGAACGAAAAAATACTTGCTGAATCCTTTTTTGCATAATTGAAGAAATTTAATTTGCGATTCCCGCAATCAAAAAAATTTGCATTATTTTTACTAAGTATTTCCCTTTCTATTTTAGGTGAAAAAAGCAGTCGACAAATTTAATAGTCGACTGCTTTTTCTTTCTCTCTTTCTCGATTTGGAGCTGTTGAACTGTTATTATTGCAGTTCTCAAATTCAGTACTGAAAATCTCGCTCTACCCTGTTTAATCCACGTTTTCTCAGTTTTCAGCAGGATCTGCCACCTCTTGTCCTGTTGGTTCCTTAGCGGTTGAAGAAAAAAAAATACCATAACGAGCCAATACATACAAAACAATCGCTACAGCAATTCCCATCTCAATAACCACCAAAATCGGTAAAAACCCGGTGTCTACTTGGTGAATAAATAAAAATTTCTGCACTTGAAAACATGCGGTTGCTGAAATTACCAATGGAAATGTAAATGCAGCATAACTCGGAAAGAATGGGATTTTTAACAGCCTTTTTCCTTGAAATAAAACCAAAAAGTACAATATTTGAGATAAAAAGAACAAGCTTAAAACCAAAAATTCTGACGGCTGTGTCACTATTTTTAGATATCCCGTCAAACACAAGGAGCCAGGAGCTGCAATAATTGTGGTTAAAGGCAAGGTCGCTTGAGGCATTTTTTTAAAGATAAACACCCGATACAAGATAAACGGCAATAAAGCCAAATACAGAACCAATCCCACCCAAAACATTACTTGTCCGACGATTGGATAAAACTTCCCTGCGGTCACAGAGATGACACCAATACCAACATAAACGATAAACCAGCTGGGAAATAAATTTTCCCATTGGAATTTTTTGGAGACTACAAAACGCCATGTAAAATAGAACATCAATCCCCAATGAAGACCTACCAACAATAACCACACGTAACGAATTTGCTGAGAGATTATCGGAAAATCGGTAAGATAGGTACAAATCACCATCAATGCCATCGTAAAGGTCGGTGCTACTGAAGCAATCACCGGCTGCTGCAATTCTTTTGCAATTTCTTTTGGATAAAAAATTAGTTTTCCAAAAATCAGCAGCATCAAAATACCGCCGATAATTCCCAATCCGGTGCCAAACACAACTAATCCAGCTTCCTTCAACAAATTTCCTAGTGAAACCAGAGCTAAAATCAATCCACACATTGGGATCGGTACAATTCTTATTAATTTTTTCATCAAATCCACCTTTGTGTTTAAATTCACATTTATTATAGGTGATTTAACCACTAATTGAAATATCCCTTTGCAAAGAAAAACCGATAGCTAGTATCAAAAAATAGAATGTATGCCGTTACATTTTTAGTCTTTTGTTTTTAGAATTTACAAACAAAAAATCAGCCCAAAATGAGCTGATTTTTTAATTATCTATAGCTATTCTTAGAATCAGACACCTAATTTTTCCATCAGTGCTTCTGTCATTGTTTTAGAAAAATTGACTCCTTCTTTTTCAGCTCTGACATTCAACCAGTGCGGAATCTTAATTGTTTTCTTATCTGGATTCGTTTCTTGTAAATAATCAGATAGGTCTACAGAAACAAGACTCACAAACTGTTTTTTTTCATCGATTTTAATACTATTAATTGGTGTAGGTTCTGGTAGCGGTACACCATTTTCGATATTCCATGCCAGCTGAATACCCAACTCATCTGATGCCATTTCTAACGCTTCTATGAGATTGTTTCCCTGTGTTGTGGCGCCCTCGATATCTGGGAAAAAAATTCCATATCCTACAGGGTCATTCTCGAAAACTGCCGGATAAATCTTAATCATACTAACCAGTCCTTTCCTAATTTGGGAAAGAGGAAATTTTTATTTTCCTCTATATTTCCGCAAGGCTTTCTTTAAAGTGTCCTCGACCCGCATGGATATTTCTTTGTTGTGGCTAGGTAATGTGATGGGCCTTTCACCTGCTTTACTAAATTTACGGTGTGACCCTTTACCACCACTAACTTCAATAAATCCAATTGATTTAAGTAACTTTTCAGCCTGTTTTACAGTCATCGGCATTGTGAATGATACCTCCTGACAAAAATATTATAGCACGTACTGGGCGTACTATCAAGATTTAGAATTTTTAGAAAAAGAAAGAACCACTCGACAATCAAGTGGTCCATTTCTTTCTATTCAAGCAGCAACAATTATTAAATCAACCGATTATCCTCTAGAATTGATCCACCAATAATTGACGAATTTCACTTAGACTTGGTTGGCGTGGATTTGCTGAGGTACATTGATCGTTGTAAATTAGATCAACTAATTTATCGACTGACTGATCAAATTGTTCACGCGTAACACCGTTTGCTGAAAGTCGAGGATCAACTTCCAACTTCTTCGCTAATGCATCGATTTTATCGCACAATGCCTCTACTAATTCTCCATCGTTATTTCCCTTAAGTCCTAAAGCCCGGGCAATATCTGCATAATCTTTTTGGCCGCGATACACTTCATAACGTGGATAAGGGGTACGTTTCACTTTACCGGTTGCGCCATTAAAACGAACAACATGTTTCATTGCGATCGTAATCGCTAAACCATGTGGCAAACCAAACTCGCCACCTGTTTTATGGGCGATGGAGTGATTGATTCCAAGAAATGCATTTGCAAAAGCCATTCCACCAAGAGTTGCAGCATAATGCATGTTAACGCGCGCTGTTTCCCCAGCCAAGGTTGGATTTTTAGGATCAAATTTATAGGATTCTTCTAAGTTTTCAAAAACCAACTTGATTGCTTGCATCGACCATGGACGGGTGAAATCAGAAGCCATGACAGAAACATAGGATTCTAACGCATGAGACAATGTATCCAAACCAGATAATGCCACCGTCCGTCTTGGAACAGTCAATACAAATTCTGGATCAACAATAGCAACTTGTGGTGTCAATTCATAATCTGTTAATGGGTATTTCACGTGAGTATTATCATCGGTAATAACTGAATAGGGTGTTACTTCTGAACCAGTTCCGGAAGTGGTTGGAATTGCCACCAATTTTGTTTCTGTTTGATGATGGAAACGCACAATCCGTTTTCTGATATCAATAAATTTTTGTTGCAATTGGAAGAACAAGTCGCTGACTTTTTCATAGCTGTCTAAGAAGCCAGCTTCTTGATCCAATGAATATTCATATATGAAACGAGCAATTTTCGCTGCATCTAGAGCAGAACCACCACCGATGGCAATAATCGTATCTGGTTTAAATTCGCTCATTTGTTTAGCAATTTCAATCGTTTGACCTAATGTTGGGTCTGGTTGTACCGTCCCATAAATTGCAGTCTTCACTTGATTGTCCCGTAAATCTAATTGTTGATAAACCGTATCAACAAATCCAAATTGGACCATTCCGGGATCGGCTACGATAAAGGCACGTTCAATATTTTCTACTTCATCTTGTAAGTAGGAGATCGCATTTTTTTCGTAATATATTTTTTCTGGTAAACGAACCCATTGTGGACGATTTCTTCTTTTAGCAACGGTTTTTACGTTCAATAGGTCGGAAGTCGATAAGTTATGTGACAATGAATTTTTCCCCCATGATCCTGTTCCTAAAGTTAAGCTTGCCCGCAAGCCATCTGTATAGATGTCACCAATTCCACCGATGGAATCTGGTTGGTTCACCAAAATTCGGGCTGCATTCGTTTTGTCTGCAAATTCTTTAACAAAAGGATCTGCTTGAGAACCGATTTGAATCGCAGCATTATGACCTGCACCTTGATAATCCAAAAGTTTAGCAACAATAGCAATCCCATCTTGACGATCTTTTGCTTTGTAAACAGATAGTAGAGGTGATAGTTTTTCGGAAGAAAGTTTTTCTCCAATGTTTTTTGGATCTAATTCAAACAACATCACATCTTTATCTTCTGGAAATTCGATTCCTGCATTATCTGCGATCCAACGAGCAGACATTCCGGCAACAGCACCGTTCACACCATGATTCGCATTAAAAACAAAATCTGCTAAAGCTTGATAATCTTTTTTCGGAACAAGGTAAGCACCTTTTTCCAACATTTTTTCCAGCCATTCATTATAAATCGGTGCTTCAACGACAACGGAATTTTCGGTTGCACAAATCATTCCATTATCAAAACGTTTAGATAGAAGCAAATCTTCCACTGCACGATCAAGATACGCCGTATGATCGACATAAACAGCACCATTTCCGGCACCAACACCCATTGAAGGATTTCCGGATTTCAAAGCGGCATTAACCATTCCAGGTCCGCCTGTTGCAAGGATTGAAGCAATGTTAGGGTTTTGGATCAATGCTGATGTATTATCCAATGAAGGGGTTTCTACCCATTGAATGATATTTTCCGGTGCGCCGGCAGCCACAGCGGCTTTGTATAAAATTTCTGCCGCATGAACGGAACATTTTTGTGCTTGTGGATGAAAAGCAAAAACGATTGCATTCCGTGTTTTTAATGCCATCAATGATTTGAACATGGTAGTGGATGTTGGATTGGTTGTAGGAACAATCCCAGCTAAAACACCGAGAGGCGCTGCAATTTGTACTTGTCCAGCAATTTTATTTTCTCCAATCACACCAACTGTTTTTTCATGTTTGATTAAATTATAAATATTTTCGGTTGCAAAACGGTTTTTCGTATCTTTATCCTCTACAACGCCCCGTTTTGTTTCGTCTACTGCTTCATGAGCCAACATTAATGCAGCTTCCGAACCAGCAAGAGCAGCGGCTGCGACGATTTTGTCTACTTCAGCTTGAGAAAAGTGTGCATATACTGCTTCAGCTTCTAAGGCTTTATCCACTAATTTGCTCGTATATTCACGAGCGATATCCAAAGAAGTTTCCTTTTCATTTTTTTCAATATTTTCGTTCTTTTTCGGAACAGTTGCCTTTGCCATAATGAAATTCCTCCTGATAACTATCTTTCTGAAAACTTACAATCGATTGTCATTTCTTGCTTACACCCATATAATACACCTTGTTTTTTAATTTGCAAGATTTTTTGTGATATTTATCACAAGTTTTTTTAATTTCTTTTTTCTCTTCTTTTTCCCGAAAAATTCTTTCATTATATGCAAAAAAATGATTCATTCGATCGCTTTACGAGTCGATCAAATGAATCATTTTTCTAGACTTCTTGAATCCAACCTTCTGGTGCTTTGACATCACCAAACTGGATACCAACTAATTCGTCATATAATTTTCGTACGGTGGGCCCAACTTCTGTTTCACTGAAAAAAACATGAAATTCTTCTCCGTATTGAATTCCTCCAATTGGTGTGATAACAGCAGCAGTGCCACAGGCTCCGGCTTCTTTAAAACGTGCTAAATCATCAATGAAGACGTCTCCTTCAATCGTCGGCATTCCAAAACGTTCTTTTGCTAAATAAAGCAACGAATACTTGGTAATGGATGGTAAAATCGATTCTGATAGAGGTGTGACAAAGGTACCATCCTGAGCAATACCAAAAAAGTTAGCCGCTCCTACTTCTTCAATTTTGGTATGAGTCGCCGGATCGAGGTAAATGCAATCAGCAAAATTAGCTTTGACCGCTTCTAAATGCGGGTACAAACTACCTCCGTAATTTCCACCGACCTTGCTGGCGCCGGTTCCTACTGGAGCAGCACGGTCAAAATCTGTCACGATAAAATTGGCTGGCTTTAGCCCATCCTTGAAGTATGCCCCGACAGGTGAACAAAAGACCACAAAAAGATACTCCTCTGCCGGTTGTACGCCTAAACAATTTCCGACCCCTATCAGTAAAGGCCGAACGTAGAGTGTTGCCCCGTATCCATAAGGCGGAACAAATTCTTCATTTGCTCGTACCACTTGCTTCACGGCATCCAAAAACATTGCTTCGGGAACTTCTGGCATCAGTAATCGTTTTGCGCTACGATTCAAGCGTTGAGAATTTTGATCGGCACGAAACAACTGGATCGTCCCATCTTTTCGCCGATACGCTTTCAGTCCTTCAAAGCATTGTTGCCCATAATGTAATGCCGTTGATGCTTCACCAATTGACAATTCATTCGACTCTTGCAACGTTCCTGCCTGCCATTGCCCATCTTTAAAATGTGCAATGAATCGGTAAGGCATATTATGGTATCGAAAGCCTAAATTTGCCCAATCCATTTTCTCCATAGGTCACGCTCCTCACAATGATAAATTTATTTCTCTATCTTACCTTATTTTTATTCAAAAAGCTTCATTTTATTATTTCATATTGATTTTTACTATACTAACAATGAATAAAGTGAAGGATTTTGACTCAATTCAATAAACTTAGGATCAAATTCTGCCATTCTTGTTAAAAGTGGTTCTAGACTTTTTGGATTCTTCAATAAGACACCTAAAACGACCGGACCGGTTCCCCGATTCACCTTTTTAGTATACTCGAATCGAGTAATGTCATCTCCCTCACCTAAAATATCCGTTACAAATTCCCTTAAAGCACCTGGACGTTGCGGAAAATTCACAACAAAATAATGTTTCAAGCCTTCAAAAACCAAGGAACGCTCCTCAATTTCTGCCATTCGATTAATATCATTATTCCCACCACTGATTACACAAACAACGGTTTTTCCTTTGATTTCATTTTTGAAATTTTCTAACGCTGCTACACTCAACGCCCCTGCTGGTTCAGCGACGATTGCCTGCTTTGAATATAATTCTAGAATAGTCGAACAGACTTGACCTTCTGGAACATGTACCAATTGATCCACTGTTTTTTTGCAGATACGATACGTTAATTGCCCCACTTCTCTGACTGCTGCACCATCCACAAATTTTTCCATTTGAGCAAGTGTAACTGGTCCACCATGTTGAAAAGCCGCAGCCATTGAAGCTGCACCACTTGGCTCCACGCCGATTACTTGGGTAATTGGAGATACTGCCTTTGTATAAATGGAAACACTGCTCAACAAGCCGCCACCGCCGACTGCCGCCAAAAGAAAATCAACGGAAAGTTGTTTTTTCTTTGCTTCGTCAAAAATTTCTACAGCAGTTGTTCCTTGCCCCGCCATAATCGCATAATCGTCAAAAGGTGCGATGAAGGATTGCCCCTCTTCCGCAGCAAAGCGTTTTGCTGCGGAAGCAGAAGCATCAAAGGTATCACCAATCAATTTGACTTCGACATTTTCTCCTCCAAAAAACTCCACTTGTGAAATTTTCTGATTTGGTGTCGTTGTCGGCATAAAAATCGTTGCTTTAACATTCATCTCTTTACAAGTAAATGCTACTCCTTGTGCGTGATTGCCGGCACTAGCGCACACGATTCCCTTTTCCAAATCTTTTTTTGGCAGTTGATGGATTGCATAGTAGGCACCCCGCAATTTAAAGGAACGAACTTTTTGCAAGTCTTCTCGCTTCAAGTAAACCTGACAGTCATACTTTTCTGAAAGGTAACGATCATATTGTAAAGGTGTTTTGTTAACAACAGGGGCCAATACCTGATATGCTGCCTCGACATCTTTATAAGTTAATTCTTCTTCCATTCGCTCCTCCAACTTTCCGCTAATCTTGATTGACAAAAGGCATCATTTTACGCAATTCTGCTCCAACTTTCCCCATTGGATGGTTGGCATTTTCTTCACGAAGCTTATAAAATTCTTTGAAGCCGTTTTTGTTGTCTTCCACAAAGGATTTAGCAAATGAGCCGTTTTGGATATCAGTTAAAACTTCTTTCATATGTTTTTTTGTTTCTTCTGTGATTACTCGAGGACCAGAAACATAATCGCCGTATTCTGCCGTATTTGAGATGGAATAACGCATTTTTTCAAATCCACCTTCATAGATCAAATCCACGATCAGTTTCATTTCGTGACAAACTTCAAAATAAGCAAGTTCTGGTTGGTAGCCGGCTTCTGTTAATGTTTCGAAACCTGCTTCGATCATACTTGTTAATCCACCACAAAGCACGGCTTGTTCACCAAAAAGATCGGTTTCTGTTTCTTCCTTAAAGGTCGTTTCCAGCACACCCACCCGTGTAGCACCAATTCCTTTCGCATATGATAAAGCAACTTCACGGGCATTCCCTGTTGCGTCTTGATGAACACCAAACAACGAAGGAACGCCAAAACCTTCAGCAAATGTCCGGCGAACCAAATGTCCTGGCCCTTTAGGAGCAACAAGAAAGACATCAACATCTTTTGGCGGCTGGATTACGTCAAAATGGATATTGAATCCATGAGCAAAAGCCAGTGCATTTCCTGCTTCCAAATTTGGTGCGATTTCTTTTTCATAAAGTGTTCCTTGAACCTCGTCTGGTGCCAAAACCATCACAACATCCGCTTCTTTTACGGCTTCCGCTACGGATTTCACATCAAACCCATCATGTCGGGCAGCATTTGCTGATTTTCCTTCACGGATACCGACAACTACATTGTTGCCATTATCCCGTAAATTTTGTGCATGGGCATGTCCTTGAGAACCGTAACCAACGATTGCTACGGTTTTTCCTTCTAAATAATTTGTTGCTACTGATTCGTCATAATATACTTTTGCCATAATAAATTCCTCCAATTTTTTATCTATCTCAAAAGCAAATGCTTGTAAGAACTATTTAATTTCCTCTAGTAAAACTGGTAATTCCGGTTCGTGCTAACTGTTTCACACCATAAGAAGAAACAACATCGACAAAAGCATCGATTTTTTCGCTGGTTCCTGTTACTTGTATCACCACTGACTTCACACCCACATCGATGATATTGGCACGAAATGGATCAATGACGGATAAAAGTTCCGAGCGAATTGCTGTTGGTGCATTTACTTTAACTAATGCCAATTCTCTTTCTAAATAGGATTCATCCGTAATATCGGAAACTTTCACTACATCGATTTGTTTGTTCAACTGTTTCGTCACCTGCTCAACCTCGGCAAGAGAAGCAACATGAATCACGATTGTAATCCGTGAAAGGGTTGTTTTTTCGGTTGGTCCTACTGAGATACTGTCGATATTTACTTGTCTTCGACTCAAAACACCAGTAAAACGATTCAGTACCCCAGAATTATTTTGAACGATAGCTGTAATTATACGTCGCATTTACTCCACCCCCAGCATTTGATCATTTGGTTTTCCAGCCGGAATCATCGGCAAAACTTCTTCAGTCCCCGGTATCACTACCTCAATCAAAACTGGTGCCGATTTTTGAAAAAACGCTGCAAAATCCGTCAATTGCTCAGGATGTTCATATTTTTTTGCTTGAACTCCGTAGGCACCCGCTAATTTAATGAAATCAGGTTGGCTTTGAAATACGGATTCAGATTTTCGTCCGTTGAAAAAGCGTTCCTGCCACTGCCTCACCATTCCTAAAGAACCATTATTCAATAGGACGATCTTGATTGGTAATTGATAATCATTTAGAATTGCCAGCTCCTGACTCGTCATTTGAAAGCCGCCATCGCCGACAAACAACACAACTGTCTTATCTGGATGTGCCAATTGTGCCCCAATAGCAGCAGGAATGCCAAAACCCATTGTGCCTAAGCCACCGCTGGTAATCAGTTGATGACTATTTTTAAAAGGATAAAACTGTGCCGCCCACATTTGGTGTTGTCCTACATCTGTAACGACAATGGCTTCGCCTTTGGTCAGCTTGCCAATCTCTTCAATGATTGCTTGAGGTTTGATTTCCTCCGTATTCTCTTGATAATGAAACGGATGACGCTTTTTTCGAAGCGCGTTTAATTCTTGCCATTTAACACAAGAGACCGTGACTTCTTCTTTAAGCAAAGCTTGCAACGTGGCCTTCGCATCACCAACAATCGGTACTTGTGTCTCAATTACTTTCCCGATTTCTGCTGGGTCCACATCTACATGAGCCACGATAGCATTTGGGGCAAAGGATTGCGGCGCACTTGCCAGCCGATCATCAAAACGCGCCCCGATGTTAATCAAAAGATCACAATCCGTCAATGCCATATTGGCAGCAAAGGAACCGTGCATTCCCCCCATTCCTAAAAATAATTCATGATCTGTTGGTAAAGCACCTAGTCCCAATAAAGTGGATAACGTAGGAATGCGATATTTTTCAATAAATTGTCGAAATTCTTCGGTGGCATTCGCATAAATGATTCCTCCACCGGCTAATACTGCAGGTTTCTTTGCCTGTTGAATTGCTTCCACCAAACGGGCAATCTGTAGTTTATTGGGTTGGTACGTTGGCTGATAACTCGGTAATTTGACAGGCTCTCGGGAGGTTTTTTGAACACGACTGACGGAAAGATCTTTTGGTAAGTCAATCACTACTGGACCTTTTCTACCAGTTGTTGCAATATGAAATGCTTCATCGATAATTTTGGGTAAATCTTCTGGATAACGAACTTGATAATTGTTTTTGGTAATCGGCATTGTAATTCCCACAACATCCGCTTCTTGAAAGGCATCTTTTCCGATTCCCGGTGTCGCAACCTGTCCGGTAAATACAATCAGCGGAACCGAATCACTCATTGCATCTGCGATTCCAGTCACCGCATTTGTTGCTCCCGGCCCACTGGTTACGATAACTACTCCCGGCTTTCCGGTGGCTTTTGCATACCCTTCTGCTGCGTGAACCGCACCTTGTTCGTGTCGTGTCAAAATATGACGAAGACTATCGTCATATAGAGCATCGTACAGAGGAAGTACAGCTCCTCCCGGATAACCAAACACGGTGTCAACACCGTGTTCTTTTAGCATTTCTAATAAAATTTCAGCACCTGTATAGTCATTTTTCTCCATTGGCTGTCCTCCTTTTTCCTTCGACTGTTTCTCATTGTTTCTGTCTATATTATGATAAAAAAAAGACATCCCATTAAAATTTAATGGGATGTCTCAAATCCCATTTGATTAAGACAAACAGGACTCAAACATTAGCGATTTTTCGCAACGTTCTAAGTCCTCAAGCGTAAAATAATGACGATGTTTTTAAAATTCTTAGTCATAATGGGTAACTCCCTTTAAATAATAAATTAGAATATCATGTGGAAAAATTTGTTGAACTAAATATATACCTTGTTTTTTTAATTGTCAACACATTTTCTGAGAAATATTCTGAAAATTCCAAATTTGTTTTGGGTAATAAAATGAGTTGTTATTTTTTCAAAAGAAGATTTCCGTGCCTAACAGTAGGTGTAAATAAGAATAACAAAAAATCACCTGCAAGTAAGCGAGGAGAATCACGCTACGTTTGGAAGAAAAAGATTTAATTTTACGTCAAATCAAGTAAATCGCCCGCAGACTAGGTGTGTTGTTAAGCAAAAAATCGCTGCTGGAATTTTTGACTATCGACCAAAAGGAAAAAAAGCTGCTGAAAGAAAGCGAAATCGATGGAATAATTCTTCTCATTGACGTGGAGAGTAAAGCGCAATCCCTCCGCCCAACATAAATACAGTTTCCAGAAAAAAGCGGTCTTTCTGCAGATCGTTGGCAATAATTACCGAAGGAACAGTCAATTCCAACAAAAGAAGAGCAACAGAAATTGAAAGATTTTTTATCAGAATAAAGAAAAACGGCTCTATAATATTTAGTGTT